>CAYOYU010000041.1:0-323 GCA_964408265.1 uncultured Syntrophorhabdaceae bacterium
CGGTACTGTGAGGAAGCATGTATGAAGAAAGGTTTTACCGGGGGATAACGAGACCATCCGACCTGCACTGCTACGAGGTGCAGTACAAGGAAACGGATCTTTTCTGTTGTACCGCCGGGGACCTGAAGAATTATATACAGGACCGGGTTATATTCTACCGGCACCAATTGGAGGAGTATATCAAAGTTAAGCCCGCATTCAGGGAGAGTCTGATGCCCCTGGAACCGGATCCTTTTGCTCCGGTCATAGCGCAGGAGATGATTCGCGCCTCCCGGGAAATCGGTGTGGGTGCCATGGCCACTGTTGCGGGAGCCATGGCGGAA
>CAYOYU010000041.1:333-5042 GCA_964408265.1 uncultured Syntrophorhabdaceae bacterium
AGTTCATCATCGAAAACGGCGGCGACGTCTATCTGAGGACTGCCACTGACCGCATCGTGCTCATCTATGCAAAGGATTCGCTTTACAGTCAGAAGATAGGGATCAGACTCAAGGGCAGACCCGAACCTTACGGAGTCTGTACCTCCTCGGGGACGGTGGGACCGTCCCTCAGTTTCGGGCTGGCCGACGCAGTCTGCGTCATAGGCGCATCTTCTCTTTTTGCCGACGGGCTTGCAACTTACATGGGTAATATTGTAAAAAAGAAAGACCATATCCCGATGGCCATCGAGAGAGGGAAGACCTTTCCAGGAGTCACCGGCATCCTGATTATCCTGGGGGAAAGCCTCGGGGCATGGGGAGATGTGGAGATAGTAAAGAAAAAAAAAAAAAAGATACCGCGCATTTTGCCCGTAATCAATATGATGAGGTCTGAAATGAAGAAAAGAATGATTCTGCGGTTCAAGAGGAACACCATAGACAAACCGATCGTCTATAGACTGGTGAAAGACTATAATCTCGTATTCAATATCCTCAGGGCGAACATCTCGCCGAAAGCGGAATCGATTATGGTGATGGAGATTGAAGGCTCCGAGGAGGACTTCGAACGGGGCATCGGATATTTGAGGAGTCTCAATATCGATACGGAGTCCATAGAACAGGATATCAATCGCGATGCAGAGCGGTGTGTCCACTGTGGCGTCTGCACCAGCGTCTGTGCGCCGGAGGCCCTTTGGATAGACAGGGAGACTATGAAAGTTATGTTTGACCACGAGAACTGTGTGGCCTGTGAACTATGCGTGAAGGTCTGCCCGGTAAAAGCGCTCAACGTATCCTTCGAATAGCCGGAGCCGTGAAAAGAGTCTACCTCGACTATAACGCTACAACGCCGGTCCATCCGGCAGTTGCAGAATTCGTGAAACCCCTCATAGATGAACGGTTCGGAAATCCCTCCAGTCTTCATTGGGCGGGAAGGGATGCGCGATCATACTTCGAAGAGGCACGGCAACAACTGGCATATATTATAGGGGCAAAACCGGACGAGATCATTCTCGGAAGCGGGGGCACCGAAGGCGCCAATCATGCCATCAAGGGGGTTGCGGGAGCGAGGGTCGGGTCCGGCAGCCATATAATAACCACCGCCGTGGAACATCCTGCCGTGCTGAATACGTGCAGATATCTCGAAGGCAAAGGGTTTAAAGTAAGCTATCTGCCCGTGGATAGTGTGGGAGTGGTTGATCCGGACGACGTGAGGCGTGCCATCACCAAGGAGACCATTCTCATCTCGGTGATGTATGCCAACAATGAGACAGGCACCCTCATGCCCGTGGGGGAGATTGGCAGGATAGCAAGGGAAAGGGGTATTCTTTTCCACTCCGACATGGTCCAGGCGCTGGGCAAGGTGGAAATTGACGTAGATGCACTCAACGTAGATCTGGCCAGTTTTTCCAGCCACAAGGTATATGCCCTGAAGGGGAGCGGGATGCTCTATGTGCGGGGAGGCCTGGACATTGATTCGTTGATACACGGAGGTCACCAGGAAGGCGATAGAAGAGCGGGGACGGAAAATGTGGTAGGAACTGCAGCATTCGGCAAGGCCTGTGAAATCATGCGCACCACCATGGCTTCTCAGAACCGTCGTATCGAAACCTTGAGGACCCGCCTGCTCGAAGGAATCCGTCTTAGGGTGGCAGGAGTGGAACTAAACGGCCATCCGACGCAAAGACTGCCCAACACCCTGAACCTGAGTTTTCAGTATGTGGAGGCTGAGTCTCTCCTTATATCTCTTGATCTCAAGGGTGTTGCCATTTCAGCCGGTTCCGCCTGTGCCTCCGGAGCAGCGGAGCCGTCTCACGTCCTTGTTGCCATGGGCATTCCCCCTCTGGCGTGCCAGAGCACGGTACGGCTCAGTCTTGGCATAGGCAGTACCGATGAAGATGTCGACTACTGTTTGGAAGTATTACCCGCGCTTGTTGACAGGCTGAGAGAGATGTCGCCGTTACGGGAGAGATAGCCTGCACAGCCAATGAAATTCTACATCCATACAACGGGTTGCAAGGCAAACCAGTGGGACTCCAACATCATTGCGGACAAACTGGCCTGGGAAGGGTATGTGCTTGATTCCCTCAAGGACGCAGATGTGGTGGTTGTAAATGCCTGCACCGTAACCGATGGGGCTGAGCGGGACCTTCGACGCTTCATAAACCGCAGCCGGCGAATGAACGGTAAGGCACGGATCATACTGACGGGCTGCCATGCTGAGGCGTACCCAGACAACTCCTTTGGAGCAGACCTGGTGCTGGGACAGACGGAAAGGCTCAGGATAGGGGATTTCCTTGCCGGCCGAGAGGCGCATCTGCCCGCAGGATCGAGAGACCTAGCCATGGAAGAAGGTTTCCCGGAGAATCTTGCCCCCGGCAGGACGAGGTTCTTCTACAAGATTCAGGACGGCTGCAACAAGTTCTGCACGTACTGCATCGTTCCATTTGCGAGGGGAACTCCGCGGAGCAGACCCGTCGCTGAAATCGTTCAGACTATGGAGTTTCTCAGGGAAAAAGGGATCCAGGAAGTGGTGCTGACAGGAATTGAACTTGCAGCATTCAGGGATCCCCGGGAAGGGATGGGCTTGAAAGATCTCCTGCGTTTCCTTGAAAGGCAACAAACGCCGAAGAGGATACGGCTCAGTTCCATCGACCCTCTTTATATAGACGAAGAGTTCATGGAGATCATGGCAGCATCCCGGAAAATAGCAAGGAGTCTCCATATCCCTGTTCAAAGTGGTTCGGACCGTATCCTGCAGCTTATGGGCCGGCGATATTCAAGCAGCCATATGGGTAAGCTTCTCACGGGTTTAAGTCGCCGTATCGAGGGTATAGGCATAGGGCTTGATGTGATAGCAGGCTTTCCCGGTGAGGATGAGGAACTCTTCCTGGAAACATACAGATTTCTTGATGAGAACCCGTTCTACTATCTCCACGTCTTTCCCTTCTCGCCCCGGAGGGGCACGCTGGCGGTGTCCATGGATCATCACGTGGCCGATACCGAAAAGAAGAGAAGGGTGCGGAGACTCAAGGCTATCGACAAGGAGCGGCGCAGAGAGTTTCAGGCGAAGCTTGTCGGCGGGGTTCGAAGTATAATACCTGAAGGGAAGATTTACCGGGGAGCTTGGATGAGAGGATACACCGACAATTATGTGCCTATCTATATCCCCTACGACAAAATTCTTGAAAATAATCTCGTCGAGGTTACAATAGAAGGCATGGAAGCGGAGATGCTCATAGGAAGAGTAGTTACACCACAAAGGGATCTGCAACCCGGCGAAGCCTACCAGTAAAAGAAAAAAGGGAGACCTTCATGTTTGTTTTCGGCAATCTGCTCGGAGGAATAGCGTACATCATAGACATGCTGTTGAGTGCATATTTCTGGGTCATTTTTGCCCGGGCCGTTCTCTCCTGGATAAGGCCGGATCCTTACAATCCAATTGTGAAGATCATTTGCAGGCTGGTGGATCCCGTCGTCTACAGGATACGCCGGTACATACCAACGCAGGTAGGTATGGTCGATCTCTCCCCTTTTATTCTTATGTTGATCATTATCTTCCTCCAAAGGTTCCTCGTGAAGACACTCTTCGACATCGCTGCTCGCCTCGGTTGAAGGGTGCCTGTGCCGTGATTTCGGGATATGGGACAAACCTGTTATGAACATTGAGGTGAAGGTCATAACGAACGCGAGAAAGCGGGAGGCAAACTATGACGGATCAGTCCTGAGGGTGAAGCTTTTAGCGGTACCTCGCGACGGGAAAGCGAACGAGGAACTCGTCGATTACCTGGCAGACCTCCTCGGGACCCGGAGGTCTGAAGTAAAGCTGATAAAGGGGGAAAAGGACAGGAGAAAGGTCGTCTCTGTGCCCATCGATGAGGAGACATTTTTCACAATTTTCAAAAAAAGGCAAGAGTTACAGTAAGTTAATTTGCTTGACAAGGAAAGGTTAAACCAATTATATTATCTGATTTTAAAGGCAGGGCA
Source organism: uncultured Syntrophorhabdaceae bacterium (assembly GCA_964408265.1). GTDB lineage: Bacteria > Desulfobacterota > Syntrophorhabdia > Syntrophorhabdales > Syntrophorhabdaceae > CAYOYU01. The sequence goes on from CAYOYU010000041.1 coordinate 4,357, forward strand.
ATATGCTCGTACGGGTTTCTGAGTTAGAAAATGAGTTGACGCTCAAAGGCGGCCTGCCGCCGGGTCGCCTGGAAGGGGTTGACGATAGCCAGTGTTCCCTTGCCTCGCCTGTCGCTTATGAGGTAACCGTCTCGAAGTACGAGGACGGAGTTGTAAAGATCAGAGGATCTGTTTCCTGTGAGCTTGTGTTGACCTGTGTGCGTTGTCTTGAAGAATTTTCCTACCCTGTGGCAGGGGAGATAGATATTGAACTCATGCCGAAGGAGATGATGCCCTCGGGGACAGAAATAGAGTTGAAAAGCGCTGACCTGGAGACAGATTATTATGAAGGCGATGAAATTGAGATAGATGATTTTGTTCGCGAGGAGGTTTTGCTGGGCATCCCTTTCAGACCTCTCTGTGCGGAAGCGTGCCGGGGGCTTTGTTCGGTCTGTGGAAAGAACCTGAATAACGACTCCTGCTGCTGCGACAGAAATTCTCAGACATTGTTGGGAGAAAAACTCAAATCTTTTTTTACAGAGTAAGGAGAAGACATGGCTGTTCCAAAAAGAAAGACCTCAAAATCGAAAAAGGATAAGCGGAGGACCCACTACAAGGCGGTTGCACCGAATGTTGTTCTCTGCCCCAGCTGCAAAGAGCCGAAACTGCCTCACATGGTCTGACCCAAGTGTGGAATGTATAGAGGG
>CAYOYU010000041.1:5052-13945 GCA_964408265.1 uncultured Syntrophorhabdaceae bacterium
GAAGGACCTGGTGACAGAGGAAGCCTGAGATAATGCTGAAGATAGCCGTTGACGCAATGGGGGGCGACCTTGCGCCGCGAGCGGTAGTCAAGGGTGCCGAGTCGGTTGCGCACGACAACCTGGCCAGTGTGGTTCTGGTGGGGGACGAAGGGGTTATCAAGCCGCTCCTTTCAACTTCGTCCAACATCGAGATTGTCCATACGCCGGTCCATGTGGGGATGAGCGAATCTCCGTCGAGTGCTATCAGAAAGAAGAAAGATTCCTCCATAAACAGGGCATTCGAGCTGATGAAAGCCAAGGACGTGCAGGCAGTGGTTTCTGCCGGCAATTCCGGTGCCACCATGGCTTTCGCCATATTCACCCTGGGTCGGCTTCAGGGTGTTGACAGGCCATCCATCGCCACGCTCCATCCCAACTCGAAGCGTGGAATATCCTTACTGCTTGATTCGGGCGGTAACGTGGACTGCAGACCAATGCATCTCGTTCAGTTTGCCCTCATGGGTGATGCTTTTGCCCGCTGCGCCCTCGGCTTCGATCAACCAAGGGTGGGGCTTCTCAGTAATGCGGAAGAGGAGACGAAAGGAAACGAGTTGACGAGGGCGGCCAATGCCCTCATCAAAGGGCTCGGGCTGAACTATCGGGGATATATAGAAGGGACCGACGTGCACAACGGCAGCACAGACGTGATCGTGTGCGATGGATTTGTGGGTAACGTTGCATTGAAGATAAGCGAGGGTGTTTTTGAAGCCATGCTTACCCTTATCAAGAGCAGCATCGAGAAGAGTGCCAAACAGCGGGTCGGTTATTACCTTCTGAAAGATGCCTTCAGTGATATCCTTAAAAGGACCGACTACTCCGAGATTGGGGGGGCGCCCCTCCTCGGCGTCGATGGAACCTGTATCATATGTCACGGCAAATCCGGTGAACGTGCGATAAGGAGTGCCACCCTTCTTGCAAAGGATTTTGTTGAGAAGAACCTGAACGAGTCAATCAAAGAGACTATGCAGACCTATCAACACTTCAGAGGATAAAGGAGAGAGACAAATGGATTATTTTTTATCGGAAGATCAGAGGCACATCCAGAGCCTGGCGAGAAGGGTCGCAGAGGAGAAAGTTGTACCCATAAGGGCCGAACTGGATGAAACCCAGCAGTTTCCCTGGAGCGTAATGAAGGTTTGTGCGGATACAGGCCTTTTTGGTGTGAGCCTGCCCGTTGAGTATGGCGGTATAGGAGGCGGTACTTTTGAGAATTGTATCGTCGTGGAGGAGTTGAGCAAGGCCTGTCTGGGGGTCTCGGTGAGCTACGCGGCAAGCCTCCTCGGCGCGTACCCTATACTTCTCGGCGGTTCCGAAGAACAAAAGAAGAAATACCTCACCGAAATTGCAACGGGAAGGAAACTTGGCGCATTCGGCCTTACCGAAGCCAATGCAGGCAGCGACGCGCAGGGAATCAGGACGGAAGCGAAAAAAGTCGGAGACGAGTACATCCTGAATGGCACCAAGCAGTGGATAACGAACGGCGGCGAAGCTGATATCTACTCGGTCATTGCCATGACGGATAAGACGAAGGGTGGAAGGGGAGCCACCGCCTTTATCCTGGAAAAGGGGATGGAAGGGTTCTCGTTTGGCAAGAAAGAGAACAAGCTTGGCATCAGGGCTTCGGCGACGAGAGAGCTCGTATTTCAGGATTGCAAAGTTCCGAAGGAAAATGTTATAGGTAGAGAGGGGATGGGGTTTATCCTCGCCATGCGTACCTTTGACAGAACGCGGCCCGGGATTGGTGCACAGGCCGTTGGGGTGGCACAGGGTGCATTGGATGCTGCTGTGGAATATGCCAAGGAAAGAGAGCAGTTTGACAGAAAGATCGTCTCGTTTCAGGTAATACAGCACATGTTGGCGGACATGGCCACGCAGGTAGAAGCTTCGCGGGCCCTGGTGTACGCGGTAGCACGGTACATCGACAGTAATCCGCGCGATTTTTCGAAGGTATCGGCCATGAGCAAGGTCTTTCCCAGTGATGCGGCAATGAAGGTTGTCGCTGATGCTGTGCAGATCTTCGGGGGATACGGCTATATGAAGGAGTATCCCGTGGAAAAGATGATGAGGGATGCCAAAATACTCCAGATCTACGAAGGCACGAATCAGATTCAGAGAAACGTCATAGGTTTGGAACTCATAAAGGAATCGGCCCAGAAGAGGAAGAAATGAGTAAAGTTGGCCTTCTGTTCCCGGGCCAGGGCTCGCAGTACGTGGGCATGGGCAGGGAGCTCTACGACCGTTTTGAGGATGTACGAACATTTTTTGCCATGGCCGATGAGGCGCTTGGTTTTTCTATAAAGGATCTTTGTTTCAACGGACCGGAAGAGGAGTTGAGGCAGACCTACAATACCCAGCCGGCACTCCTGCTCATGAGCTATGTGGTGTGGCGCGTTCTCCGGAAAGAGATGAGCCTCGAACCGGTGGTCCTTTCGGGCCATAGCCTGGGCGAGTACACGGCCTTACTTGTTAGCGGGTTCTTCACTTTTGAGGATGCTTTACGGATCACGCGGACCCGTGGGACTCTGATGGAAAAAGCATGTCCAAAAGGCAAGGGTGGCATGGTAGCCCTTATCGGAGCCAAGATGGACATTGTGAAACCAGTGCTGGAAGAGATATCGCACGATGAGTACGTGGCAGTTCCTGCGAACCTCAACTCGCCCGACCAGGTAGTCCTGTCCGGTGATATGGATGCGCTGAAGGAGAGCGTGGAGAAGCTCAAGGGTACGGGGTATAAAAGGGCTGTCTTTCTTAATGTTTCTGGTCCCTTCCACAGCCCCCTCATGAAGGAAGCCGCAGATGCACTGAAGGACGAACTCATGGGCCTGCCTAAAGGGGAAATGCGCCTGCCGGTGGTTTCCAATGTGGACGGAATGGCCACGATGGATAAGAACCTTATCGTTGATAAACTCTACAGACAGATGTTTTCGCCTGTCTGTTGGGAGACATGCGTGAGGAATATGGCGGCTGAGGGCGTCGAGGTCTTTCTGGAAGTGGGGCCCCAGAAGGTGCTCAGCAATCTTGTCAAAAGAATAGTACCCGAAGTTCCCTGCTACAGTGTTGAGAATCTCGGGGATTTGGAAACAATCAAAGGGGTCTTATGATCTTCCCTGCGAGAAAGGAAAAGAGGAATATTTCCATATGAACGGTACAGTTACGATTGTAACCGGGGGCTCTCAGGGTATAGGAAGAAGCATCGCTGAGTTTCTTGCCGACATGGGTGGTGATATTGCCATATTTGATCTCCTCGATGGGAGCGAAGTGGTGGCGCAGATCACTGCCAAGGGGAGAAGGGCGACTTTTTTCCACGTAGACGTTTCGGATTCCGGTATGGTCACCGAGGCCGTTGATGGAGTAATCAAGGGGATGGGGCGGATCAATAATCTTGTGAACAACGCCGGCATCACCATCGACAAGCTTCTGTTGCGGATGAAGGAAGATGACTGGGACAAGGTCCTGAAGGTGAACCTGAAAGGCGTCTTCAACTGCACCAAGGCCGTAGTCAAACACATGTTGAAGACCGGCGGCAGCATCGTCAACATATCGTCCGTGGTGGGCGTGATGGGGAATGCCGGCCAGGCCAACTATGCGGCCAGCAAAGCGGGTATCATCGGGTTTACGAAAAGTGTGGCCAAGGAGTATGGCGAAAGGGGTATCAGGGTCAATGCCGTTGCCCCCGGGTTTATCCGGACACACATGACTGATGTTCTCGATGAAAAGACCAGAGACGAGATGCTCAGGTCTGTACCCCTGAAGAAGTTCGGGGAACCACTGGACGTTGCACACGCGGTTTACTTCCTTGTTTCGGACTACGGCAGTTATGTGACCGGGGAAGTGTTGAACGTCAACGGTGGTTTGCATACATAGAGGTCAAAGCCTTTAAACGCCCGTGTTCCGGGATCATGGGGGACAGTTGCAGACATGGTCTTCCGGGCTTACGGGGCTTTGGCATGATTGGCAGCACCAAAGGGTTATTTTACAAAAACTGAGGAGGTGGATGTATGGGTATTGCTGAAAAGGTGAAACAGATGATAGTGGAGCAGCTCGGAGTCAATGAATCTGAAGTAAAACCGGAGGCGAAGTTCATTGATGATCTCGGGGCTGATTCTCTCGATATCGTGGAACTTATCATGGCTCTTGAGGATGAATACGGAATAGAGATTCCTGACGAAGATGCGGAGAAGATCGAAACGGTGGGAGATGCCATCCGTTATATAGAAGAGCATAAGGATAAATAGCGTAAGAGGTGGACTTTGAAACGAAGGGTAGTCGTTACGGGAGTGGGTCTTGTCACACCCCTCGGCGTGGGCATAGCCAACGTCTGGCAGAGGATTCTTAACGGGGAGTCGGGCATATCTCACATCACCCGTTTTGATGCCTCCCGGCATGACACGAAAATCGCCGGGCAGGTGGAAGGGTTTAATCCTGACGAGTACATCTCCCCAAAAGAGATTAAGAGAATGGATCTCTTCATCCAATATGCCCTTGCGGCGTCAAAGATAGCCGTTCAAGACGCCGGTCTGGATATGAATGAAGAGGAGGCCGACCGGGTCGGTGTGGTTGTGGGCACCGGTCTTGGCGGCCTGCCGACCCTTGAGAAGTATCATTCAATTCTTCTGGAACGGGGTCCGGGGAGAATATCTCCCTTCTTCATCCCCATGCTTATTGCGAACGAGGCTCCCGGTCATGTGGCTATCCAGCACGGGATGAAAGGGCCGAACCTGAGTATCGTTACTGCCTGTGCCACGGGCGCACACTCTATTGGAGAGTCCTGCAGGATCATCCAGTACGGCGACGCCGACGTGATGGTTGCCGGTGGGACGGAGGCGAACCTTACGCCGCTGACCGTCGGTGGGTTTAATGCGATGAAAGCCCTGTCTACACGCAATGAGCAGCCGGAGAAAGCCTCCCGTCCTTTTGAAAAAGACAGGGACGGTTTTGTTGTGGCCGAAGGGTCGGGGATAATGATCCTGGAGGAGCTTGAGCACGCCCGCCGCAGAGGGGCGCGTATTTATGCGGAACTTGTGGGGTACGGGTATAACGGGGATGCCTACCATATCACCGCACCGAGCCCTGACGGCGAGGGATTCATACGGTGCATGAAGATGGCGTTGCGTGATGCATCCCTGTCAGAGGACGAAGTAGATTATATCAACGCCCATGGCACATCGACGGAGCTGAATGATGCCACGGAGACCATTGCCATCAAAGCTGTCTTCGGTGACCGGGCGTACAAATTGCCGGTGAGTTCGACGAAGTCCATGGTGGGTCATCTTCTCGGCGCAGCCGGCGCCGTTGAAGGCATATTTTCAGTGCTTTCCATTCGCGACGGCATCTGTCCGCCTACCATCAACTATGAGACGCCAGACCCCGCCTGCGATCTCGACTACGTTCCCAACAAGGCACGAAAACACGACGTCAGGGTGGCGATGTCAAATGCCTTCGGTTTCGGAGGCACCAATTCGACACTCCTATTCAAGAGGATGGAAGATTGAAAGTAGCAATGGGTTCGGACCACGCTGCCTTTGAACTGAAGGAGTATCTCAAGAAGATAGTAGCGGGTCTGGGCCATACCGTAGAGGACGTGGGCGCAAAAGACGAGACCTCCGTCGACTACCCAGAGTTTGGTATTAAGGTGGGAGAGCTTGTGGCCGGTGGTCAGGCAGACAAAGGCATACTTCTCTGCGGGACGGGTATTGGCATGAGTGTGACGGTGAACAAGGTTAAAGGCATACGGGCAGCTCTGGTCCAGGATCTATATAGTGCTATCCAGAGTCGCAAACACCTTGACGCTAATGTTCTTGTGCTCGGAGGCAGGATCATCGGCAAGGGTCTGGCCGAGGAGATCGTGAAGACGTGGCTGGATACCTCCTTTGAAGGCGGCAGGCACAAGAGGCGGATTGACCAGATATCAGAATGGGAAGAGAGACACCTGGTATAACTATGAAGATGAAGGATAGAGATAGAGAGGTCTACGAGCTTATCAGAAAAGAGATAGCCAGGGAGGAATACAGCCTTATCCTCATCGCGTCGGAAAACTACGTTGATGAAGATGTCCTAGAAGCCCAGGGTTGTGTGCTGACCAACAAGTATGCAGAGGGTTACCCTGCCAAGCGGTATTACAGCGGCTGCAAGTTTCTCGATGAGATAGAAGGGATTGCCATAGAACGGGCCAAGAAACTCTTTGGTGCTGATCATGCCAATGTGCAGCCTCACTCGGGGTCTGCGGCTAACATGGCCGTTTTTTACGCGGTCCTCAACGTAGGTGATACCATCCTTGGTATGGATATTGCCCATGGCGGCCACCTGACGCATGGTGCACGCGCCAGTTTCTCGGGCAAGTTCTACAGGTCGCTGGGCTACAAGATCTCGACCAAGGACGAGACGCTTGACTATGATGAGATAAGGCAGATCGCACTCAAGGAAAGGCCGAAGATGATCATCGCCGGCGCCAGTGCCTATCCCAGGACCATAGATTTTTCCATCTTCAGGCAGATTGCCGACGAAGTCGGGGCCTATCTTATGGTGGACATAGCCCATATTGCGGGGCTCATCGCCGCTGGCTATCACCCCAGTCCGGTGGAACATGCCGATTTCGTTACCACCACGACACACAAGACCCTTCGTGGGCCCAGAGGCGGACTGATACTCTGCAAGAAAGAACATGCCAAGGCCATAGACCAGGCAGTCTTTCCGGGTATACAGGGCGGTCCGTTGATGCATGTCATCGCCGCAAAAGCCGTGGCCCTCAAGAACGCCATGCAGCCCGAGTTTAAGGCATATCAGGCTCAGATTATAGCCAATGCCCAGACCCTCTGCAAGGCGATGGAGAACCAGGGATACCGGATGGTTTCGGGCGGTACGGACAACCACCTCTTCCTTGTTGACCTGTCACAGAAAGGACTCACGGGGAAGATAGCCCAGGAATCACTTGAGAACAGTGCCATCATGGTGAATAAGAATCTTATACCCTTCGACAAGGAGGGGCCCAACGTAACGAGCGGGGTTCGGATAGGAACTCCTGCGGTTACCACTAGGGGGATGAAGGATGAGGAGATGGAGACGATTTCCGGCCTCATCGACAGGGTTCTGAAATCGCCTCACAGTGAAGCGGTCCAGGCATCAACGAGAGAAGAAGTAAAGGCTCTCTGCCAGAGATTTCCATTTTACGCCCAGATCTATGGTCTATGAAAAACGAGCGTCCCGACTGGGACTCCTACTTCATGGAGATTGCCGGTATTGTCTCGAAGCGTTCCACCTGTATGAGGAGAAACGTCGGGGCCGTCATCGTTAAGGACCGCCGGATACTGGCAACGGGATACAATGGCGCGCCTGTCGGTCTGAAACATTGTCTGGATTTGGAATGTTTAAGAGAGAAACTGAATGTCCCGTCCGGAGAAAGGCACGAGCTGTGCAGGGGGCTTCATGCCGAACAGAATGCCATTATTCAGGCTGCCTATCACGGGGTATCCATCTACGGAGCTCATCTCTACTCAACCCATCTGCCCTGTTCCATATGTATGAAGATGCTGATAAATGCCGGGATCTCGCAGGTATTCTACGTTGACGGCTATCCGGATGCTCTCTCAATGGAGCTCGTAGATGAGTCCAGCTTGCTTCTTCTGAAGGTGAACAGAGATGCTGCATCGAAAACTGAGGGTCGGAAGTCAGCGAAGCCAAGAAGGGCCAAGGGATCTTCCAAAGGGTAAGATGCCCCGGCAAATGACGGCTGGAGTGCACGAGTCCGGGTGGTGCCGATGAAGTGTCCCTTTTGCGGTCATCCGGAGAGCAAAGTGCTCGATTCCCGTATCAGCAGAGAGATGGATACAATCAGAAGGCGGAGGGAGTGCATCAAGTGCTCCAAGAGATTTACTACTGCGGAAAGGCTCGAAGAGGGGCTTCCCGCAGTAATTAAGAAAGACGGGCGAAGAGAGGTCTTCGACAGGGACAAGATTCTCAATGGATTGAAGAAGGCCTGCGAAAAACGACCCATTAGCATCACGAATCTTGAAAAGATAGTATCGAGGATTGAGTACTCCCTCCTGGAGAGAGGCGACCGGGAGACAAAAGCGTCCGATGTGGGCGAGATGGTCATGGATGAGCTGAAGCGGCTCGATGACATCGCTTATGTTCGGTTTGCCTCGGTATACAGGCAGTTCAGAGATATAAACGAGTTTATGGAAGAGCTTAAGGATCTCCTTCTGAAAAGAGGTGACGATTGAAAGGATTAGGGGCGTGCCGGCCGGTTTCTGCCTTCAGTCCGGCCGTCTGAGGCTGTCGGCTGCCGTTGACTGGTGCCGGCAAAGGGGTTTCAAGTGAAAGAAGAACAGTTTATGCGCATGGCAATTGCTCTTGCAAAGAAGGGGCTCGGTTCCACATCCCCCAATCCCATGGTGGGAGCGATTCTGGTGAAGGGGCAACAAGTTGTCGGCAAGGGTTATCACCGCAGAGCCGGTCTTGCCCACGCGGAAGTCGTTGCTATCGGCGAGGCCCGCAACGAGGCAAAAGGCTCGACCCTCTTCATCAATTTCGAACCCTGCGTCCACTTCGGCAGGACGCCACCATGCACCGATGCGGTCATAAAGGCGGGTATTAAGAAGGTTGTTGTGGCCATGCTTGATCCCAACCCTGCTGTGAACGGTAAAGGCATCGAGGCGCTTAAGAAGGCAGGCCTGGACGTGAAGGTCGGGCTTCTCGAGGACGAAGCGAGAAGGCTCAACGAAGCCTTTATTGTCTATATGGAAAAGAAAAGGCCTTTTATCACGGTGAAAGGTGCGGTAAGCCTGGACGGAAAAATAGCGACCAAGACCTGCGCCTCCAAGCGGAGGTGGAACGAAGAATCCAAGAAACATGCGAA
>CAYOYU010000041.1:13955-21776 GCA_964408265.1 uncultured Syntrophorhabdaceae bacterium
GAACCAGGTGAGGTCGGTGGTAGACGGCATTATGGTAGGCATCAACACGGTAATCCTCGATAACCCGCTCCTCGTGCCGAAGGTGGCGAGGCCCAAGAAATACCCTGTCCGCATAATTCTCGATACCAAGCTTCGTATCCCTCTATCCTGCGACATCGTGAAGACGGCCCAGAAATATGCAACATGGGTCTTCACGTCGGAAGACGCGAGACAGGACAAAGAAGTAAAGCTGAGGACCATGGGCCTCGATGTGATCCGGGTTCCCAAAGAGGAAAACGGCAGAGTCTCACTGAAGGCGGTTTGTGACGAACTTTACCGGCGGGAGCAGGTGAACGTGCTGGTGGAGGGAGGAGGAGAGATTAACAGCAGCCTTCTCAAGGAGGGACTGTTGGATAAGGTCATGATCTTTTACGCCCCCATCATTATCGGCGGCAAGGGTGCCCTGAACTTTGTCGGGGGACGGGGAATCGACTTTCTGAAGGATGCGCACCGCGTGCAGGTAACGGCGGTGAAAAGATTCAAAGAAGACCTATACGTTGAAGGATATGTTCACAGGGATTATTGAGGATATCGGGGTCATTTCGGCCATTACGAAGTCGGAGGGAAAATGGGTATTCAAAGTAGCCACCCGTCTTGACCCCCGGGAAATTCATAACGGCGACAGCATAAGCGTCGACGGCGTCTGCCTGACCGTAACAGGATCGGAAGCGGGAATCTTCCTTGCCGATGCGTCCCTTGAGACCCTGAATGTTACCACCCTCAAGGAAAGGAACAGCGGAGACAGGGTCAACCTGGAGCGGGCCATGAGGTCTGACGGCCGGTTCGGCGGCCATATCGTTACAGGACACGTTGATGGCATAGGTACCATTGCTGACTTGAGGAGGTCAGGAGATTCCACCGAAATCACCATCGAAGTTCCGTCCGAAATCAAAGACTATATCATACGAAAGGGCTCCGTCGCCGTTAACGGAATAAGCTTGACAGTAAACAGCCAAAGGCGTAATATATTTACAGTTAACATAATTCCGTTCACGACTTCCACTACCACGATCGGCGAAAAGACATTACGGGATAAAGTGAATATCGAGACGGACCTTATCGGCAAATATGTGGAGAGCTTTTTGAGAAAGAGAGACCGCAAAGGAACGGATCTCGATTTCCTTTATGAACACGGATATATAAAAGGGGAGTAGGATCATGGCCATTTCGAAAATTGAAGATGTAATAGAGGATATTCGCCAGGGCAAAATGGTGATTATCATTGATGACGAGGACAGGGAGAATGAAGGCGATGTTATGATCGCCGCAGAAAAGGTTACCCCGGAAGCCATTACCTTTATGGCCCGGTACGCCTGCGGGCTCATCTGCCTTTCTCTCACGGAGGAAAGGGTTCGTCACCTCGATCTGCCGCTCATGGTGCAGGAAAACACCTCTGCCCACAACACGGCGTTTACCGTTTCCATTGAGGCAAAAAAGGGCGTTACCACGGGCATATCAGCTCATGACAGGGCGCGGACCGTGCAGGTTGCCATCGAGGACGGTTCCACCGCCGACGATCTCGCAAGACCCGGTCATATTTTTCCTCTCATGGCGCGTCAGGGCGGTGTACTTGTGCGGGTAGGCCACACGGAGGCATCGGTGGACCTTGCCAGGCTGGCAGGTTTGAAGCCTTCGGGCGTGATCTGCGAGATCATGAAGGAAGACGGCACAATGGCACGCCTTCCGGACCTCGAGATTTTCGCGGAAGAGCACAACATGAAGATCGTCACCATAGCCGATCTCATCAAGTATAAGATGCGGAACGAGAAACTCGTGAGACGGGTAACGGAGACGAGGATTCCTACCCGGTACGGCGGCGAGTTCAGGCTCATTGCCTATGAAAACGATGCTGACAAAGAGAGTCATCTGGCTCTGGTAAAAGGCGACATCACGCCGGACGATGTTGTCCTCGTACGGGTCCATTCCGAATGCTTCACAGGAGATGTGCTCGGCTCCATGAGGTGTGACTGCGGTGAGCAGCTTCAGTCTGCTCTCAAGATGATCGAAAAGGAAGAGAAGGGTGTATTCCTGTACATGAGGCAGGAAGGCAGGGGTATCGGACTGGTCAATAAGCTCAAGGCTTACAACCTCCAGGACCACGGACACGATACGGTCGAGGCGAACATAGCACTCGGTTTTTCGCCTGACCTGAGAGATTACGGTATCGGCGCACAGATCCTTGCCGACATCGGGGTGAGGAAGATGCGGGTTCTCACGAACAATCCAAAGAAGATAAAGGGGCTCGAGGGTTACGGTCTCTCCGTTGTGGAGAGGGTTCCCCTTGAGATGTCGCCCACGAAGGATAATATCCATTATCTTAAGACGAAACAGGAGAAGCTTGGCCATATCCTCAACAACATATAAGGAGCGCATATGACATACGAGGGAAAACTGAGTGCTAAGGGATTCCGGTTTGCCATAGTGGTGAGCAGATTCAACAGTTTCATCACGGAAAGGCTCCTTGAAGGGGCTATGGATGCTTTAAAACGGCATGGTGCCGACGACGGGAACATAGAGATTTATAAAGTTCCCGGTGCTTTCGAAATCCCGCTTCTGGCGAAACTTCTTGCCAAGAAGCAAAGTATCGATGGCGTCATCTGTTTGGGTGCAGTGGTCAAGGGAGCCACTCCTCATTTCCACTACGTAGCGTCAGAGGTTGCCAAGGGGGTCGCCATCGCGTCCATGGACGCGGAGAAGCCGGTGGCTTTCGGCATAATCACCAGCGAAAACGTGGAACAGGCCATTGAGCGGGCCGGTACGAAATCGGGGAACAAAGGCTTTGATGCTGCCATATCCGTGATGGAGATGGTTAACTTATTGAAGGATAGTGGCTTGTGCGGAGAAGGAAAGCAAGAGAGTTAGCATTGAGGATGTTGTATCAGATGGAGACAAACAACGAGGATGCGGCGCTTGCACTGGCGAAGTATTGTGAGTTGTTCCCATATCAGGCGGATATAGTTGGTTACGCGGCGGAGATTCTGTCGGGTGTTACGAAAGAGGCGCCCGCCATAACCAAATGTCTTGAATCTGCCTCAGAACACTGGAAACTGGGCAGAATTACCTATGTAGACAGGAATGTGCTCAGGATAGGGGCCTATGAACTGCTCTTCTCCCCTGATGTCCCTCCGAAGGTGGCTATCGACGAGGCCATCGAACTCGGCAAAAAATACGGGAATGAGGATTCCAAGGATTTTATCAATGGTATCCTCGACAGGGTCATGAGAGACCACTACGGCAAGGTCGGTCTGCATCCGCCGGAAGCCAAGCATGATGGACCGGAAGGGAAGAAAGAAAAGAGCAGGGGCAAAGGCCGGGAAAAAGGGGCCGGCAAGATATGAAGGCCGACAAGATCTGGATGGATGGAGAGTTCATCGATTGGGACAAGGCGAATGTTCACGTCTGTACCCATACCCTTCATTACGGCGTGGGAGTCTTCGAGGGCATACGATGCTACCTCTGTGATGATGGCAGAAGCTCCATTTTCAGGCTTGAAGAACACGTGGAGAGGCTCTTCGATTCCGCCCACATCGCCCAGCTCGACATACCCTTCACAGAGGAAGAGATTGTCCGGGTATGCATGGACATAGTCAGGATCAACGGTTTCAAGGAGTGTTACATACGTCCTCTCGTCTTCATGGGAGACAGCCAACTCGGTCTTTACGTGAAAGATTTCAAAGTAAGGGTGGCAATCATCAGCTGGGTATGGGGTGCATACCTCGGAGACGAGGGACTGCAGAACGGGATTCGTGCCAAAATCTCCTCGTTCCTCCGCCATCATGTGGATTCGGGTATGACCAAAGCCAAAATATGCGGCCAGTACGTGAACTCCATTTTTGCCAAGAGGGAGGCCATAGCATCCGGCTTTGACGAAGCCATAATGCTCGACACGGAGGGATACGTTTCAGAGGCAAGCGGTGAAAACGTTTTCATAGTGAGCAAGGGAAAGATCAAGACTACCCCTCTTACCTCGATTCTGCCGGGGATCACGAGAAGCACTGCCATGAACCTCGCCCATGATATGGGATACGAATTGCGGGAAGAGCGCTTCACCAGGGACGAGTTATATATTGCCGACGAGGTCTTCTTCACCGGCACCGCAGCCGAGGTGACACCGGTAAGGGAAGTGGACGGCAGAAGGATAGGTTCGGGAAAACCGGGACCCCTGACGGCGAGTCTCCAGAAGAAGTTTTTTGAAGTTGCCCGCGGCATGCACAGGGAATACGCACACTGGCTGACGTATCTGTAATGCTCAATTCAGAAGGTAAGAAGGTAAGAAGGTAAGGAAAGCCATCGAAGCATCTGACCGTGAACAGCCGGGAAATGCTTTTTCTCAACTTCCCAGTTTCTCAACTACTCAACTTCAGGGTTTGACATGACACATCTGATTATTGACGGATATAACTATCTGAGCAGGATACGTGCCACGGCCATGCATGATGGTTCCAATCTCGATATGCTGAGAACGGCGCTCCTGGAGAGATTAGCGCGCTACAAGAAACAGAGAAGCACGAAGATCACCGTTATCTTCGATGCCTATAACAGCCCCTTGCCCTCGCGCCAGCGTGAAAGCTACCGGGGCATCGATATTGTCTATTCCCGGGAGAACGAGACAGCCGACGATGTGATCCTTGAAGTCACGAGGACGAAGCGGTCCGGACTCGTGGTAGTAACCTCCGACCGGCGTCTTCTTGATGAGGCGAAGCGCTGCGGCGTGGCCTTCATTACCCCTTCACGGCTGGAAGAGTTGATTGTGGGAGCCATTACCGGAAAGTCCGACGAGCCCGAGGATGAAACGCCGGGTCCCGCCGTGAAAAAGGGTAATCCCAGAAAACTCCCCAAGAAGCTTCGCAGGGCAGTGAAGACTGCCGGCAAAGCCTGAAACAGCTACCGGGTCTTACGGTTCGATCCAATTTCCGATTGCCTTGAAGGGTGCCAGAAGCCGCATCCTTTCTTTTCTTTCTTCGAAGAATCTTTCCTTCATCCCTTTCAACCAGTCCCGGTGGCGGAGCATATGCTCGGGTGTTCCAAGCATCCCCCCGTCGCTGATCTTTGTGGGCGTGCCGCTTCCGTCGATCGAAAAAGTCCCCTGGCAGAGCGTACAGACGAATAAGCCCCTATCCATGCGGACCACTTCGCAGCCGCAAAAGGGGCAGCCTTCCTTTGCTCCAGCCATATCTTCGGTGGAGAAGAGGGCCTCAGAAAGTCTCCCTGCAACCCCCTCGTTTTCGTTCTCCAGCACTTCCCCGGGGAGGGCAGCCTTGACGTTTATCGAGGTTTTTACCTCGAGCCCGAGGAGAGCCGCAAAGGTGCGCAGTGTCTGGGGTGTTGCGCCTATACGGTTGTTCATGCCATAGATGGTGGCGAGGACGCAGGGTTTACCGAAGGTCCTTTCGAGATAGTTGTAAAAAAGGAATCCCCTGTCCAGTATGTCCTTGAATATTGAGTAGGCACCGAGCACATAGACGGGTGTGGTGATAATGATCGCGTCGGCTTGGGCGATCTGCTCCAGGAGGAAATTGACGTCGTCCTCTTTGGGGCACTCTTTGCCTGTCACACAGGCGTAGCATGCGCTGCACTGAAGTATGTTGAGGGACGGCAGCCGTATCAGGTCCAGACGATACTGAGGCGGTGCATGCGTTGCTATCTCCTTGACCAGTACCTCGCAGTTTCCCAGCCTTCTTGGTGAACCGATGAGGCCGAGAAGCCTCTTGGATCCCGTGCTGCGCCCTTCGCCTTTCACTTCTTTCATCTTCTTGTCCTCGCTTTCTGTTGGTCTTTCCGATTATAACAGATCCGCGCCCGGGCATACAACTGAGGGGGGAACAGTCGCTGTCTCGGGAATTCCTATGCCGGGGACGTGCGAAGCTTAGGTGGAGCGGGAGGAGTTGCGTACGGAATTGTCACAAGTCGGTTGATAATTAAGGGGATTTATGGTAAATTTCGCATGTGTCCAAAAATACAGGAATGAATCCTCTTAATAAAAACCTTTTCGTCTGGCTTTTTGTGGTTCTCTTCGGGCTTTTCATCTTCAACATCTACTACAAGCCGAAAAAGAACTATGAACCTGTCATTTTCAGCGACTTTGTCGAATCCGTCCAGTCGAACAAGGTCCTTTCCGTCACCATCCAGGGCAGGAATATCCTGGGAGTATACAGGGACGGCAAGGAGTTCAGGAGCTATGCCCCTGACGATCCGGATCTCATGAAGGTGCTCCGTGAACACGGAGTGAAGGTGGGCGCCAAGCCTGACGAGGACTCCGGCATGTGGCAGAGCATCTTCATCTCCTGGTTCCCCATGCTCCTGCTTATTGGGGTCTGGATCTTCTTCATGAGGCAGATGCAGTCGGGAGGCGGCAAGGCCATGGCTTTCGGCAAGAGCAAGGCGCGCCTCTTCAGCAGCAAGGACAACAAGGTGACCTTCCTGGACGTGGCCGGTATTGACGAGGCCAAGGAGGAGTTGCAGGAGATCATAGAGTTTCTTGTAGACCCGAAGAAATTTACCAAACTGGGCGGCAGGATCCCTAAGGGAGTGCTCCTGGTGGGACCTCCCGGGACAGGGAAGACGCTTCTGGCCAGGGCCATAGCGGGTGAGGCGAACGTGCCCTTTTTTACCATAAGCGGCTCAGACTTTGTGGAGATGTTCGTGGGGGTAGGTGCTTCCCGGGTAAGGGATCTTTTCACGCAGGGCAAGAAGAACGCCCCCTGCATCATCTTCATCGATGAGATAGACGCCGTCGGCAGACACCGCGGTGCCGGACTCGGCGGCGGCCATGATGAACGGGAACAGACGCTGAACCAGCTTCTTGTTGAGATGGACGGGTTTGAGTCGAATGAAGGCGTCATCGTCATGTCGGCTACCAACAGACCCGATGTTCTCGATCCGGCACTTCTGAGACCCGGAAGGTTTGACAGACAGATTGTGGTCTCCATTCCTGATGTGAAAGGGAGAGAGGCTATCCTGAATGTTCATACGAGACGGACCGTCCTTTCAAGAGACGTGGAACTCTCCATTATCGCAAGGGGGACTCCCGGATTCTCCGGGGCCGATCTGGAGAATCTGGTGAACGAGGCCGCTCTCATCGCGGCAAGGACGAACAAGAAAGAGATCGAGATGACGGATTTCGAGCATGCCAAGGATAAGGTTCTCATGGGCGTCGAGAGAAAGAGCCTTATCATCCCTTACCAGGAACGGAAGAATGCGGCCTATCACGAAGCGGGCCATGCCCTGGTGGCGAAGATGATTCCCGGCTCGGACCCCATCCATAAGGTTACCATCATACCCCGCGGCAGGGCCCTGGGCATTACCCAGCAACTCCCTATAGACGAGCGGCACACCTACTCGAAAGAGTATCTCATGGACAATATCACCATCCTTCTCGGCGGCAGGCTGGCGGAGGAACTCGTCCTCAATCACGAGACGACGGGTGCAGGCAACGACATTGAACGGGCCACAGAGATTGCCAGGAAGATGGTCTGCGAATGGGGTATGAGCGAGAGACTGGGCCCCATAAACTACTGGAAACGTGAAGAACACGTCTTTCTGGGTAAAGAGATCGGACAGCACAGGGATTTCAGCGAACATACCGCGCAGGAAATAGATGAGGAGCTGAGGAGGGTCATCAATGGCTGTTATGAAAGGGCCAAAGGTCTCCTCTTCAATAACATGAGCGCCCTCCACGCCGTTGCCAACCGGCTTCTGGAAAAGGAAGTGCTCGACGGAAACGAGATCGACGACATTATCAGGGAATGCATGGATGGCAAGGGAGCTTTCATGGAGCAATAG
>CAYOYU010000041.1:21786-25007 GCA_964408265.1 uncultured Syntrophorhabdaceae bacterium
TCTACGACGGGGGCCGGCATCTTTCACCAGAAGCGGCAATAAGCCACGCACTCCGGATGGTGGCGGAGGGCGCGGACATAATAGATGTAGGCGGTGAATCGACCCGCCCTTTTTCAGATCCCACCTCGCCGGCCGATGAAATGGAAAGGGTATTGCCCGTTATCAGGGGCATCAAGGCCCGATCCAATGTTTTCATTTCTATTGATACCTACAGATCGGAGACAGCAGAAAAAGCGATAGAAGCAGGAGCCGATATCGTGAATGACATCAGCGGCCTCACCTTTGATCCGCAGATGGCAGCCCTCGTTGCGGCAACGGGAGTCCAGACCGTCGTCATGCACATCAAAGGCGTGCCCGGCGATATGCAGGCCAATCCCTATTATGACGATGTTGTCGGCGAGATCAAGGATTTTCTTTCCGACCGCATTCAATACGCAAGAGAGCACGGTGTTGCAGAGGATAAGATCATCGTTGATCCGGGCATAGGATTCGGCAAGAGGGTCGAGGACAACCTGAGAATACTCAAGGACCTGAGTAGCTTCAAAGAGTTGGGGCGACCGGTTTTGATCGGTACATCCATGAAATCATTTATCGGCAAAGTCACCGGTTCCACGCTGGAAGGGAGGCTGGCAGGCACTCTCGCCACCGTCGCCGTTGCACTATGGAACGGGGCGGATATCGTACGGGTCCACGACGTGGAAAAGACGGTACAGGTCATGAAGATGGTGGAGGCTATCAAGAATGTCTGAAAGGGAATCCACCGGGCTGCCCGGGAGGACGTGGTTGGTGCAGGGAGATTATGAAGTCCCTGCCCTATTTTAGGAGAGATATGATCCATTCATTGAGATGGCAGGATATAGTGGACATACTCCTCGTATCGTTCCTGATTTACAGGGTCTTCCTTCTCATAAAAGGGACCAGGGCCATCCAACTCATCGTAGGGTTCATCATCATCCTCTTTGTCTTCTACTTTTCGAGAAAACTGGAATTTTTTACCATGGGGTGGATCCTGGACAACTTTGTAGGGTCCATTATCATTGTAATCGTAGTCATATTCCAGAATGACATCAGGAGGATGCTTCTTGCCCTGGGCAGAAGCCCGTTTTTCAAGCGTATCAGTTACCTGGAGCAGACTCTTTTTTACGATGAACTGGCAAACGCCTGTACCTTTCTCAGCAACAGGAAGACGGGCGCTCTTATTGTCATCGAGAGGGAGATAGGTCTCGAAGAGTTTATGGAGATAGGGGTGCGCGTCGACGCCGATGTAAAAGCGGAGCTCATCATGAGCATTTTTCACCGTGAATCGCCGCTTCACGACGGCGCCCTGATTATAAGGGAGGGTAGGATACGGGCAGCGGGCTGTATTCTGCCTATCACGCTGAATGAAGAAATAGAGAAGGTCCTGGGAACACGGCACAGGGCCGCCATAGGCATTACAGAAGTAACTGACGCGGTCTCCCTCGTTGTCTCAGAGGAACGGGGCAAGATTTCATATGCCTTGAAGGGAGATATTGTAAGTGACGTTTCTTCGGAGAGGCTGAAGAAAGTCTTGAAGGAGCTTCTCGGGTAAAGGGGATTCACAAAGTGCTGCGAAAGATATATAGAGACTATATCCGCAAGGATTTGAAGTTGAAGATCCTGTCGCTCATCCTTGCATCCATGCTCTGGTTTGCCGTCTCCTTTGTGGGGGAATCGCGGATGGGGCTTTCTGTGAGGGTTATCCCGGAGGGCCTGGAAAAGGATTTCGTGGTGACCAAGCTCCAAAGCGATGAGGTCCTGGTTACGGTAAGCGGTCCTGTCTCGCTTCTGAAACAGATAAGGGGGCGCGACGTGCGGGTGGTGGTCAACCTCTCCGGCGTCAAGGAAGGGCGGTTCGTATTCACCCTCGAAAAAAAGGAGATACAGGTCCCTCAGGGCATCCATGTTGACGAGGTGAAACCCGATTATGTGGTTGTCCAGGTTGACAGGAGTATAGAGAAACGGCTCAAAACTGTTGTAAAATTAGATGATAAAATGGCGGCGACGTACAAGGTAAAATCATGGTACCCGCGATACGTTACCGTGGAAGGCCCGAAAGCCTTCCTGGATCCGTTGAATGAAATTGAAACCCTCCCCGTGACTGGAGACTTCCATCATGAGGAAGAGGAGACTTACGTTGGGCTGGACACGAAAGGAGTTGCGCTCAGGAGTATCAGGCCCGACCAGATCAGGGTTGTGGTAAGGAGGTAGTGGGGTTGAAAAGAAAGCTTTTCGGTACCGACGGCATCAGAGGCGTTGCCAACGTCTATCCTATGACGTCGGAGATGGCCCTGAAACTGGGCAGGGCTGTTTCCTATATTTTCAAAGAGAGACATGGCCGTGGAAGGATTGTGGTGGGAAAGGATACCCGCCTTTCCGGTTATATGCTGGAGACCGCCATAGCGTCAGGCGTCTGTTCCATGGGGCTCGATGTCTGGCTTGTGGGACCGCTGCCGACGCCGGGCATTGCATTCATCACGAGCAGCATGCGGGCCGATGCGGGGATCGTCATATCAGCCTCCCACAACCCATATCAGGATAATGGCATCAAGATCTTTTCCGGCGATGGCTTCAAACTCCCTGACGAGTTGGAATACGAACTGGAAAAGATGATCATAGACGGCTCCATCGACACCTTGCGCCCTGTGGCTAGCGAAATAGGCAAAGCCCACAGGATAGATGATGCCGTGGGCCGCTACATAGTTTTCCTGAAAAACATCTTCCCCCTTCGGTATTCACTTGACGGGCTGAAGATAGTACTTGACTGTGCCCATGGGGCTGCCTACAAGGTGGCGCCCTCTGTTTTTGAAGAGTTGGGCGCCCACGTGGTAACTTGCGGTGTAGATCCCGACGGCGAAAACATAAACAAGGGATGCGGAAGTACTTATCCCGCGCTGCTCAGGGACAGGGTGCTGGAAGAGCACGCCCACATCGGGATAGCTTTTGACGGTGACGGTGACAGATGTATCTTTGTAGATGAGAAGGGCTTCGTGGTGGACGGTGATGCCGCTATGGTGATCATCGGAAAGTACCTGAAGGATAAGGGATGTCTCAAGAAGGATACGGTGGTAGCTACGATTGCGAGCAATATGGGCGTCGAGGCAGGACTTAAAAGGCACGGCATCGATGTCGTCCGTACCGCGGTGGGAGACCGTTACGTCCTTGAAACCATGCTCAAGGAGGGGTTCAATTTCGGAGGGGAA
>CAYOYU010000042.1:0-3706 GCA_964408265.1 uncultured Syntrophorhabdaceae bacterium
CGAGATACTAAGCAAACCGAGCAGGCTCACGGACTACGAGTTTCATTTCATCAAAGCACACTCGAGGGCTGGGTACGACATCCTCAAAGGCATTGAATTCCCCTGGCCCGTGGCCGACGCCATCCACCAGCACCATGAGCGGATCAACGGTTCCGGCTATCCCCAGGGCCTCAGGGAAGGGAAGATCGTCGACGAGGCGAAGATCATCGCCGTCGCCGATGTCATCGAGTCAATGGCCTCCCACCGGCCCTATCGTGCTGCCCTGGGGATAGAGAAAGCGCTGGAAGAAGTGACCCGGAACAGGGGCATCCTCTACGACCCGGAGGTAGTGGACGGGGCCGTGAGAACATTGGGCGAGAACAAGTGGAAAGAGATGTTCCCCAATTCGTAGCCGTTCGAAACCCAACGATACAGGCAAAACATAGAAGGAGAGTCCGGACTATAGGGACATCCTGTGTTCCTGAGGTTTGAGCGCCGAAACGAAATCGTCCGGCTGCCCGGGGGTCACCACGACCGTACGGTCGGAGAACCTCAATACCACACAGCGGGCAGGGTCCGTGACAAAGGCCCGGTACGAACCGAGCCTGTCATTCTCGAATTTCCCGGTTACGCTGAACATGCCGCCGTTGCCCCATCTCCGGGTTGACTGCGACATGGCTTCGGCGTCTTTTGTTACCGATTGCAGTCCGGAAAGTCCCACCCTTGTGTTCCAGAACAGGCGCCGGATCAGGAGCGTATCAGAGGTCAGCGCGTATCCCCTGATAGTGAAAAGGCCGGCTGCGAAGAGTATGGACAGGGGTATCGCGACCATGGCGACAATCCAGATTGTATTGTTACAGGGACCGGCAAAGGCACCGATTGCCGCCATTACCACGAGGATGAGGCTTGACAGTCCCGTCGTGACTTTGAGGAATCTTCCCCAGGGAGCACTGAAGACAGCGACCCGGTCCATCTGATACTCCTCCTCTTTTTTTCACCGAACAGAAAACCGC
Organism: uncultured Syntrophorhabdaceae bacterium; assembly: GCA_964408265.1. GTDB lineage: Bacteria > Desulfobacterota > Syntrophorhabdia > Syntrophorhabdales > Syntrophorhabdaceae > CAYOYU01. Next base: position 993 of record CAYOYU010000042.1, read on the forward strand.
AGGGACTTCAGGTTTCGTCAATAGTACATGACCAATCGGAGCGAATGCAAGAATTACCTGCCACAGAAGGCGCAGTCTCCTTTTCTCTCTACTTCAACCCGAAAGCTGCGGGCAGGTACAAGGAAAGAGACGGGAAGAGCATGGTGATCACCAGGGCGAGGAGCATGATCGCGATAAAGGGGATAACGCCCCTCGATATCTCCTCGAGGGAAAGGCCGGCGATGTTGGCGATGACATAGAGGTTGACCGCCACAGGCGGCGTAATCTGCCCTATGGCAAGGTTGAGGGTCATCACCACCCCGAACCAGATGGGGTCCCAGTGGAAGTAGTGGATTATGGGGATCAGGATGGGGAGGAAGACATAGTAGATGGAGATGGCATCCATGAGCATGCCCGATATGAAGAGCATCACGTTGATGAGGATAAGGATAACCAGGGGATCGGACGACAGGGAAAGCAGGGCGGCGGAAGCCTTGTCCATTACCCCGAGCGTCGACCCGGTCCACGAAAAAAGACCGGCGAAGGCAACGATGAACATGACCACTGCCGAGGAGAGCACGGCGTCCCTCAGTATCCCGTAAAGGTCCTTCAGGGCGAGGCTCCGGTAGATGACAAAACCTACGAAGAGACCGTAAAAGACTGCAACCACCGCCGCTTCGGTGGCCGTAAAGACTCCTCCGTATATGCCGCTCAAGATGACCGCGGGAGCAAGAAGCCCCCAGAAAGCCCCCTTGAAGGCCTGCCATATCTCCGGCCCTGTCCCCCATCGCTCACCCCGCCAGCCGTATGTGCGGGCAAGGAAGTAGGAGGGGACAATGAGGAAGAGCGCGGTAATCACGCCGGGAACCACGCCTGCCGCAAAAAGGGCGGGGACCGAGGTGCTCGTGATGACGCCATAGAGTATGAACGCGATGCTTGGCGGAATGACGATTGCTAGGGCGCCGGAACTGGCGATAAGGCTTGCCGTGTAGCCCCGCCTGTACCCCATGGCGATCATGGCAGGGTAAAGGATCACTCCCAGGGCGGCGGTATCGGCAGGCCCCGAGCCGGAAATACCTGCGAAGATGACGCCCACGATGATGGTGACGATTGCGAGGCCTCCCGGGATCGGTCCCACGAGCAGGCTCACCAGCCTGATGAGCCGCTTCGATATGCCGCACCTGTCCAGGATGAGGCCCGCCAGGATGAAGAAAGGCAGTGCCAGGAGCTGGAACTTGGCAACATTTGCGTAGAAATTTGCGGCTATCCCCTGAATCCCGAGGCCGTACTTCCAGATCAGCAGGACTGAGGTAAACCCGAGCGACGTGGCAACCGGGGTGCCGAGAAGAAGGAGCGCGAGAAATACAGCAAAGAAGAGGAAGAGGGATTCCACTATGTCTTTTCCCCCTTAAACTCCTTCCATGACGCTTCCAGGAGGCGCAGGAGGACGAAGAGCCCCCCGACAGGTATTGAGAGCGTGTAGAGCCATTGAGGCAGGTTGAGTGCCTCCGATTTCACGTTGAGGAGAACCTCATCCCTTATCTGAAAGAGACTGTAGTAGATCAGGGTGACAACGGTGACCGCCGTGAGGAGCGCCCCGAGAGGGGCAAGGACTTTTCGTCCGAAGAGGGGGAACTTGAGGGAAAGCAGATTGAATCCAAGATGGATCCCCCGCCTGAATCCGGCTGCTGCGCCGAACATGGTGAGCCAGACGAGGCATGCCACCTCCACTTCCTCGGTGAAGGCGAAAGAGTACTGGACAAAATAGCGTGTAATCACATTGACGAAGGCGAAAAGCGCCATGACGGCAAGAAGAAAGACGCCGGCGGCCTCCTCGACATGTTCGGAAAGACGCACTGAAAGGTTCCCGGCTACTTTCCCGTTTCCTTCTGCATGTCCTTCTCGGCCGTCTTTACGAGGTCGAGCCCTACCTCTTTGCTCCACTTCTCGTCAACAGCCTTTGTCTTTGCTTTGAAGACCTTGATCTGGTCGGGGGTCAGGACCGTCACATCCATCCCCTGCTTCTTAAGCATATCAAAGGCAGGCGGTTTGGCGCCCTCGAGCCCGTCCCTGGCAGCCTTCTTCTGCCACTTCGATGCTTCCTCTGCTGCTTTCTTTATGAGGTCTTTGTCTTTGGCCGAGAAGGTTTCCCAGACATCCTTGCTCACGCTGAATATGAGAGGGTCGATGGAATACTTCCAGATGGTGATGTACTTGTGAACCTGCCACAGCTTGTAGGGGATAATAACGGAATTGACGGGATTTTCCTGGCCGTCCACTGTCCCCTGCTGGAAAGCGCTCACTGCCTCGCCCCAGTTCATGGAGACAGGGTTTGCGCCCATGGCTTTGAAGGTATCTATGAAGAGAGGAGAGCCCACTACCCTGATCTTCAGGCCTTCCAGGTCCTCGGGCTTCTTCACCGCCCGCTTGCTGTTGGTGAGGTCCCGGTACCCGTTTTCGCCCCAGCTAAGACCGAGGACGCCCTTCTCCTCTATGATCCTGAAAAGCCTTTTCCCTGCTTCCCCTGTCTCAACGGCATCGAGGGCCTTGTAGCTGGGAAAGAAGAACGGCAGGGAGAAGAGGTTCAGCTCTTTCACCGTTGTGGACCAGTTTATTGTCGATGCCAGGGCGAAATCGATGACGCCCTGTTTCATGAGGAGGAACTCGTTGGTCTGCTTCCCCGCAAAGAGCTGCCCGCTGTAGTAAGGCTTGATCTTTACCCTTCCCTAGGTGGC
>CAYOYU010000042.1:3716-24851 GCA_964408265.1 uncultured Syntrophorhabdaceae bacterium
GCTTGTCTCATTCTTCACCAGTTCGGCAAATTTGGCCGCACCCTCACCCCAGGCCCCGGTAGGGCCCACGACGATGCTCATCTTGTATTCAGGCTTGTAGGTCTGACAGAAACCCGTACCGGCAAGGGCAAGGATAACGAGGAGAACCAAAGTCGCGGAGATAGTTTTCGTTGTCATTTTCTTAAGCTCCCTCCTATTTCTTCTCTTTTTTCTCGTTCATCTCATCAAGGATCCCCAGTATTTCCCTTCCTTCCCTGGAGTTCATTCCATATTTCGATACTGCCCGTTCCAACTGATGTTTCGCCTGGTCCACCCTGCCGACTGCCAGGTAAAAGCGGCCGAGGTTGGCGTAGCCTTCCCCCTCGTTGCCCATTCTTCCCGCCAGCATACCGAGACGATGGTAAATTTCAGGATAAATCTGGGCGTAGGGCAGGAGATCCCTGAGAGTCCGGACCGCCATCTCCCTGTTGCCGAGACCCTCATAGGCGCGGGCAAGATAGATCCGGCCTACAGAGGTAGGGTCATTCTTGAGCACCTCTATGGCCTCGGCATATTCATGGGCATTCACCAGCATCTCACCGAGGAAGAGGGCCTTGTAAGGGGACTTCATGTCAGTCACTATCTTCACCGCCTCGGCCGTGTTCCCCTTGAGGGATTGGACAAAGGCGGCCCCGTAAGCATTGACAGGGTCTGCGCTGTCTTTTTTGTACCTGTTCATCCAGATCTCTTCAGTGCCCGTTCCGAGCGGTTTGCTCATGATTTCGGCCCGGGTCCGTATGAAAGGATAGAACGAGATGTCCAGTGTCACCTTGCTTGAAGGCCACATGCTTTCGAGCTTCACAATCCTCTCTTCGTGCCAGGGGTGGGTGAGGAGATACTGGGGCACCGCCTTGCTGTCCGAGGTGGCCCTCAGCTTCTTCAGGAAATCAGCGGTGCCGAGCGCTCCATAACCGACGCGGTCTGTCAGGGCGGAGCCGAGACGGTCCGCTTCATCTTCATCTTCACGTGAGTATTTGAGGGAGAGGGCCTGGTTTGACGCGGCACCCATCATGAGGGTAGCTTCCTTGGTCTTGGCGTCCCCTGCGAGGAGAGCGAGGAGGATGGTGCTGAGCATCCCGATGTTCAGATACTTGTCTTTTTCCATCCGTTTGGCTACGTGCCGCCTGCCCACGTGGGTAAACTCATGCCCCAGAACACCGGCCAGCTCGTCTTCCCTTTCGCACAGCGCCAGAAGCCCCGTGGTGATAAAGACGTAACCGCCGATTGTGGCAAAGGCATCTACAGCCCTGGAATCGATAACGGTGAGGGTGATGGGGAAAGGCGGCATGTTCGACCCGGATTCAATCTTTGCCCTGATGCCGTTGACGTAGATGGAGATGTAGGGGTCGGTATTTATCGGGGCAGACCGGGCAACCTCGAGGTAGATCTGTCTCCCGTACCTCCTCTCTTCTTCCATGCTTAGTGCGAACAGTGTGTAGGGGAAGGCCAGGACAAAGGCCAGAAGGGCCGCTAATACTTTATGCCACGACTTCATTAACTCTTGCAGACTTCTTCTTCGTCTTTTTATGTTTCTTGCCGGGTTTCTTCTTCACGGTCTTCTCTTTTTTCGCGACCACCTTGTATGCCGACAACTTGACGGCACCCGCCTTGGCCAGACGGATCTCCCTGTCCGAGGGAAGCTCGTCGTAGACGCCACCTAATATCCTCACCGCATCGCCCCAGAGGTTTCTGCTTCCCAGCAAGGAGAGGATATATATTTTACCATTTTTTTCGAAGGCGCCCACATAACAATGCTTCGATGCCTTTGTGAAGCCCGTCTTTCCTCCCAGGGCAGGCTCGAAGCAGAAAAGAAAACGATTATGGTTCTTGTAGGTTACGTTTCTCTTGTCATCCCGGAAGGAGAAATACTTCATGCCCACAATCTCTTTGAACCGCTCATTGGCGAGGGCGTACCTGAACATGAGGGCGAGGTCGTAGCAGCTCGTGTACTGGCTCCGGTCATAGAGTCCGGAGGCGTTCTTGAAGTTGGTGTCCGTAGCGCCTATTTCACGGGCTTTATTGTTCATGATATCGGCAAACCTCTCCTCGCTCCCCCCTATGTGGGTTGCAAGGGTGTAGGCGGCATCGTTTGCGGATTCCACCATGGCGCCTTTCATGAGGTCCATGGCTTTATATCTCTTTCCGGGAACAAGCTCCAGCTTCGAATGGGGAAAGCCAAGGACCTTCTTATCAGGCACCACGGCCTCGTCTCCCGACAGCTTCTCTATGGCCACGATGGTTGTGACGACCTTCGTCGTCGACGCCGGCGCCAGCTTCCTGTGGTAATCCTTTCCCGCAATGATTTCGAAGGAGTCCTTCTCCACAAGAAGGTATGACTGTGCCGTGATATCGTTTGCAGCGGGCAGGAGCAGGGGGAAGAAAAGCAGGAAGACAAGAATAAGGTAAGCCATCAATGTGATGATATATTATTTGGTATCAATTCACAAGCTTTTTTCCGGGCTAAAATGCCGTCATTCGTTGTTTTGTGCCAAAAAAGGTTGACACTCTTTCCCCTTCTTGTTAGCCTGTCAGAAAATCAGCAGTTGGAGGGAGTAATGAGGACGGAGGGCAGGGTTGCACGGGCGACGGAAGTGATCGCCGGATCTCAGAAAAGCTTTGAGGACGCCATTATGGTCGGCTTCAAAAGGGCATCCAAGACCCTGAGAGGGATTACGGGACTGAAAGTCAAGGATCAACGGTGCCGCGTGGAAGACGGCAAGATCATTGAATATAGGGTTACTCTGGAAGTGATTTTCATACTGGAAAGCTGATCGCTAATTCTCCGGTATTCGCAAACCCCCGCTGTCAGGGCACCCCTTAAGGTGCCATCGGAACAGGTTCAGGTAATACCCATAAGACATCCGGATTCGGCGCCCCACCAAGAGCAGGGGTATTACCGTCGCCACGACGAGGAACAGCGTTGCCTTGAAAAGGCGGATGGCACGGAACAGGCCGGAATAGAAGGGTCCGTGATGCTTCCTGATGAACTTGTAGAGAGAGATATTATATTCCATCCTTCCTCTGACCCAGTTCTTCCTCACCGTCTTTCCCTGCAGATGTATCACCCTCGCCTCAGGGAAGAAGATTACCCCATAGCCTTGTCGACGGGTCCGGATGCAGAGGTCCGTCTCTTCCATGAAGAAGAAGAAACGTTCATCGAAGCCGTCAAGGAGAAGGAGGAGATCTCTCCGCACCGCAATGGCCGCACCGATAAGCGAATCGACTTCGAGAGGATGTGAAATTCCCGTACCCTTACCCGGGTATTTACGGGGAAAGAGCAGTTCCAGAAGACCCGCGGGGCAGACTTCGGGCAGAAGCGACGGGCTCGCGGCAAAGGAGCGCTGCAGTCTCATGTCCTCGTAGACGAGCCTGGGGCCGCATATGCCCACACCGGGATGGGCCTCCATATAATCGAGAAGCTTTCCTATTTCGCCTTCAAGGAGGCGTGTATCGGAATTGAGGAACAGAACCACATCCGCCGACGAGCTGAGCCAGCCCAGATTGACGGCCGCAGCAAAGCCCAGATTCTTGCCCGGTTCCATGATGAGGCATTGGGGGAAGTCTCCTTTCACCATTTCCGCTGTCCCGTCAGAGGAGCCATTGTCCACGACAATCGTCTCCCTGATCCGGGGTTTCAGGGCTTTGTCCCCCTCGACTGAGCGCAGGAGGTCCCTGAGCAGCTCCTTCGTGTCCCGGGTTATGATGACGATGGAGACGGAAAGCACCCGGCTCACACTGCTTGTGCTTTACTCTTCGCTGAACGGCGTTTCTTGAGGCTTAAGAGCTCTTTCCCTTCCTTCTTCTGGGGGCAGGCAAAGAGGCAGACGCCGCATTCCGTGCAGAGCGCCTTGTCTACGACAATCCGGGCCGCCTCCTCGTCAAAGGTCATGGCAGGGCAGTCGAAAAGGGTGACACACCGTTTGCACCCGGTGCAGTCGTCGCCCACAACACCCCGAGGCTGCGCATCGCGGGCTCGCCCCTTTGTTGAAAGCAGGCAGGCCCTCCGTGCGACGATCACGGCAGGCTTCGCCCCCTCTTCTCTCAGGTAGGCCAGGGCATCGGTGATTGCGCCCATCGTGGCCGGCACGTCATAGGGATCGAGGGTCTTTACATAGTCGATGCCGAAGCCCTTGAGGACGTCCTCTATGGGCATGGCCCGGATAAACTGGCCCTGCGCCGTCATCCCCGACTGGGGTGTGGGCTGCATGCCCGTCATGGCGGTGGTACCGTTGTCCAGGAGCATGAGAAGGAACCTGTCGCCCTTCCTCACCGCATCATAGAGGGATGACAAACCGGAGTGGAAGAAGGTGGAATCGCCTATGGAGGCAATGATAGGCATCTCCACCCCATCCTGGTTGAAGGCCTCATAGAAGCCCGAGGCGAAGGTGACGCTCGAACCCATGTCGAGGCAGGTATCCACGGAGCCCATTGAGATGCCAAGGGTGTAGCAGCCTATGTCGCCGGGGAAGATGGCCTTGGGAGAGGCCTTCTGCATGGCGTAGAAAGAAGCCCTGTGGGAGCACCCGGCGCAGAGCCTCGGCGGGCGGGGTGCAACAGCGACGGATTTCAGCGTCTCCTCTATCCTGGCGTCAGGCGCAAACCTCCCTCTTCCCATACCAGTCTCAACGAGGGCCCTCTCGATAACCTCGCGGACCACGTCGTAGGTGAGTTCACCGGCGGAAGGGACGAACCCGTCGGCCCTGCCCAGGACCTTGCTCCCTATACCGAGGATGCTCTCCAGCACCTGATCCGTCTCTTCCAGGACAAGTATCTTCTCCATGCTTTCCGCGAAGGTGAAGAGCCCGGGGTCTGGCGGCACTATCCTTACCGTCTTGTAGAGGCTCACTCCGTCCCTGTTTGGGAGGGCCGAAACCACATCAAGGGCAATTGAGGCGGTCATGCCGGAAGCCACTATGCCGAGCCTGCTGCCGCCTGCCAGCCTGATCCCCTCATCGATCACCGGTTCCCGCGTGTCGTCAGGAAGGGTCGAGACCACCTGCCTCGCGTGGCTTACCCGGTGCGTGGACCGGATAATCACCGGTATCTTCTTCTCGAAAGAATATTTCAGGGCGTAATAGGCCACATCACAGGCTTCCTTCGGAGAAGCGGGATCAAAAAGATGGATGCCGAAGAGTTCTGCCAGGAGCCTCGTGTCCTGCTCTGTCTGCGAGGACTGCGGACCGGGGTCATCACAGGATACGATGACCAGGGCGCCCTCTATGGGCTTGGTGCGGGCGCTGAGGAGGCTGGAGAAGGCAACGTTAAGCCCCACCTGCTTCATCATGCAGGCCGCCTTCTTCCCGGCCGCTGCGGCGCCGAAAGCGACTTCGAAGGCACACTTTTCGTTTGTGGACCATTCTGCGTAGATGCCCCTTTTCTCTCTTCTCGTGAACTCCATGATGCCCGGTAGTATTTCGGAACTCGGAGTTCCCGGATATGCCGCGGCAAGTTCGAGACCCGCCTCAACAAGGCCGCGGGCAATGGCGAAGTTGCCTATCATCACTTCCCCGGATGTCTTCAATTAGGGTACCTCCATTTTCAGTTCTCTGCCTTCCTTCGGCGTCCTATGGGAGCGGAGGGCCTTTTAAGCCGCTCCGTACCTGCCCCGGGCATGTTCATATGCTCCGAGAAATATCTCAAGGTTCTTATGGGTGAACTTGCCGGAAATCTTCCTGTTCATTGTCCTCTCAAGGTTTTCCCGGTTATAGGGGTTGATTCCGAAAAAGGAGAGGAATCCCAGTACGGCCATGTTCGCCGACTGGACCATCCCCTGCTGTGTGGCAAGCCCATCGGCATCCACCAGGCGGCAGTCCAGGCGCCGTTCTCCAATGAGTTTCTCCACAGGCTCCGGCAGTCTCTCCTTGGGAGTATTTACGAGGGCAAACCCGCCTTCCTTAAGAAAGGTGAGATTTCTGTAGAATTCGCTTTCCTCGAAGGCCAGCAGGAGGTCCGCACCCTCTCTGCCGATGAGGGGGCTCCTGAAAGAACCGACCTTGACAAGGGAAACTACGGAACCGCCGCGCTGGCTCATTCCGTATTCATCAGAGGCAATCGCACCATATCCGGCGTCGACTGCTGCCTCTATGAGGATGGTGGATGCCAGAAGGACCCCCCTCCCCCCGATGCCGGCACAGACAACCCCAAGCTTCGTCCCATTTCCTGTTCTCGTCTCCTCGCTCATTTTTTTCGCCTTTCCCCTTCTCCTCTAAATGATCCCTTTGCAGAAAAGGACCGTCAGTTCTTTCTGGTCCTTGAAGCGTTCCACCTCAGAGACCTTGTCGATGTGAAAACAGTTTGACACCCCGAAGCCCGCGAGAACGCTCTTCATCTCATCCTCCCGCTGGTTCGTCATGACGAGGACGAGAAAGGAAGAATCGTTGTAGCGTGCGTTCACCATGGCCGCCATCCCGGAATGGAAAAAGTGGTCCTCGTAGGTGATGGCCAGCACATTGCTCTGGGGCTCCAGTTTTTTCCGCCCGTGGGCGATATTGATGGCGGACCCCGGCCCCAGATTATCCCTGGTCACATCAAAACCGAACATCTCTTCCTGCGGCTTCCGCCGTCCCGCGGGTCTCCCCATGAGATGCTCCACCTTCACCTTGCTCCTGTCCTGTATCTGAAGCTCAATGACGGGATAATCCCCCTCGACCAGAAAGACCTGGTCCATCCGGCCGATGAAGTCCTCAACCAGGACCTGGGGGAGGGGATAAAGGGTGGTGAGGTAGAGGGTGCTCAGGTCTTCTCCGTACACATCGATGGCCTCCTGCCGGTCGGTGATGAGGCCGCTGGAACCGTTTATTGCCACCCTGTTGCCCTCATAGTTGGCAAACTCCTGGCTGATGCCCCCGAACTTTTCGTTCAAAGCCCTGTGCAACTGGTATCTGAATTTGGGCGTTGCCGCCCACCTGTCGGGGTTCTTTGTGAATGAGGCTTTTGAGGTTTGAAGGTCGAGAGCCGGGGCTTCATCCGCGGCGGGTTCCTGGATCTCAGCCGTCGTTTGGATCATCACGGGCATCTCGTATTTTTCGGACAGGCCATAGCCGAATTCGACAGCCCTGGCGAGGTCTCTTCCATTTTCTGCGACGATGAGGGGGATCTTCGAGAAAAGACCGATAGGGGTGACCTCTTCGTCCGTCTCTTTCACACATATGATGAGAAATCCCCCCATGACTCCCGTATAGGCAGAGCTCATGACGGGGTCCAGGGCCTCGTAGAACCCTTCCGTCGTGAAAAGGCAGGCCGTCCTCTTCCCCGCGTAACTACCTGAAAGGGCCAGTTCAAAGGCAATCTTCTCGTTGAGCGACACTTCGGTTAAGAAACCGTTAGCCGGAGAAACCCTCCGCAGAGTCTCCCCGATCGATCTGCTCGTGGTGTGCACGAGACGCGCGCCGTTCTTGAGAAGCAGCCTGCAAATATGCTCATAGACCATAACGTCCCCTCCTCGCGACCCTTATCAGGCCATCTTCCTTAGTACGTCAATGCCGGCCAGCAGATTCTCCTCGCTTGCAGCAAAAGAAATCCGCACATTCGTCTTTCTGTCCGAAAAAACGCTCCCCGGGATGATGAAGAGATTATTCTCCAGCGCTCTCTCCACGAAGGCGTCTCCATCGCCGCCCGGCACTTCGGGAAAGATAAAGTAGGCGCCCCTGGGCTTCACCACGTTATACTTGTCCTTCAACCCGTCGTAGATGAGGTCCCTCTTGCGGCGGTAGCCCTCTATGAGGGAGTCCGTGTTGTAATCGAGTGCAAGGAGCGCCGCCTTCTGGGCAAAGGAGTTTATGCTGCTGAAAACATACTGCTGCATGGTAACCATGCACTGGATTATCTCGCTGGGACCCGCCACGTACCCGATCCGCCATCCCGTCATGCTCCAGGTCTTCGAGAAACCCCCGAAGGTCAGGGTCTTGTCGTAGAACTGCCCCAGGTAGTCCCTGCCCGCTCCGTTCTCGTATATGAACCTGTCATAGATATCGTCGGAGAAGACAAGGAGGTTCTTCTCCCTCGCCACCCTCGCCACCATCTCCAGCTCCTGCCGCGAGAAGACCATGCCCGTGGGGTTGTTGGGGCTGTTGATGAGGATGATCTTGGTCCTGTCCGTAATCGCCCTGCGAAGGGCCTCTTCCTTGAGGGTAAAATCAGGATAGGTGTCGACAAACACCGGTTTCCCTCCCAGGAGGAGAACCTGATATTCGTAAAGCACGAAATAGGGATCGGGGATGATTACCTCGTCCCCGGGGTTTAAGGTGACCATGAGGGCCAGAAGAAGACCCCCCGTGACCCCTGCAGTTACGATCACATCGTCACAGATGATCTTTTTTGCCTGAAGGTTCTGCAGAAGCTTCTCCCTCAGCTCCGGGATGCCCCCCGAGGGCGTGTACTTATTGAATCCCGCCCTGATCCACCGAATCCCTTCCTCCTTTATCTCCGTGGGAATATCGAAGTCCGGTTCCCCGATGCTCAAATTGATGGGGTCCTTCACCTTATTTGCCATGTCGAATATCTTCCGAACGCCCGAAGGCCTGACGCCCATTACCCTGTCAGACAAAAACATCCACATCCTCCTTGCCTATCTGCAATTCTCAAGGACCGGCAGAGATCTCCCGGTCCCGTCATTTTTCTGTGCACGGAAGGTGTTCGATGATGCGCTCCAGCTTCGTTTTCGGGAGCACCCAGAAGACCTTCCTCAACTCTTCTTTCGTAAAACGACCGGTGAGCCGTTTCGTTATGTCCATCCTCCCCTGCCAGCAGCCGATTGCATTGCGGCAGGGGAGCCCGTCATTCATTGAAACACAATAGGAGAATTCTGTCACCATCCCAAGTTGACCGCAATATATCTCCATCATTATCCATACCCCCTATACCGGTAGCCGGCTGCACAGGGAAAGACGTCTTCAGCGCTTCGGATTGGGAAACCTCTGAAGATCTCTTACCAGCCTCCCGATCTCCTCATCAGGTAATTCGTAGTCTTCGAGTTTGCCCGACATGAAGGCGTCGTACGAGGGCAAATCTATAATACCATGTCCGCTCCAGTTCATCAAAATGACTTTTTCTTTTCCTTCCTCTTTGGCCCTTTTCGCCTCCTCTATTGCGCAGGCAATGGCATGGTTCGTCTCGGGCGCCGGGATGAACCCCTCCGTCCTTGCGAAGGTGATGCCGGCCGCAAAGGTATCGAGCTGGCCATAGGCTTTTGCTTCCACGAGGCCGTCAGCGCAAAGCTTGCTCACAAGCGGGGCCATGCCGTGGTACCTGAGGCCGCCCGCGTGGATCGGCGCAGGAACGAAGCCGTGTCCCACGGAATACATGGGCAGAAGGGGCGTCGTCTGGGCGGTGTCGCCAAAATCGTATACGTAGGGCCCCTTGGTGAGCGTCGGACAGGAGAGGGGTTCCGATGCCACGATCCTCACCTCCTTGCCGTGGATCTTGTCCCTCACAAAGGGGAAGGAGATGCCGGCAAAATTGCTCCCGCCGCCAGCGCAGCCTATGACCACGTCCGGGTATTCTCCGGCCATAGCCATCTGCTTCTCCGCCTCAAGGCCTATTACGGTCTGATGCATGAGCACGTGGTTCAGGACGCTGCCCAGAGAGTACTTCGTATCCTTGGACGTCACGGCGTCCTCAATGGCCTCGCTGATAGCCATCCCAAGGCTGCCGGGATGTTCCGGGTCCAGGGCGAGGAACTGCCTGCCCGCATTCGTGTCAGGGCTCGGGCTCGGGACACACTTGCCTCCCCAGGTCTCCATCATGATCCTCCGGTAGGGCTTCTGGTTGTAGCTTACCCGGACCATGTAGACCTTCAGTTCCAGGCCGAACTGGTTGCAGGCAAAGGACAATGCACTGCCCCACTGCCGGCACCCGTTTCGGTGGTGAGCCTCTTGATGCCGAACTCTTTGTTGTAGTATGCCTGAGCTATGGCCGTGTTCGGCTTGTGGCTCCCGGCAGGGCTCACGCCCTCGTTCTTGTAATAGATCCTGGCCGGGGTGCCGAGAAACTTCTCCAACGCCGAAGCACGGCACAAAGGCGTGGGTCTGTAGATGAGGAGTCTCTCCAGGACCGCTTCCGGTATGTTGATCCACCTCTCTGTTGAGACTTCCTGCTCGATGAGGTTCATGGGGAAGATAGGGGACAGCATGTCGGGCGTGATGGGTTCCCCTGTCGCCGGATTGAGGGGCGGCGGCAAAGGGCTCGGCAGATCGGCCTGGATGTTGTACCAGGCCCTGGGCATCTCCTGTTCGTTCAAAAAGATTTTCTTGCTCATTTCACTCCTCCTTTTTTTGAAATTGTCCTCCTCCAGCTCATCTCATGAGCGCGAAGGGGAGGCTCCGCTGGCTTGGCCAGTGGAGGGGGCGACGTGAGCCCCATAACAGAAAGGCCGTGAGTCAATTGACCCACGGCCCCACATAAAAAAGGCCATGGGCGGTGCGAAACCGCCCATGGCCGATATCTACGGTTTCACACCTAGAGTACCTGCCACCACCACCAGAAGAGTCTTGCCTTTCTTATTTCTGACGTTCTCGTCTCCATAGTGTTTCTTTTTTAGCACAGACCGTAGTTGGTGTCAAGTGGAATCAAAGGGGAATTATTGAGCCCGGTGCCCATAATCGCCGATAGCCTTGCAAGGCCACTTGTTTATTGACATCACAGGGTTTTCCTATTATAACTTCACATATGCCTGGGTGGCGGAATAGGTAGACGCAAGGGACTTAAAATCCCTCGCCCCTTGCGGGTGTACGGGTTCGATTCCCGTCCCGGGCATTTGATTTTATTGACCTTTTCGTTTTCAATAACTCAACCATTTGCGCTCATCCGAATCGCTGTGTGTGAATCTGTGTGTGACTTTTCCGTAGCCTGCTCGTATGCCACGATTGCTTCCCTCTCCATGTTCCCGATATTGTGCAGGTAGATCTCAGTTGTCGTTCTGTTTTCGTGTCCCAGTATCTTCTGTATCGCTCCGATCGGGACGTTCCGTTTCGCCATTATCGATGCTCCGGAGTGGCGTAAGGCGTGATAGCTGAATCGTGCTACTTCCGCCCTCTTGCACAGCGTCTGCAGGATCGTCTTTCGGTACTGGAAGGGGCCCACCTTGGGTTCTTTCGTTTTCCAGTCCACATAACTGTTGCAGAATACCCAGGGCTGCCCTATGGTCCGGGCAAGGAATCGTCGTTTCAATATCTCGCAAAGCCTCTGCGTCATTGGAACCTTGCGAGGGGTCAGATGGCCACCCCTCTTCTTTCTCGTGTACAGAACAACGTATCCCGTTGCGTCTTCGAAAGACACGTCGCTCCATATCAACCTGTTGATCTCGTCAACACGGGCCATCGTATCCCGGATTGTCCAGAGATAGTCCTGAATGTCAGGGGCGGCACAGGAAATCACCTTGTCGATGTCGTCTACAGACGGTACGTACTTGATCCTCTTTTCCACGGGGAAGAAGCTGATCCCCGCCGTCGGATCGCTCAGGATAAGTCGCCTTTTCTTCCCGTAATTGAAGGTGGCTCTCAAATGGCGAAGGTCCTTGTTGGCCGCAAACTCCGATTTCATGGAACGTCCTATAAGGAACTCTTCTATCATCTGGGGCGTAATGCTGCGGCATTCGAGGTCCGCCCAGTGATGTACCCATCGCTTGGCCATGTAACAATATGCCTTGTAATACTCGCCCGATTTGTAAGCCTTGACATGATCAAGCCTCTTGTTTACCAAATCCAAGAATCTTATGTCGGTCGGGGCCTTTACCGTCTTGTCCTCTTGTATCTCCTCCTTCTTTTCGTGCTCGGCTTCCCTTGCCGCCGTTTTTGTTTTGAACCATGCCGCGGTGTGCCTCTCTCCGTTCTGGGTGAAGTCGTACCTCCACCCCCTGCCTTTTACAAAATAGATGCTCATAGAGATCCTCCTTACTGGGAAAAAATAGAGAACCCCCGAGCTTCCTGGCACCCAATACCTTCCAGTTTTTGTATACCCAGCTGACACTTTTCCGAAGATACAGGGCTACCTCCTCAGGAGTTAGTATATCATGTTCAGGGTCTTCTCTGTCTTCCGTTACTTTCACAAAACTTGCCTATCTTTATCTGTGTTGTGCCCCTCTTCCTTCCCCTCACTCCTCTTCGTCTCCATCCATCTGTCTATATCCTCTTTCCCGAACCTGAGGAGATGGCCGACCTTATAATGGGGTATCTCAGATACCCGGGAATAGAGGGTGCTGGCCTTTACCCCAGGTACTGAGACACTTCTTCGACGGTGAGGAATGCTTTGTCCACTGCGATATAATCATAAGCCTAATGGTGCTATTTGTCAGATAAGTTAAATAGTATAGTTAGTTAGCTTATGTTGCTGGTACATTGTTTTACTATTTTGGTGAAGCTTGGGGATCTACGAATTGTCGTGATTAGGACTTCAACTTATCTTGTTCTATAATGCTTCTTATTTGGGAGATAGTCTGACTTTTGACGCCTGGCACCCGGATCTTCTGGTACATGTTGTACTCAGACCGGTTTTCTTCACGCCACTTGTAAACACTTGCCTTACCTTGGCATTTTCTACAAAGATCAGTCTGCTTTTTTTGTGTGATCCTAAAATATACCTTACATTGCGGACACCGCCTGATGATATCAATCGGAAATTTTTCCAAAACCGGTAATAGAACGGTGATCAGGGTAAGGAGAATAGATTTATCGGAACAACCTTTGTAAATGACTGGCTCATCGATGGCCTTGTACTGCCTGAGCAACAACTCTTCCTCGTCAACCCCTTTCGGTACCCTTTTTGCCTGCGGCTCAAGCCCCTCCGCCTCGGAATAATCAGTAGCCGCCAAAAAATACTCCTCTTCGAGAACTTCTTGCCTCTCCCCCTGTGACTCTCGATCTATAAGGTAAGCTGCCCACGCCTTTTCTTGGATAAATCTCTTAAAGATGTCCTCATTGGAAAAAGGAACGTGCGGATAAACGTCGACCGGGTCTTTCACGACACCCGTTCTAGTGCGGTCTGTACCTATACAACTTATTTTCAGACTCATAGATTGTCCGTCAAATATCCAAGGCTGCACCTCAGGAGCGGTTTTGGGCCTGACCGAGACACGTCTCCCTTGAATGCAAATCTGGTAATCGTACTTCTTTCGGTTGTCCGTTATAGGAGAATCATAATTGTGTATACCCCAGAAACTTAGCGATGTGTTTGTCCAGGGGATGTATGTCTGTAAAGTTCCTCTTTGAACTGATACGTCCGCTAATGCCTGGAACTCCAATAGTAGCCCCCTTGCCACAAGCTGTACCAGCTTTAATGCATACCGGTTCTCAGGTCCCGCATCGATAGTAAAGAGTTCGTCGTATACCTCCCCGTAAAACCTCTCAGTGAAATCTGAAAAGAGGTGCAGGAAATCTCCCCTGCTCATGTGTTCCATATCTGAATTCAAGAACTCCATGAAGAAGTCGATGAATTCGTCGAAGTGACGCTTTGGCAACTCCTTCAGCACGAGCGAAGGTCGCCTCTTGACTCCTCTTGCTTTCCTTTCTGGCATTTCCTAGGTTTCCTCTCTAGTACCTTCTGTGTATAGTAAATCATCAGCATAGGTCTGTCAATCAGGATGCTTTACTATAATAAGTGGTTAATATTGCTAAATATCCTGTTGTTACATTCGTATATACTAATGGCATAAAAGGGTGCTCCTAATAAGGCCTCAATTAAGGTATAGTAAGGAGGACATCCGTAGGTAAGAGTCCAGGAAGAAAGATCCTAGCGTTCAAGCCTGTGAAGGACGCCGACAATAAGGAGCATGAGGACCCCGATATGGCAAAGGCTTAGGAGGATTATTGTGGAGATTTACCATGCAAACTTAAAAAGGGACGTGATGCTCCGGTACCACGACCTTTTTCCGGAAGTCCGGCTCAATGTCTTACGGTCATTCGGACTTCTGACGGCTGAGGAGAACTCGTTTTTGGTAACCCACCGAGATAAGTTAGACAAGGTGGCTCTCGATTCCGGCACATTTACCATGCAAAACAAACCCTCAAGCGAGCTTAGCGAGGCATTTGAAGGGTACAAGAATTATCTTCTTCGTTTTGGCCGATTTTTCGACTTCTATTTCAACTTTGATATTGATTCTAGTAGGGATGGCTTCAAGAACAATCTTTATTACCAAAAAAGGCTCGAGAACGAGGGCCTTACGCCCGTTCCAGTGATTCACAACCTCCACGGTGAAGAGGTAGGCTACTATATCGATAAGGGTTATCGACGGATTGCCATTAGATCGAGCGAAAGCGAGAATTATGATGATCTGTGGCCAGCTATAGATAGATTGTACAGTTCATGGAGAATGGTACACCTTTTTGGTACCACTAGATTTGATCTCATCTCGGTATTGCCAATAAGTTCCTGTGATTCGAGTAATGTGTATCAGACAGGGGCATATGGGGATATAAAGTGGTGGAATCCAAGAAATCCGGACAGGAACAAAACCGATACTATTCATCTCGAGGAATACTTCGACCCGGACGAGTCCAACAGTGTTGGACTCTCTTCTTACGCTTTTAAGGAAGATTTTGAAACCTACCTTAACGAAACTTTGCACATCACCACGGACGATCTTATAGGGCATCACAACGAAAGGCACAGACAACTCGCAAACCTTCACTACCTAGTGAAACTCGAATATGATGTATGTGAAGAACACCGAAAGCGGGGAATTGTGACCTACGACCGGATGTAAAGACACGGGTAACCTGCAATTCAGCGAATAGGTGTTGCTACCAACTGAATGGGTGGGCGTACAGTCCGGTCAAGAATCTATGATTCAACAGCCGGCCTGCACTCCGACCCTCAGAATAACTGGGGAGAACTGTTCCTCAGATAAGCCTAGATCAACCTTATCCATACGTCACTATCGTTCCTCTATGGGTTCACTCTATGCAACTCCAGGAGCAGTCCCCCTCGCAAAGAGGTGAACCAGTTTCAATGCACGCCGATTCTCGGGTTCTGCCTGATTGATGATAAATAGTCCCTGATGCCCCTTACCATAAACCTGTAGACAAAGCCTGAAAAGAGCCTCAAAAGGATCTTTCTGTTCATGCCCTTCATGCCAACTTTGAGCCGACTCTGAACATCCCCCTTGCATTTTTCTTTGATAGTAAATCGACAATTGTAATTAATCACCACAATTTATTTACTACACTAACATATCGTAATACTTAATCTTTTTTGTCATGCGTGCTCTATAATAATAGAGTATGAAGCACGCAGGAGCCTCCACAGGACGATCCACCAGGCACAGAGAGTTCCCGTTAACGAGAAGGATAGCCGGTAATAGCGTTGAGAGGGCACCATGGCCGCAAACCTATCGCGGGAAGAGATCAGCTTATGGCATGGCACAACGTATCATACAGATTTCTTACAGTACCGGATACGCCCCTAGGCCTCGTATGGGCCAGGATTCTAAAAAAAGGAGATAGAGCATGCAAGAAAATGAATGTTTACAGGATTTAGTGGACAAGTTGGACCCCAATGCACAAGGTCAACCAGCAGAGACGCCGGAACCGGAGGTTATTTCGGATGAAAGACCAGGCACTGCTGGCGATGAGACGTCGACATCTACTGTTATGGTCCCACCTCCGGAAGAGGAACAGGAAAACCAGGAAGATACTTCCTCTGAAAGGCCTTTGTCATCTCCATTGTGCCGTATGGCCGACATGCTGAGAAGAGAAGGCGTCCCCTCCTCGCACCTCCAACCCGCTATGCTGATCGGAACAGGCTTACTGTCCAGCCATGCGGGATTCCCGCTGTCAGTCGGCATTGCCAGTGACGACAATTCAATGGCGATCAAACTCATGCAAAGTTGTATCAACACCGTGCCTGAATCCTCCATCATGGAGTTTTCCCGGTTTGACGTAGGGAAACTACATGAAGGACGGAACGACATCCGGAAAAAGACCATCCTGGTCCTTGATGCTCGTGAGATGAAGAAAGTCGCCCCTGAATTGAGACAGATCAGTTCCAGGAAGTTTATGGTCGACAGCGTGAGGTCCAGGGAAAGAGGTGCAAATAGTATGGAAAGGGTCCAAATTGGTAATTTGACAGGATTCGTTTTCCTTGGTAGGCCCGACGACATCGCCGCTCACAGGGATCTCTTTTCAATTGTGGTGTCCCTGGAGTCGGACAAGACCTGCCAGGACGAGATGGCAGCCCACATTGCGGTACTCGCCAGCAGTCCGCAGGACGATGCGCTGCCCGTGGAAAGACGGGCACTGGCAAAGATGATCGAAGCCCTGCAACCAGAACCTGTCACGATCCCCTATGCGGGACAACTGACAAGCCTGCTTAGATCGGCCGGGGTCGAAAATGCGAGAGATATAGAGACCATCCTCATGATGATAAAGATCGTAGTGATAGTGAACGGTGTTCGGCCACTAAGTCTGGAGAGAGTCATCACCGAGTACTTGGGGGTTACTCCTACCCAGTTCGAGGGGTTTGCGAGGAAGCATTCCGTACCCGAGGAGTTCGGCTTTCTTCCGAAGCAGGAGTCGAGGATATCATTGCCGGGAAGCCCAAGCGGCAATGGGGAAGGCTCGGGTAGTGGACTGTGCGCCACGAAGGCGGATTACTACTATGCACGCCTTCTCTTAGGTAAATACGTGAGTTCCCACGGTGAGGAACTCACCCCCAGAGAGCGGAGGGTATTCAACGCCATATCAGACTACAACCGGGAACAGGCCGTCGCCGGGGGATGCTTTGTGGAACCATCCGACAACAAACAAATCATCGAAGTCCTTGAACATCCGGAAAACCTTAAAACGGGAGTAGACATGAATGAGCTTATGGACCGGCTCAATTCTGATGGTGGAGAACACATGAAGCGGGCCACCCTCGATTCCGAACTCAAGCGGCTTATTGAAAAGAAGTTCGCACGATCTGCCAAGCTGCCGGGCAAAAACAAGCTCGTCTATTTCGTGACAACTCTCGATACAGGCAGTGGCGGCAGCTTGCCGGAACCCTCCATGATCGATCCTCAGCCCATGAAGGTGATCAATCCGTTTACCGGTGAGGAAGAGACAATCTGATGAACTGTGCAAACTTTCAAGTGCGTCTGGGGACGACATACCCCATGATGCCGGCAACTTTCATAACTTTTGACCTTTTTGCATGTATCACGGCAATTCATTCAAAAGTCCTAAAAGTTCAGAAGTTCTTTTCATTGAAACGGTCATTGCCATTGGAGGGCATTTGCTCTTTGACCGAAGAGCCAACCTGTGGACCCTTAAGACCAACCAAAAATAAGGAGGTGATGGACAAGCCAATACAACATAACAAAAAGAGCGAATAGAGACGTATCCAGAGAGCAAGCCATGGCAACAGGCTCGGACTCTCTATACGGAAACAAGCTTCATCACAAAATGAAAAAGGAGCTCAATAATAATGAAGAAACATAATAAGAAAAAATCCAGCAATTGCGGAACAAGCTGTGGCACGGGGTGCCTCCATATCCCCAACCATTGCCCCCACAAGGAGGTACTTGCTTATCTCAACCGTCACGGTTCCACACACCTGAAGGATGGCGTCCTGGTGAACGAGAAGGATTGGAGATCCAGACAGACAGGAGGATGGCACATCGGGCAGAAAGGCGAGAAGTACCCGTACGGAATGGACCGGACCGTCTATCCCCACATGTTTGAGGAGTTTATCGAGGCGGACAAGGATCCGTCAATCATTCCCGTGACACCAGACATCTTCGACCCGGAGATGCCGAAGGAATTAGTAGGCCTGTACCTGGATATATTCGTGAAGTATCCTCAGCACAAGTTTCTTTGTGTCACAGAATATCCGGGTGAGATGCTGCCGTATGCCTTTCCCGAGAATACATGGGTAGGCACCACCGTAACCTCGGATAAGGATGAAGAGAGAAAGAGCACACTGATCCAAGTGAACGCTCCGCTGAAGGTTCTGGACATCCGTCCGCTTTTGGGTCCTGTTACATTCTCTTTTGAGGGCCTGAGATGGATCATCGTTGGTGATTGGGAAGGTAGGAATCCCATCACCCCCGCGTCAGGGTGGATTGATGGTATTGTCGCTCAGGCCGCTAACCTGGGAATCCCGGTGTATATGCACGAGAACATGAGGCAGTATGCCAGGGTGTTTATCCAGGAGTTTCCGCAATAGTAACGTAGGCAGGTGAGAGGGGTCATAACCTGGCCCCTCTCTTTCTGCTTCTGCAATTGCACGGCTCCTACAAAAAAATATCAAAAAGAGGAAGATTTATGACAAATAATCAATGGGTACCAAAAGAAATAATAGTCGATAACAGGGTCAAAGACGATCCCGTCACCACCAGCTTTCTCAGTCAATGCCCGGGCGTGCCACTCAGATATATGGATCACACGAGGGCCGAGAAGATCGTGGAGGCATCGGATATTCTCAGAAACAGCCCCAAAGATATGTTGCATAGGATCACCGCAGGCAAGGCAGTGGTCCTCATTACCGCCCCTGGTAATGACGTCGTCGATGCGTTCACGATTCCCGATAACCGGCTGATGTGTCCTCATTTCGAGCGGTTCAAGTTTGCGTCGAACGGATGCTTTTACAAGTGCGACTGGTGTTATCTGAAATTAACCTTCCGATCACAGCGCCCCTTCATCACGGTCAGGGTCCAGTATGACAAGATAAAAGCACAGATAGAGAAGCGACTTAATTTAACGGCCGCGCCCGTCATGTTCAATAGCGGAGAACTGGCGGATTCGTTGTCCATGGAACACCTGACGGGTGCCATGAGGGAGTTCGTTCCCTGGTTCGGCCAAAAGGAGAAAGGCTACCTCTTCCTGCTTACAAAAAGTGCGAACGTGGACAGTATCCTGGACCTCGACCATAACGGCCACACCATCATCGCCTGGAGCATGAATAATGAAGCCGTATCGAGAAAGTTCGAGATAGGGGCTCCCGGATTTGAACAGAGGCTGGAGGCTGCATACAAGGTACAGCAGAAAGGTTATCCCTTGAGGATACGACTCGATCCCATCGTTCCGTTTGACGGTTGGGAAGAAGCCTATGGCGATACCGTGAAGAGGATATTCGAGAGGATATCTCCAGAGAGGATCACCCTCGGAACGCTGCGGTTTGAGGAGGGGTTCTACAGAATACGGAACTCCATTTTCACGACAGGACCTGAACTGCCGGCAATGATGGACAGGATGGCACCCATGTTTCCGGCAAAAACGTTTGAAGGCTCAAAGAGACCCAAGGTCGGAAAATACAGCTTTAATGAAGCCGAACGAATTGCCATATTCAATTTTATCATCACCGAGATAAGGAAGTATTCCGATGCGGATATTGCCCTCTGCAAGGAATCGGCCTTTGTATGGAATCAGCTTGACCTTGATCTGTCACAATGCCGGTGCGTCTGCCAGCTGGATTTTGCGGATATGTCGAAGGCGGTCTAATCGGGGAAGACCGTGCATATCGATCTATTGTTATTCTTGTTACGGGGCTGTATCTTGGCCCCTCTCTTCTTAACTCCCATAAAACAGTTCTTTGCTCCATATTCTCCTCCCCCTTCTCTACAACCGTCTGCCCGCATCCTCCAAAAACTCTTCGAGGACAAAAAAACGTACGCACTTGATAAGAAATGGATCTGGAGGTCTCAATGAAAAGAAAACAACTTACACAACCCCGCCACAAATACCCGAGGAGCCTCACTAAATGAATGCTTTCATTACCTATAAGACGAGAATACAAGAACCAAGCCCGTACCATCGCCTTGACGTATCATCCTACCTTGCGATGTTGCAACAGAGTACCCGGAATATATACGACGGTATCCTGGGAATCTACCTCTCACGGAAAGTTGAAATGGATGGCCAGGAACTGTACTACCCTTTTATAGATGTCGACGGCAGTCCTGCACTCGTTGGCCCAGACAAAATAGAGAGTGCTATCTTCAGCCTCATGCTTACCTACGGCACCCTCCGAAAGATGGGGATCTCAGAAAGATTCTTCTTTATCGCCACCGGAGGATCAGGATTCCGGGCAATCTCAAATATCCTTCTCAATAGGGATGCGTACCTGTCATTCATTGACCTGGTGAAGTACGACATGCCCCATATCGGCGATCTCAAACCCACAGAAGATATGAGTATGCCCCACCAACTCTTTGTTTACAAGGGTAGCGCTGACCATAACACAGGGGTTCTCGTTGACGGGCATTCGGTGGTATTACCGCATGATCTCCTCGATGGCAACAGCCTTGATGTAGGATGCTACAGGAAGCTCACTAGCGGCTATCCCAACCCTTATGCAATCACCGAATTCATGGAGAGCTTTCTCAACTTCCAGGTGGTCACCGACCTGCAGTCCTTGGGCGGCTTCGGCAAGAAACTCGTCGAATACGGGTCCATGCGATCGAGTGTGAATGTCCGGAGCTTCGATTTCCTGAAGCTTACCCAGAAGGCCTCTTCGCTTTCGATAGAAGAGCTCTCAGCTCAACTTAAAAACAAAAGGATACTCCACCGGATCGAATCACGGGCAAAAAACCAAAGGCTTGCCATCTCCTTCAGGGACCTTCCCTGTCCTGTATGCGGGAAGAAAACCGCCAATGCCAGGGCGTATCCTCCCTACTTCATGCTCTACTGCCATTCCACCAACTGCCCTTCCCATAGGGGGATACCGCTTTCAGTCTGGGCAGAAATAGAGGGAACACCTGCCCGGCTAAGGAATGCACTACCGGCACCAGTCAGCCCCCGCTATGAAACCATCGATGAAGCAAGGGACAAGATCAGAGCAGAAATTACCTCAGAAGAAGACATCCTCTTTGTGCAAACACCTGGGACCGGCAAGACCAATACGGCCCTTCAGTCACTGAAAAGCATCTATCAGGATAAGCTCATCATTTATAGCTCATTCAACAAAAAGCTCCAGCAGGAGGTCTTCACCATCTTTCAAAACATGACGGGGAGTTCCGATTACCTCTATCTGATCCAGGCCAGGGAGGATCTGTGTCAAAAGGTATCTGAACTGAAGTCGCTTACCAACAAGGGGTACTCGCCGGCAGAATTCCTCTGCACCACCTGCAGGTCCAGGAGTGATTGTCGCTACCATCTCCAGAGACAGCATAGAGATAAAGGTATCTAC
>CAYOYU010000043.1:0-2733 GCA_964408265.1 uncultured Syntrophorhabdaceae bacterium
GGGGGGCTGGACATACATGTCGATGCCCTGAGATTCCTGGTTGAAGGTGAGGTATCCTGATCCACCTTTGAAGAGCATGCCAGTAAACTTCTTGAATGCCTCTTCGACGAGGTGAAAAGTCTCGAGAAAAATCTCCTTTGAAAGGTGGTCCATCTTGGTGATGGTCTTCTTCAGCGAATCCATGGCATTCTTGAGATCATCCATCTGGGTCTGGAGGAAGGTAGCCCGCTCGCTCAGTTCGGTGTACTCCTTTTCGGCACGGAAGTTGATCTCGCCCAGTGCAGCAATTTCTGCCACCAGGGAATCCCTTTCTGCCTCGAGATCTCTGTTGACGGCAACGGCGAGGTTTTCCGGGCTGTCAATACCATAGACGGTGAGGAGCCTGTCGTAGATCGTCTCCCTCTTCTCCGTCAGTACCGCAGTATCCCGCTCAGAGCCTTCGATTCTGCTCTTCAACCTCTCCAGGTCTTTGCCAATCTGCCCCAGTCGTTCCTGGAGGGCCGTGCGTTGCATGTGAAGATCGCCGGAGACTTTTTTCAAATCCTCATACCTTTTGCCAAGCTTTTCCGAGACGCCCTGCAGTTCCTCATACTCACCTTCGAGCACGGCTATCTTCCCCAGGCAAGCTTCCATATCTTTCCCGGCCTGCGAGGCACTGTTCCCGGCAGCTCTTTTTTCTGAGTCCAGCGTCTTGACCAGGAGCGTCTTCTGGTCAATCTCCTTGTCCAGTGCCGTGATGAGAGCCTGGCGTCTTTCGACTGCAATTACCTTATTGTGCCACTGGGTTTGGGCAGCCTCATAGACTTTTCTGGCTTCACCCAGTTCCTGACGGAGTGCGGCCATCTGGGAATCCAGACTTGTCTTCTCGCGCTCTTTTTGCACCTGCTAAGCCAGGAGCTGTTCCCTGGTTGTGCCGCTTCCTTCCTCGGGGTAAGCGGAAGGTCTCTCCAGTTCGATGAGCCTTTGAGACGTGGATTTGAATTCGGCATCGGCGAGGATCACCTCTCTCTCGGCCCGGACCAGGCGCTCTTCCACCTGCCGTATTCTTCCCCTCATTTCCCTCTGTGATTCTTCCCCTGCACCACGGATAGTCTGAAGACCTTGCAGGGACTGGCTCAATTCAGAGAGACTCAGGTTAATCTGTTTCAACTCCCTCTCGACCCGCAGTTTCTCTTTGGCCTGCCTCAGATCCACACGTTTCACATCCTTTTCCCGGAGTATGATGCCCCGCGAATCAACCCAGGCATCCTCGCAGTAGAAAATCCCCTCCTCTCCCGCTTCCACCCGCTTCAGAGCCTCGGCGAGGTCCTTCGCCGGTTTCGCCGTCAGTTCCACATCGGGTCCGGCCTGGCGGAAGAGACCCTTTTCGGTAAAGAAGATAAAGTTCTCCTCGTATGCCGAGGCTGTTTGCGTCAGAGACGAGTGGCCGGAAGCGGGGAGTATGTAATATCCCAGTTCCCTGAAAAAGAAACGTTCCAGGATCTTCTCTGCCCCTTCATCTACCTTTACTACGTCCATCAGTTTCCGGGCATCGGGCAGTGGAGAGGATGGTCCGCCCTTCTCTTTGGCAAGGCCCCTGATAAACTGTTCTTTTGCCTTCTGTTCCCCGCGGAGCCGTTCTATGAGATTCTTCTTCTCCTGTACGGTGCGCAGGGTCTTCTCCAGCGCGGCCGATATTTCACGGTCCTTCCCGAGAAGTTGCTCCTTCTCCGACTTCGTCTTCTCCAGTCCCGCCCGGAGCTTTTTTTGCTCTTCTTCAAGGCGGAGCAGCTTTTCCTTCAGGACTACCCGCTCTTCGGCCCGTTTCTGTTCCCTGCGAATCTTCTCCTGCTCAGCCCGTTCCATCTCGTTGAGTCTGTTTCTGATCTCCGTCACTTGGCTCATGGCGACGAAGAGTGCCACCCGCCTTTCTTCGATGAGCTTCTCCTGTTTTTCCGCTGCCGCCTTGAGTTCCCGGTTCTCCAGTTCCAGCCTCCCGGCTTCGGCCTCCTCCGTTTTGAGGAGTTGGCTGTTCCCATCTTTCTTGACGCCCATTGCCCGGATTTCATCCTGAGTATTTGCTATGCGTTTATCGAGGTCTCCTGCGGCAGTTGAGAGGGATGTAATGGACAGCTGCAGCCTCTTCTGCTCTTCGGAAAGATAGTCCACTTCCAGGAGTTTCTTCTCGGCGTCCTTCTCCTTGGCCTTCATCTCCACCTCGAGTTGCCTGAGAATTGAATCGGTCATGGAGAATTCGCTTTCCTTCATTGCCAGCTCTTTCTGGACGCCCGCCCTGCGTTCCTCCGCGGCTGCGATCTCGCCACGCAGAGCCTCCTGCTTTTCCTGGAGCTTCTCTATCTTTCTGGTGAGCCCTTTGAATCCGTCCACGAGGATCTGTGCGTCTACCTCGCGGAGGTTATCGTCAAGGGTCCGGTATATCTTCCATCGTTCCCACTCGTCAGTCGCCTTCTCCAGAGACTTTGCCACTTCCCGGTAGATGTCTTCGATCCGTTCGAGGTTCTTGCTCACCTCTTCGAGCCGTATCATGGCATCCCGCTTCTTCTCCTCGAACCTCGTTACCCCGCTCGTCTCCTCTATGACAATCTTCCGTTCCTGCGGTTTCATCTGGATGAAGTGCTCGATCTTGCCCTGCTCGACTATGGCATAAGAATTCATACCGATACCGGTGCCCAGGAAGAAATCCTGGATATCTTTGAGCCGCACCATTGATCCGTTCATGAAATACTCATTGGA
>CAYOYU010000043.1:2743-17127 GCA_964408265.1 uncultured Syntrophorhabdaceae bacterium
ATCCGGCGCTTCACCACTACGTCGTGGCCCCCATCGGAGAGTTCAATGGAAACCTCGGCCACATTGACCGGCCGCTTTCCGTTGCTCCCGTGAAAGATCACGTCCCCCATGTCCTTGACTCTGAGTGATCTGGTGCCCCGCTCCCCCAGTGCCCAGATAATGGCATCCACCACGTTGCTCTTTCCACAGCCATTAGGCCCAACGATTGCGGTGACGCCTTCATTGAAGCGGAAGACGGTTCTGTTAAGGAAGGACTTAAATCCGAATAGTTCCAGTCGCGAGAGTCTCATCGTAGATGTTGGAAGGCAAAAGACCGGAGTCTCTCGACAGCGAAACCGAAAGAAGAGAGCCTGAGTTCACAAACCGATATCTTTCAGTCCAGCTCGCTTTTGGCCTCGGTGTTTTGCCTGGTTTTTCTCCTTGCCTATTGTATGGACTCTATTGCTTTTTCCAACCGCCTCTCCACGGTCTGCCTGCCGAGAATCTCTATGACCTCGAATATACCCGGCGTCACCGTCCTGCCGGAGAGAGCCACCCGTATGGGTTGGATTATGTCCACCATTTTCTTGTTATGCTCTTTTGCCAGCCCCTCTAGGAGAGGCTTTTGCTGCTCCTGGTCGAGGGATGCAAGTCCCCTGAAGCCGGCGAGGAACCCATCCAGAACAGGTTTCGTCTGGGGGGTGAGATACTTCTCCCTTGACTTGGGGTCATATTCCACATCCACGGAGAAGAAGAACGCCGCCATGGCAGCCATTTCCTTCAAGGTCTTGGCCCGTTCCCGTAAGTTGACCACAACGGATATGAGTCTATCATTTTCCCCGACGCCAAATCCCATCTCCTCGAGAAAAGGTGTGAGTCTCTGGGCAATCGTCTCCGGCGGGAGCGTCTTCAGATAGTGACCGTTAAGCCAGAGAAGCTTGTCCATGTCGAATATGGAGGGCGATTTGCCTACGTTCTTCAGGTCGAACTTCTCTATGAGGTCTTCCCTGGAAAAAACCTCCTGGTCTCCGTAGGCCCAGCCGAGTCTTGCCAGGTAGTTGAGGAGTGCCTCGGGCAGGAAGCCGTCCTTCCGGTATTCCAGAAGGGATGTTGCCCCGTGCCGCTTGCTGAGACGCGAACGGTCTTTTCCGTGAATCAGGGGTACATGGGCAAAATGCGGGACCGGATAGCCAAGGGCCTGATAGATGACTATCTGTCGCGGCGTGTTGTTGATATGGTCGTCTCCCCGCACTATATGGGTGATCCCCATCATGGCATCGTCGACTACCACGGTGAAGTTGTATGTTGGTGTGTTGTCGCTTCTCAGTATGATCACATCATCCAGTTCTTCGGCCTGAAAGCTGATGGTCCCCCTGATGAGGTCGTCAAAGGCGACGATCCCCGACAGGGGAGTCTTGAACCGTATGACGAAGGGGCGCCCTTCCTCCGCTTCGGTCGCGCCTTCCCTGCAGGTCCTGTCATAGGAGGGTTTCCTCCCCTCTTTCATGGCGCTCTGCCGCTTTTCCTCGAGGGTCTCTGCAGTACAATAACACTTGTAAGCCCAGCCTGCCTCCAGCAAACGGTAAGCCTGCTCCCGGTAGACGTCCATCCGGTTTGCCTGGAAGAAGGGTCCTTCATCCCAGGCGATGCCCAACCAGGTAAGCCCCTCGAGGATATCCCGGACATACTCCTCTTTGGAGCGTTCCACGTCGGTATCCTCTATGCGCAGCACAAATGCACCTTTGTTGTGTTGGGCAAGGAGATAGTTGAAGAGCGCCGTTCTTGCCCCTCCTATATGCAGATTACCCGTGGGGCTGGGCGCAAACCTCGTTCTCATCATTTAAGAGACCTCCTAATAAATGAACGATCTTCAGCAGTCATTATGCGGTGAATCCGTTCAGGTCGCGACGTGCATCGGCGGCAAGTAGACGATTGCTATTTCGAATGCTGCTGGCAATCTACGTAGATAGCCGAATCAAACCTCCGACAGGACTTTAGTGATTATAATGGAAAACCGGCCCGTCATCAACGGAATTCTACCCCTTTTCCGCGGGGCGACCAACCGCTCTGGTTCTGCAGGAAGACCGGCCCATTCCCTGATGCGGCAACCCGCTGCCGCAGTCTGCGCGTGACCCGGTTGATAGGGGTTGAATTTTTTTCCAATTACTGGTAAAATATTGAGTTAAAAAGAGAAACTGCCTAACTATGGCTTGGAGGAGTAAATGTTTGAGGTAGGGAAAGTCGCTGTTTATCCGGGTCACGGAGTCGGTAAGATTGAATCTATAGAGGAAAAAGAATTCTCGGGTATGAAGCAATCCTTTTACATCATGCGCATCCTCGACACCGACATGACGATCATGATCCCCATAGACGGCGCAAAGAACACGGGGCTCCGTACCGTCATCGAATCCTGCGAGGTGACCAGAGTCTATGAGATCCTCAGGGACAAGAACGTGGTGCATGACAATGCCCCCTGGAACAGGCGCTACAAAGAATACATGGAACGGATCAAGAGCGGATCCATCTTTGAGGTAGCCATGGTTTTGAAGGAGCTTTACAGTCTCAAGGTCTGGAAGGAGCTCTCCTTCGGTGAGAAGAAGATGTTTGAGATAGCCCGGAACCTCATTAAGAAAGAACTCTCCATCGCACTGGGTAAAGAGGAAGGTGAAATAGAGGAAGAAATTGATCAGATATTTCTAACCAACTACAAGGATTAAGAGCGTGAGTATAATCATTCAGCTTCTGCTGGTGGCGGTAACCACGGTCTCCAGCTATTTCATCATTAAAGAGATCTTCAACAGCAGTTTCCTTGGCCTTTTCGGGGCAATATGCGGCCTGGCCTTCGGCTATGTGATCCTGAAAGTGGAAGAGAAACTGAAAGATATCCCCCTCAAGATAATCTTCGGCAGCCTCGCCGGTCTCCTGGTGAGCCTGCTCGTAGCAAACCTTTTTATCTCAAGACTCCTCCTGACCATCATAAAAGATATTCCCATTACCCTGCCCATATATATCCTCATATATATTGTCCTCGGGTACCTCGGCTTCAGGATAGGAGAGCAGAAGAGCCATACCCTGGATCTCTCGAAGATACCCCTCTTCGAAAGGATGGAAGAGTCAGAACATGCCAAGATTTTAGACACAAGTACCATCATCGACGGGAGGATCGCGGATATATGTGAAACGGGGTTTATTGAAGGAACCTTCATCATCCCCCAGTTTGTCCTCTACGAGGTGCAGCACATAGCCGACCACCAGGACCCTGTAAAGAAGACCAGGGGCAGGCGCGGCCTCGATGTCCTTCACCGGTTGCAGAAACAGAGCTTTGTGAAGATCAAGATCGTTGACGTCGATTTTCCCAAGCTGAAAGACGTTGATACGAAACTGATCGCCTTGGCCAAGAAGACGGGGGCCAAGATCGTGACGAACGATTACAACCTTAACAAAGTTGCGGAACTGCAGGGTATAGAAGTGCTCAATATGAACCAGCTGGCCACTGCATTGCGGCCCGCCATTCTACCGGGCGAGCAGATGGCCATACGGATATTGAAAGAAGGGAAAGAGTATGGTCAGGGTATCGGCTACCTTGACGACGGCACCATGGTCGTTGTCGACGATGCCCGGAAACTGCTCGGCAAGTCGGTAGACGTCGTTGTTACGAGCGTCTTGCAGACCACGTCGGGAAGGATGATATTCGCCAAGCTGAGAGAGCAGGCGGAAAAGGAGTTCTATTTCCCTGAAGAATACAAGCTCGAAGAACAGGTCAGGTAAATCAATGAGAACTCTTGCAATCATACTCGCCGGCGGCGCGGGCAAGCGCATGGGCGCGTCCACAAACAAACAATTTCTTCTTCTCGACAACAAGCCCATCATTGTCCATACTCTCCAGACCTTTGAGGAATGCAGGGCTGTGGACGGCATCTATCTCGTGGTAAACCAGAAGGACCTTCCCATTATCCAGGAAGAGATCCTTGAGACCTATCGGTTCAACAAAGTAGTCAAGCTGGTCATGGGCGGAAGGCTGAGACAGGATTCTGTCCGGAACGGGCTCGAGGCAATTGAAGATCCCTGCGACATAGTGATAATCCACGATGGGGCAAGGCCTTTCGTTACCCCGGCCTTCATCGAAAAAGGCATTTATCTCATGGAGATGTTCGACGCCATTATCCCTGCCCTCCCCATGAAGGACACGGTCAAGGTGATTTCCAAAGAGGGTTTTGTGGTGAAGACCCTCGAAAGAGATTCGCTCTGGCATGTCCAGACACCCCAGACTTTCAAGTATGAGCTCATCATGAAGGCCTACCGCGAGGGCATGACGAAGAAGCTATATGGATACGATGATGCCACTTTTCTGGAGTACATGGGCAAAAAGGTAAAGGTTATCGAGGGATCCCCCTACAACATAAAAATCACGACGCCCGAAGATCTGGTTATGGCAAGAGGTGTGCTCTCGCAGCTCAAAGGCGAGATATGAGGGTTGGCATCGGTTACGACGTTCACCGTCTGGTTGAGGGCAGGAGACTCTTTCTGGGCGGCGTGGAGATACCTCATTCCAAAGGTCTTCTCGGCCACTCCGACGGCGACGTCCTGATTCATGCAGTCGCCGACGCCATTCTCGGTGCCATGGGTGAAGACGATATCGGTACCCACTTTCCCGACTCCGACGAAAATCTGAAAGGCATGGAAAGCAGCAGGATACTCCTTAAGGTGGTGGAACTTGCGGAGGAGCGGGGCTTTGAGGTGGTAAATATCGATGCCGTGATAGCTGCCCAGGAGCCGAAGGTTGCACCCCACAGAGAGCGGATCAGGAAGAATCTGGCAGGACTGCTCAATATAGACGAGAAGAGGGTAGGGATAAAGGGAAAGACCACGGAAGGCCTGGGCTTCACCGGAAGGAAGGAAGGCATAGCAGTCTGGGCTGTCGCCCTGGTTCAGGAGAAGACCACAGACAATGAAATGGCTTGGAGGGGGGTGTAGTGAATAGGGTGAGATTCGCCCCCAGTCCTACCGGATACCTCCACGTGGGAAATGCCCGGACAGCCTTGATGAATTTCCTTTTTGCCAGGAATTCCGGGGGCAGGTTCGTGCTCAGGATAGAGGACACGGACCTGGAACGTTCAGAGGTCCAATACGGAGATGCAATCCTCGAGGATTTGCGGTGGCTAGGCATTGCCTGGGACGAGGGGCCCTTCAGGCAGTCGGAAAGAGGCTCGCTTTACGGGCAGTATCGGGACAGCCTTCTCGAAAAAGGCGGTGCATACCGGTGTTTCTGCTCCAAGGAAAGGCTGGAGGAGATGAGGGGCTCCGCCCAGCGCAGAGGCTTGCCCCCCAGGTATGACGGTGCATGCAGCTCCCTGTCCCAGGATGAATCAGGAAGACGTGCCCGGGAAGGAGAGCCTTACGTGGTGAGGTTCAGGTCCCGCAGGGAGCAGATAGTCTTTGATGACGTGATCCACGGCAGGATCGAATTTCCCCATGATCATGTGGACGACTTCATAATTTTCAGGCAGGACCAGACCCCTGCTTACAATTTTGCCGTTGTCGTCGACGACATGACCATGTCCATTACCCATGTGATACGGGGGGCGGACCACTTGTCCAACACCCCGAAACAGATCATGCTTTTTCGGTCCCTGGGCTCTGAACCTCCCGTCTATGCGCATCATTCCCTCCTCACCGGCGTTGACAGACAACCCCTGAGCAAGAGGCACGGTGCCACGAGGGTGAGGGAATTCCGGGAAATGGGCATCCTCAGGGAGGCGCTCATAAACTACCTTGGCATCAACGGCAGGAAAGTGGAAAAGGAACTTATGGGCCTGGATGAACTCGCAGGCACTTTCACGCTTCAGTCATTTTCTTCCTCTGACTCCCTTTTCGATATGGAGAAGCTCCTCTGGCTCAACAGAGAGTATCTCGTGAAGATGGCTCCCGGGGATCTCTGCAGGGAACTGAACCTCCCCCAGGCAGAGGCGGATAAGGTTGCGGTGCTCCGGGAAAACGCAAAGACCTTGAATGAGCTGAGAGACCTTCTGGCCATCTTCGAGAAGAGCGACGCCTCAGAGGAAGGGGTTGCCCATCTTGAGGGAGTGGAGAACCTCCCGACCATCATGGCAGAGGTCGAGGCTCTTATGGCCGGTGATGGTGTGCCCTCTTTCGATGAGGTCTATGATGTCCTCTTCAAGAGCGCAAACCTGAAGAAACGTGAACTCCTCATGGCCCTTCGCATTCTCTTCACCGGACTCAAGAAGGGTCCGCCGCTCTCGGAAGTCTATCCACTGCTCACAAAAAATCGTATAATGGCGAGAATGTCATGGTTAAAAGACCGACTCTCTCTTCAATAAAAAGTCTTTTTCGCAATCTTTCCCTGAAGACGCAGCTCCTTCTCATACTCCTCTTTCTCCTTGTCATCTCCATAAGCTCCCTGAGCATAATCTACTCCAGGTCGGAAGAAGCCATCATCGACAAGGTGAGCGACAACATCGACGATATCACGAAAGCCATCCAGATAAGCGTCGAGGAGCTTACCTACCGCGGGGACAGCACGCAGAGGCTGAAGAGCTACGTGGATATGCTCAACAAGAAAGGGATCAAGGAGATATCCATCATCAGCGACAGCTCCGAGGTCATCGCAAGTTCCGATCCCAAAAAGATAGGCACCAAGGAGAAGATCGGAGAGAAGAAGGGGTCCCGGAAGAAGGACCTCATGATCACGGCGCGACTCGGGGAAGAGAGCAAGAAGGAGGGCCAGAGACCCTACAACGTGATCATGCCCGTCTCCATCAAAGGCCAGAATATAGGCTACATCCATGTGAGCATGGTTCTCGACGATTACAGGTTCATAGTGAGGAGGAATCACCTTAAGAGAGTCCTGAGCACGCTCTTCGCCTTCAGCATCGGGATCATTTTCAGCCTGCTCATCGCAGAGAAATATACTGAGCCCATAAAGAGGATCGCCCAGGCCAGCAAGAGAATTGCCGAGGGCGACCTGGTGAAGATCAGGGATCAGGGCCGGAAGGACGAAATAGGCGTCCTCATAAAGAGCTACAATGACATGGTGGACAAGCTGATAGAGCAGAAGGAGCTGGAGGAGAAGCTGAAGAAGACGGAACAGCTCTCCATGATAGGTCAGCTCTCCTCGGGCATTGCCCACGAGATCAGAAACCCCCTCAATTTTCTCTCCCTATCCATCGGCCATATCAAGGAAAGAATTACCGAAGAGGAGACGGGCAGCAAGGCCGACCTCCTGCCCCTCCTTGACAGCCTCACCAAAGAGATCTACAGGGTGAACGAACTGATCCAGAATTTCCTTTTCCTCGGCAAGTCCATAACGCTCAACAGGGAACATGTTGCACCCAGGGCGCTCATAAATGAGGCCCTTTATATCCTTAAGGACAAGGTGCCGCGGGAGATCGAAGTGAAAATCCTCGGGAAGGATGAGGATTATACGATCTATTGCGACAGGGAGTATACGCGGATATGCATCATGAACCTGCTCCTCAATGCTGTTCAGGCTATCGGCGAGAGCGGTACCGTAGTCATCGACTATGGGAAGGAGGACGGTTTCTGCTTCATATCCGTTTCCGACAGCGGACCCGGGGTTGAGGCCGATGAGCTGGAGAAGATATTTGAACCATATTATTCCAGAAAGAAACTCGGCATAGGCCTGGGACTCACCATAACCAAACGATTCGTTGAGGAGCACGGCGGCACGATTACCATCAACAGTGTTCTTGGCAGTGGAACGACCATGAAGATAAGGATACCTGACCATGAGGCATGACAAAGGCAACATCTTTGTTGTCGAAGACGACAGGAACCAGAGAGAGATCATAAAGACAATTCTCACCAAGGAAGGATTCTACGTAGAGGACGCAGGATCGGGCAAGAAAGCGATAGAGATGCTTAAAGACAGCACCTTTGACCTGATCCTCACAGATCTTAGGCTGCCCGACATCGACGGCACAGAGGTGCTGAAAGAGGTACGGGCCCTGAACCTGCCCTGCCACGTAATAATCATTACGGCCTACGGATCCATACCCTCCGCCATAGAGGCCACGAAATTGGGCGCCTTCTATTACCTCGAAAAACCCTTCGAAAAAGATCAGCTTCTCCTCGTGGTGAAGAATGCCATAAATCAAATGCGGCTCCTGAAAGACAACATCATGCTGAAGGACCAGCTCCGGGACCGCTTCAACCTGGGCAACATCGTCGGCGTCCATGGGAGAATGGAGGAGCTCTTCAGGATGGTGCAGAAGGTGGCGCCTACGAATTCCACGGTCCTTCTTTACGGTGAGAGCGGTACGGGAAAGGAACTTTTCGCCAAGAGCATTCATTACAACAGCCCCAGAAAGAGCAAGCCCTTCTTCGCAGTAAACTGCGCCGCCATACCCGAGACGCTCCTGGAAAGCGAACTCTTTGGGTACGAGAAGGGCGCTTTTACGGGTGCCCTGGCAAGGCACGTAGGCTTGCTGGAACAGGCAAACGGGAGCACACTCTTTCTCGACGAGATAGGGGATCTTACCTTCAGCACACAGGCGAAACTTCTCAGGGTGATCCAGGAGCGGGAGGTGAGGAGGATCGGGGGCAAGGAGAATATACGCCTCGACGTCCGGATCATTGCGGCGACGAATAAAAAGCTCGCCGAAGAGATAGCGAAGGGTGCCTTCCGGGAGGACCTCTATTACAGGCTGAACGTTATCGCTTTCACCATACCGCCCTTAAGGGAAAGGGCCACAGATGTGCCGCTCTTGGTGGAACACTTCCTGAAGCGGCTCAATGAAGCCCATGGAAGAAAGAAGGGCGTGGCCAATGATGTGCTTCAGGCGCTCATGCGCTACGCCTGGCCCGGCAACGTGCGGCAGCTTGAATCGGTCATAGAGAGAGCCTACATCATGTGCGAGGATGATCTGATTTCCATGGATTATATGCCTGAGGAGGTAAAGCAGACGGGCGCATCCGTATTTCCGGGAGACAGGTTCCACTTTAATCCCGACCTGCTTATCGATGCCAGGCTTACTGCAGCCGAATATCGTCTTTATCTCTACCTCACCAAGATCGACCCCTTTGAACAGGACAGCCAGGAGCTCATGGAGCCGAAGGTAATCATCGAGAGGCTGGGCATCAACAAAGATACCTTCTATACCGGCATTGCAAAGCTTAAAGAAATGGGTCTTTACGATTTCAAGTCGAAGGGGAGCCACGTGAAGGGCATCCCTTCTCAGAAACCCCAGAGGAAGCCGCTGTCGGATTAATCCGACGGGACTGAGCCGATGGAATCGGATTAATCCGAAGCATCATTGTCAAGAACCCTTTATATTCCTGAAAGAGGCGGTACAGCGGCCGTCCCCTGAGCAAATCGTCTGCGGCACAGGGAATGCATGTAAAAGCACCGATGAAGGTGTGCCGACACCTGGAAGGAGGTAGGGAAGGATGAAAAGAAAGATCATGTTCATACTGGTCATCCTGATTGGGGTCGCCTTTGTGACGACCGTATTTGCCCAGACCCCGGGCATTGGAAGCACAGGCGGTTCGCCGGAGAAACCGGCAGCGCCGAAGGCGTTGAAGACGGCAGGGGAATTCGTCAGCATGGATCAAACGGCGAAAACAATGATCCTGAAAGGCAAGACAGGCGAGATGACCTTTGATCTGTCGAAACTCAAGAGGATTGCCGAATTCAGGCCCGGCGATAAGGTCATGGTGGTATACACCGAGAAAGATGGCAAGCTGGTGGCGTTGAGGACAGCGGTGAAACCGGTGAAGACGGAAAAGACGAACCAGGAGAAGCCTTAAGGCGCCGGCTCCTGAAAAGAAATAGCCTCAGACGTAGAGAGGGTCGGCCTCGATCCGGACCCCGGGCATGTTGTATATGTCCAGGAGGTGCCTGTACTGGTCAGGTTCCTGTCCTCTCACAATGATGTGCCAGAGGGATTTAACCCTCTTCTGCATGAGCGGTCCTATAGTGGAACCCAAAAGACCGGCCCTTTCGAGATTCTCCATGACTTTGCCCACAGCCTTCGTGCCCGCAGCTTCGTTCTTCTTCTCTATCTCAACAAGGAAGAGCCTGACAAAGGGCGGGAACTCGGCAATTCTGCGTTTCTCCAGCTCCTGGGCATAGAAATCGTCAGGCCGAAAGAAGGCTGCCGTGTCGATGCGTTTCCGCTTTTCCATTACTATATAAAGTTCCTTTGGCTCGATTGCATCGAGAAGACCGGACAGCACCTGATACATCTTTTCTTCCGCCCTGTACCCGGCAGTCCTCAGTAAATCCTCCCACCCGAGAAGGAAGAGTTTGTCAGCCTTCATTTCAAAAAGCCTGGAGAGAATCTGCGTGCCCACGATGACGGCCGGACCTGCCGTTGCCCTGCCTATGGCTTTAAGGTCTTTCTTGGGGGTGTCTCCGGTTACCCTGAAAACGGGATAATCTCCTCCGCGATCCCTGAACTTCTCCTGGAGATATTCGGCTCCGGTGTTGGAAAAATCTACGAACTCACTGCCGCATTGGGGGCATTTTTCCTCATATCTTTCTCTCCTGCCGCACCCGGGACAGGAGAGAAGGTTCTTTTCCTTCTGGTAGCTTAATGTGCCGCCGCATGAATGACAGAGGAAAAGGTGCCTACATTCGAGGCACTGGAGACGGGAGGCATAATCTTTCCTCGGAGTATAGACCACGACGGTATTATTGTTCTTCAACGCCTCATCTATTATGGCTGCAACCTGTTCGGAGAAGGCCTGGCCTGTGGCGGGAGACCTCTCCGTGATAATCTCCGAGACCTTCACCATGGTCTGGGGCAGTGGTCTTTCGATGATCTTCAGGGTCTTCTCCTGAGCGGCTCGCATCATCTCCAAAGACGGGGCAACGCTGCCGAAAACTACCGGAACCCCCCCAGACGACGCCCTCCTGAATGCTACGGTCGCTGCATTAAAGTGGAAGCTCTCCTCGTTCCGGTATTCCTCTTCTTCCGGCTTCTCTACAATGATGAGGCCGCAGCGTTTCATTGGGAGAAAGACCGACCCCTTGTTTCCAAGGATCAAAAGCGGTTCTTCATTGCGTGCCCTGAAGTAGGTCTCCATCCGTGACTTTGCGGGAATTGCGGTGGTGTGCCAGACAACACGGCCCGGAAAGGCTTCTTTGAATATCCCCTCGAAGTACTTTCCCGACACGTGGTAATCGGGCAGGAGCATGAGGGTATTGTTCCCCCGGGCCATCTCCCTGCCCACGAGGTCCCGGTAATAGGCAACCCGTTCCTTGATGGGGGCGCGAAAAAGGGTCGCTTCATGGTCTTCCTGTTCCGCAAAGGTAACGTGAGTGAAGGGAATGCCTGTAAAGATATCACGGAATTCCAGTTTGCCTTCTTCCCATGCGTTGAAGAGGCCAAGTCTGCCCCATTGCTTCAGTGCCTTCCTGAAGGGAACAGGCTCTTCCCCGCACCGCTGCCCGGAAAAGGTAACGGTGAGATGACGTTCCATATCCTCGGAGCCAGGGAGGGCATGTTTGAGCACAACACCGAGCGGCGTCACGTAGTAGTCTGCAGCCCACCTGCAGAGGCTGCTGAAAGGTTCTCCTACCTGGGGGAAGGGATCTATTACTTCATTCACTTCCTTGAGGCCTGTGGCGTCGCCGTCGTCTATTTCCGCAATAAACCCGGTGGCCGTACGGGCTCCAAAGGGGACTCTGACCCGGGAGAAAGGCTTGGCGAAAGGTTCCCATGGAGGAGGCACGAAATAGGAGAACCTCCTCATAAGGGGAATGGCAAGCGCCACGTGCACTATCATGTGGAGAGGAGAAATTCTTGGTAGTCCAGACTTTTCACGAAGTTGACATTGGTGATGTGATCCCCGAGGAATCTGCTCCCTATGGGAAGCTTCCTTTTCAGGATGCCCAATGAGAGGGCCGAAGCGGTGTTGCAGGCGATGAGGAGGACGCTCTCAAGGGCATATCTTGTAACAGTATGGAGAGATCTCTTGCCGCAGGGAACTCTGGCTGTATCGCCGAGGTAGCTTATCCGTGCCCATGGAAGCAGTTCGTGGATCTCCCTGAGAACGGTGAGGCCGCCTGCGCCGGAATCGAACATGCCCATAGCAAGGTCTTTCATGGCAACAGATTATGTGACACAGCCGAAAAAGTCAAGCCTCGCCGGCCCGCAGGCACGGGTCATATGGAGGGCATGTTCCGGCTTCGGTTGGAGATTAAAGTTTGAAGAGTCCCAGCGCTTCTCTGACTTCATCCATGGTGGCCCCTGCGATGGCACTGCACGCAGCAGCCCCTTCCCGGAGCACATCATGTACATAATCGGGATCCTCTTTGAGGGCAAGGGCGCGCTGTCTGATGGGACCGAGTTCGGCAATAACGTAGGCAAAGAGCTTCTTCTTGCAGTCCACGCAGCCGATGCCGGCATTCCTGCAGCCCTCGGCGACTTCCCGGAGCACATGGTCCTCTGAAAAGGCCCTGTGTATGGTGTATATGTTGCAGATATCGGGGTCGCCAGGGTCCTTTCTCCTTACCCTGTTCACATCGGTCACCGCAGTCCGCAGTTTCTCCCACATCTCGCTCTCTTCTTCCAGGATGCCGATGTAGTTGTTCAGCGTTTTGGACATCTTTGCCGTCCCGTCAACCCCGAGGATCTTCGGCGCCACCGACAGAAGCGGTTGCGGCTCAGGAAAGATCACCCCGAACCTGCTGTTGAATCTCCGGGCCACTTCCCGCGACAGCTCGATATGCTGCACCTGGTCTTCGCCGACGGGGACGAAGTTTGCCTTGTAAATGAGGATGTCCGCTGCCTGCAGTACGGGGTAATCCATGAGACCCATGTTGATGTTGGCTCTGTGCTGGCGAGATTTATCCTTGAACTGGGTCATCCTTTCCAGTTCTCCGATGGGCGTAACGCAGTTGAAAACCCATGCAAGCTCGGTATGCTGCCGCACATGGGACTGTATCATGATCCGGCACTTTTCGGGGCTCAGTCCCGACGCGAGCAGGATAACCGCCGTCTCCAGACACCTTCTCCTCAGCTCCGGGATGTCGTATTCCACGGTGATGGCATGGTAGTCCACGACGCTGAATATGCAGTCGTACTCATGGGACAGATGAACCCAGTTGCGTATAGCCCCTACGTAGTTTCCGAGATGTATGTCGCCGGTTGGTTGAATGCCGCTGAATATCTTTTGCATGTGGGCTTCCTTTGCGGTAAATGTGCGATAATTTACAACAAAGGACCGGCGAAAGCAACATTGTTAAAGCTCTGATGGCGACAGACAGGCAAGTCCGGCCGCCTGTGGCCACCCGAATAGAGTTATTCAGGGAAACAGATATCGGCGCCTTCCGGTACCTGACAGTACATATCCGATCCTTCCCGCGGCTCGCTTTTCCCGGGCGTCAGTGCAGCTCTTTTGCATTTCAGTCTTGAGGCCACCAGCATGGCGGCTCCCGTGCTGAGCAATCCGCCCAGGACGAAGGAGAATGCCATCCCCGTAAGGTTAATGGAACCGGCTGATATTTTCATCGACAACCCTCCTGCATTATAGTTTGGCCCCTTTTACGGAACCTTGCCTGTTATGTTTCAAGAACCGTGCCGGTGCCCCCTATGGGAAAAAGAAGGCCACAAACTCACCGAAGGCTCAAATTAAGGACCTGTGGGGCAGAATGGATAGGTTTTGCCCTCCCGGCGCCTGTCCTCTTTCGCAGGATTTGTCCTCTCCGGGGAACATGCGAATGCCCTTCAGAACCAGACAAAATTCTTGACAATTATTTTCAGGGATACTATAGTTGTGAAAAATTGTATACAGTATCCAAAGGAGGGGTTATGGAGGATCGGAACATTTTTGCAAATATCACAATTCTATCTCTTGAACAGGCGACGGTCCTCCCGTATCTTACGTACAGGCTTGCGCTTGACGGTGCCAAGGTTATCCGGATGGAGCACCCGGTGTACGGAGACCCGAACAGGCGAGTTGGAGACAACAAGCTGAATGAAGATCGAATGTACACATATTTTCTCGCGATTAACTGCAACAAAAAGGCCATAACTCTCGATCTCGGGACGCCGGAAGGCCAGGAAGTCTTCAAGCGCCTTCTCGTGGAACTGAACGTGGACATATTCGCAACGAACCAGCTGCCAAGAAACTACCCTAAGCTGGGAATAGATTATGAGAGCATCAAGGCAGTGAAGAAAGACATCATATGGCTTGGCCTCACAGGATTCGGTCCCGACAGCAATGAGGCGGCTTACGACCCCATCCTCCAGGCCCGCAGCGGATTGATGGACTTGACCGGCGACAAAGAGGGTTCTCCTTTTGTCCTCGGGGTGCCGCTGCCGGACATGGGCGCCAGCGAACACGCCTACGGCCAGACCGCGCACCACGCGATGGACCGTGCGCGCGAGATCGAATCGTCGCTCTCGGGCGTCTTGCGT
>CAYOYU010000043.1:17137-24791 GCA_964408265.1 uncultured Syntrophorhabdaceae bacterium
AAGCGCTCGACAAAAGGGCCGTAACAGGCGAAGGATCGAGAATTGATGTCTCTATGTTTCAGAGCACCGTCTCCTGGATGACCGTGCCCATTACCCAGACCATGTCCTTCAACAAGACCATAACGAGAAGAGGAAATACCCATGAGTTCTTCGCTCCTGTCAGCGTCTACAGGACCAAAGACGGCTATGCCTACGTAGCCGTGGGGAATGACATCCAGTGGGAGCGTATGCTGAAGATTGACGGCTTCGGCGTGCTGGAAAACCCGGACTTTATGAGGAACGAAGGCAGGATCAAGAACGTTGAAGCATTGAACAAGGCCATCGAGAAGGTTACTGAAAAATACACCACCAGTGAATTGATAGAACTTTTTACCAAAGCAACGATTCCAATCTCCAAAGTGAACACCGTGAAAGAGGTCATCGACGACCCCTATGTGAAAGGAGAGATTCTCTCCGCCACCGATGCAAAATCAGGGGTTACCATCTATCTCGCACCTCAGCCGGTTACGACGGACTATGTACGGAGCTGTGGAAGGAAGCTCACATTCCCACCCCGTTTCGGAGAGCACAACAGTGAATTCTATGCTGATACACTTGGCTATTCTGCTGAAAGACTGGAAGAGTTGAAAGGGAAGGGCGTTATATGAAGGGCATGTCCCGAGAATGACCATAGGCCAAGGAGGCAGCATGGATTTACCGGATGCGCAGCAGGATATCAGAAAAGGAAGGTTCTTAAGGGAACAGGTGTACAAGAAGCTGAAGGCTTCGGTGCTCGGCGGCCATCTTCCTCCGAATAAGAGGCTCATAGAGGAAAAGTTGGCGAGCGAGATGGGAACCAGCCGGACGCCGGTGAGAGAGGCCATTCAGAAGCTGGAGAAGGAGGGGCTTATCCATAAGCTCCCAAGGGGCGGATTCGCCGTCAGCGTGGTCACCGACGAGGAAATTGAAGAGGTTTTCGGAATACGAAGCGTATTGGAAGGCTACGCCGCCTACCTCGCCACGCAACGGGCCACGGAAGAGGACTTAAAGGCCCTCGAACAGATTGTTGAGCAGCAGAAGGAGTCCCTGGAGAAGAAGGATGTGGATAGGCAGGTACGGCTCAACACGGAATTCCACGACATACTCTACAGGGCCGCGCGAAGCTCGAGACTCTACGCCATAATAAACGATCTGAGGGACTACATTTACCGGTACAGGATTATCATCTTCCGATACGAGGACATGGTCGAGATTGCCATGCAGGATCACGGCGAAATGATCCACCTCATGAGGGCGAAGAATGCCAGAAAAGTGGAAAAGCTCGTACGGAAGCACATTATACGGGGAATGGACCTGATTAAGAAGAAGCTGAGACAGGATTCAAAAAGACGGGCAAGGAAGGGGTGACTCTCGTGGACAGAAGACTGAGGGTTCTTATTGCAAAACCCGGCCTGGATGGGCATGACAGGGGCGCCAAAGTTGTGGCGCACGCCCTGAAGGATGCGGGTATGGAAGTGATATACACGGGATTGCATCAGACCGTGGATCAGATTGTGAACGCAGCGGTTCAGGAGGATGTGGACGTTGTGGGCCTCTCCATTCTTTCGGGTACCCATATGCCTATCTGCGAAAAGCTCCTCGCAAAGATGGCAGAGAAGGGAATACCGGACAAAATGGTCGTTGTCGGCGGGGTCATTCCCGACGATGATGTAGAGAAACTGCAGCACATGGGCGTGAAAGGAATATTTCCGAACGGTACGACCTTCGACACGATTGTCCGTTTCGTCAAGGAGAACGCGCCTGCCTGACGCCGGCCGCGGAACCGTGACCGATAGAAGAGTATGGCATCATCGGCGGGAGAACCGATACGGAACGGACGGCTTAAGGAGTGCGGGGCCTTTTCGTTCCCATACCCACCGGGCCATCCGTTGTCTAATGTTCGAAAATAGTATGGAGGGGTAAAATGGGTGTAGCAACCTATACGAAGGACGGAGAAGAGATTAAAGAGGTGGTCCTGGAGTCCGGGATTACGGTCAAGGCTGTCTATGGGCCCGAGGATGTAAAAGACTTCGATTACTCGAAGGATCTTGGCTCTCCCGGCGAATACCCATTCACCAGGGGCATCCATAAGGGGATGTACCGTAAGAACCCTTACACCATGAGGCAGTACTCCGGGTTCGGGACACCGAAAGAGACGAACGAACGGTTCAAATTTCTCATAGACCAGGGACAGACGGGCCTTAACGTGGCCTTCGACCTGGCCACCCAGATGGGCCTCGACTCAGACGACCCCATGGCTGAGGGAGATGTGGGAAGAGTGGGCATGGCCGTTGACAGCCTCAGGGATTTTGAGGAGGCCTTCAAGGACATCCCCCTCGACAAAATAGGGTCAGGCCTCACCATCAACGCCGTGGCAAGCATAATGCTCGCCATGTACCAGGTCGTCGCGGAGAAGTACGGTTACGCCCCCGAAGTCATAAGCGCGACGCCGCAGAATGATATCCTGAAGGAGATGGTGGGCCGGGGCATGTGGATCTTCCCTGTGGAACCGTCCATACGCCTCATCGGCGACACCATCGAGTATTCGGCAAAATACCTGCCCAGGACAAACCCTGTGAGCGTCTGCGGCTACCATATCCGCGAATCCGGGGCGACTCCCGCCCAGGAGATCGCCTACGCCTTCGAGATCGCCAAGACCTATATCGACCATGTTTTGGAGAGGGGCCTCGCCATCGATGATTTTGTCCACAGGTTCTCCTTTAACCTGGATATCTACGGCAACTTCTTCGAACAGATCGCGAAGTTCAGGGCGGCGAGGAAGATGTGGGCCCACCTGATCAAGGAGAATTACGGCGCAAAGAACCCGAGGTCTCTCTGGTTCAGGATGCTCGCCGGCGGCGGCGGCGGAGGCCTTACCAAGGAGCAGCCCGAAGTCAACATTGTGCGGAGCGCCTATTACGCCATGATTTCAGCCCTCTCGGGCACCCAGACCATGGCCCTGTGCTCCTATGATGAAGCCTATACCATACCGACGCCGAAGGCGGCGCTTATATCACTTCGTA
The DNA here is from genome assembly GCA_964408265.1 of uncultured Syntrophorhabdaceae bacterium. GTDB lineage: Bacteria > Desulfobacterota > Syntrophorhabdia > Syntrophorhabdales > Syntrophorhabdaceae > CAYOYU01. Next base: position 20,179 of record CAYOYU010000043.1, read on the forward strand.
CCATGCAACTCCTGCTGGAAGAGGTGGGAATCAGAGATACCGTGGATCCTCTTGCCGGTTCCTACTACGTGGAATGGCTGACCATGGAACTGGAAAAGACCATCAAAGACGAGATGAAACGGGTGAGTGACGTGGGTGGAATGGCGCATGCCGTCGAATCCGGTTATGTCCAGAGAGAGGTGGCCAGACAGGCATACCTTTTCGAGAAGGCCCTCCAGGATGGGACAAAGATCAAGATTGGCGTCAACAAGTATGTCATGGAAGAAGAGAAGCATGCCGTGGAACTCCACAAATACGATCCCGGTGTTGCCGACGAACAGATTGCCAAACTCGCCGAAGTGCGGAGAGTAAGAGATTCCAGGGCTGTGGTCCAGAAGTTGAAAGATCTCGAGGCAGCGGCCCGGGCCAAGAAGAACGTCATGCCCTACCTCGTGGCATGCATCAAAGAGTACGCCACGGTGGGAGAGATGACGAAGGTTTTCAAAGAGGTCTTCGGCGAATTTAAGGAGCCATCCATATTCTAAAGCGGATAGCGTAGGGCGGATAGAGGATAAGGGTGAGGGTGCTCCTTCGATCCCTGTCATGTCTGCCGTTCCCATAAGAAGATAGTACGGCTTTGGTTAGCAGGTAGATAGAATTGGATATGCAGATCTTTTCCACTATACGCTATACGCTCTGTGCTGACAGCTATCTAAGCCCTAAACGCTACCCGCTAAAGGCTCATCGCTAAAAACTAAGGAGGCATTCAATGGCACGGCGGTTCGACGGGAGTGCAAAGACGAAGCAGGAACTCCTCGCCTTTCAGCTCGAGGGGTTGAAGTGGACGGTAGACCACGTTTATAAGAATTCCGACTTTTACCGCAGCAAATTCGACGGTCTCGGAGTAAAACCCGGCGACGTGAAGACCCTCGATGATATCCGCAAGCTCCCCTTCACTTCATCGAAGGACCTCCAGGAAGGCTACCCCTTCCCGTTACGGAGCGCCCCCTTCGACAAGATAGTGAGGATACATGCCTCCAGCGGGACCACAGGCAAACGGAAGGTCCTCTGCTATACGGCAAAGGACGTTGACGACTGGGCCGAGATGTTTGCCCGGTGTTACGAATATGCCGACTGCACACTGGAAGACAGGATCCAGATAGCCGTGGGCTACGGGGTCTGGACGGCGGGATGGGGCTTTCAGAACGCCTGCGAGCGCTTCGGGGCCATGTCGATCCCCATCGGTCCCGGCAACATAGACATGCAGTGCCAGTTTCTGGAAGATTTCGGCACCACCGTTATGTGCTGCACCGCGTCAATGGGCTTGCTCATGGCGGAGGAGATTGACAGACGGGGCTTAAGGGGAAAGATCGCCCTGAACAAGATGATATTCGGTTCGGAGCGGGCCAGCGATGCCATGAGGACCAGGATATCCCAGCTTTCCGGCGTTGCCTTTGACCAGCTCTTCGACATTCCCGGCATGACGGAACTCTACGGACCGGGAACGGGCCTCGACTGCAGGTTTCATAAGGGTATCCACTACTGGGCCGATTACTACATACTGGAAATCCTGAACCCCGAAACCCTGGAACCGGTGACCCCGGGGGAAGTGGGCGAGATGGTGGTAACGACGCTCAGAAAGGAAGGCTCCCCTCTTGTCCGCTACCGCACCCGTGACCTGACGAAGCTCATTGTGGAGCCCTGTCCCTGCGGGTCAATCATGCCCATGCACGACAGGATTCTGGGCAGATCGGACGACATGCTCATCATCAGGGCCGCCAACATCTATCCCAGCCATATCGACCAGATACTCTCCAGCATCAAGGGCGTGGGGAGCGAATACCAGATCATCCTGGACAGGAACGCAGACGGCAAAGACAGCATGGTCCTCAAGGTAGAGCGGGCTGTCGATACGGGTTCCTCTGATGATAAGCTGTTGCGGAAGACAGTCGAGCACAGCGTGAAGAAACAGATCATGGTGAGCTGCGACGTAGAAATAGTCGACCATGCGGCACTGCCGCGGTCGGAGCGAAAGACGAAGAGGGTTTTTGACAACAGGGAATAGGAAACCCGGCCAAATCAATCTACTCAACGAATGGGGGATTCCATGAGAAAGTACGAGTACTGCAAACCCGCAACTATCCAGGAAGCGGTCGGCCTTATGGAGCAGTTTGACGGCCAGGCCGCCTACATCGCCGGCGGGACCGATGTGATGGTCCTGCTCAGGCAGAAGAAGCTTTCCCCTAAGGCCCTAATCTCCCTTAGGAACATAAAGGAGTTGGCCTGGCGGGATGCCACCACTATCGGGGCCGGGGTAACACACCGGGAGATCCAGCAGGACGAAGCCATAGAGCTGCGGTATTCAGCTCTCCACGACGCCGTATGCAACCTCGGGTCAACGCAGATCAGAAACGTGGCGACTATAGGGGGAAACATATGCAACGCGGCTCCCTCTGCAGACACCGCCTGTCCGCTCCTCGTGCTCGATGCCAGGGCAGTGGCGGCCGGTCCCAAGGGAGAACGGGAGATCGCCATCGATGATTTCTGGCTCGGCCCGGGCAAGACGGTCCTGGAAAAGACTGAGATACTGAAAGAGTTCAGGCTGCCTTCCTTCGGTGACAACACAGGGTCGGCATACATAAAACATACGAGAAGAAAGGCCATGGACCTGCCGATTATCGGCATTGCCGTGAGGATCACCATCGACAACAAGGACCTGCGCTGCAAAGATCTGCTCTGCACCATGGCGTCCGCTTCGGAGATACTCTCCCGGCTGGGCGACGAGGAGCTGAAGTGCGAGGATATCCGTATCGCCATGGGCGTCGTATCGCCGCGGCCCATGAGGGCGAAGAAAGCCGAAGACGCCTTACGGGGCAAAATCATATCAGACAAGACAGTGGCCGCCATTGCCGAGATCGCGGCATCGGAGGCATCACCGAGGGACTCAATCAGGGGCGAAGCATGGTACCGGAGAGATATGGTGAAGGTGCTCGTCCAGAGGGCCATTATGAAATCAATAGACCGCATCATCCGGCCCGATGAGATGGTCTATCCCGATCGTCTCTGGTAGGGGAAGGGGGAAAAATGAAGAAAGAACTATCCTTTATATTGAACGGTGAAAATGTGAAGGTCGAAGTGGAGCCCCAGTGGACGCTGCTTCACCTTCTCCGCGAGATTTTCGAACTGAAGGGGACCAAGGAAGGCTGCGGCTACGGGGAATGCGGAGCCTGTACGGTGGTGATCGACAAGAAAGCTGTCAATTCCTGCATCTTTCCGGTAGAAGAGGTTGAGGGCAGGGACGTGGTCACCATTGAAGGGCTCATGTCAAAAGAGGGTACGCTCCATGCAATCCAGCAGGCCTTTGTCGACAACGGGGCGGTCCAGTGCGGCTTCTGCACACCGGGCATGATCATGTCGGCCTATGCGCTGTTTCAGGAAAAAGCCCAGCCCACAGAAGAAGAGATCAGGGAGAGCATTGAAGGCAACCTCTGCAGATGCACGGGATACGTGAAAATCATCGATGCCATGAAATCAGTCGCGGTGGGGAGGTAAGCATGGAACTGACTTCCGTAGGAAAGAGAATTCCCAAGAGAGATGCGGCGCTGAAGGTTACGGGCGGCGCCGAATACATACAGGACCTGAAACTGCCGGGCATGCTGTACGGGAAGATCCTGTACAGTCCCTATCCCCATGCACGGATAAAGAGCATTGACACCTCGAAGGCGGAGAAACTCCTCGGGGTGAAGGCCGTCATCACCGCTGCCAATACTCCCCTGCACAAGATCGGGGTCTACAAGGACAATCCCATCCTGAAGGCGGGCAAGGTCTGCTCCATCAGGGATGAAGTTGCCGCGGTGGCGGCGGTGGACCCGGAGATAGCGGAAGAGGCCCTCGCCCTGATCGAGGTTGAATATGAAGAACTTCCCGGCGTCTTCGATCCTCTGGAGGCCATGAAGGAAGGCGCGCCCCTCATCCACGAGGAGCACGTGGGAGGCAAGGAGAAGAAACCGACCAACACCCTCAATATGCCCTGGAGGCTTATCCTCGGTGACGTGGAGGCTGCCAAAAGCGAAGCCGCATTCATAGCGGAAGATACCTACAAGACCCAGCTTGTCACCCACTGCTGCCTGGGCACGAGCGGGTGCGTTGCCGCTTTCGACATGGGGAACAACCTGACCGTGTACAGCAACACCCAGATCCCCTATCTGGCCCAGAACGATTTCACCGAGGCACTGGCCTCATTCGGCCTGAAGGGCAAGAAGATACGGATTATCCAGAGCGTCATCGGCGGAGGGTTCGGAAGCAAGCTCGACACGTACGCCTACGAGTATATCGCCATCCTCCTGGCGCTTAAGACGAGGCGGCCTGTGAAGATCGTCTTCAGCAGGGAAGAAGAATTCTTCGCCACCTCGCCGAGACAGTGCACCATTACCAAGATCTCCCAGGGGTGCACCAAGGAAGGCAAGCTCCTTTTCAGGAACATGGAGATGATCCTCGATAACGGTGCATACACATCATGGGGCGCCACGACACCGTCGGTAATGATGCTTCCCATATCATCCCTCTACAAGGTGCCCAATATCAGGTACATTGCCAAGTGTGTCTATACGAACAACACCTACGGCCAGGCAATG
>CAYOYU010000044.1:0-395 GCA_964408265.1 uncultured Syntrophorhabdaceae bacterium
CTGTTCGAATATCTCTTCCGGAGCGCCGGATACCTTCCCCTCTATGAGCTGATCCTGCTTCTCCTCAGGACCTGGAATGTGGCTGCCTCTTTTCCCGAGGATAAGCCCTACATGCTCCATCTCTGTGAGCTGGTAAAGGAAAGGGAATTATTGGGGTCCAACAACCTCTCGGCTTTTTTGCGGTTCTGGGAAGGGGACCAGGAGATGCCCGGTGCGGCTTCCGAGACGGATCCCTCCTTTTCCCTGAAGACCGTGGAGGGAGCCAACGCCGTCAAGGTCCTTACCATCCACAAGGCCAAAGGCCTCCAGTTCCCGGTAGTGATCCTGCCTTTCCTCAAACTGACGAGCTTCGGGGCCTCCGACTCGAGGGACAAATCGAAGTTCTTCATCCACAG
>CAYOYU010000044.1:418-24754 GCA_964408265.1 uncultured Syntrophorhabdaceae bacterium
CCGACTATCTCAGAGGTCTTTACCGGGCCAGGGAGGCAGACTACTTCCTGGGTGAGCTGAACAGTACCTACGTCGCCTGCACCAGGGCCGAGAAAGAACTCTACGTGCTCCTTACTGACTCGAAACGGCAGAAGAACCATCTCATCGACTATCTTTTTACCCTGGAGGAGTTGGCCAAATACGTGAAGGGGAATGTTCTCGCTATCGGTTCGGAGGCTCTTCCTGCCGGAGGCGCGCAGGAACGGGCAGGGAGGGCGGCGCCGGCGGAGAGTGCAGGCGATTCGCCCTTCGGCGGCCAGGGTCGCGGACTTCACTGGATGGAAAAGATCAGGACAAAGGTGGAGGAGATAGGGGGCATCTCACGGGAAAGGCGGGATGCCAAGAAGAAAGGCGATGTGATCCACTACATGCTTTCCCTCGTGGAGAACCTGCCTGAGCCTTACGAAGAATACCTGGAGAGCATTGTGCGAGCGGGAACGGCGCGATTCCCCTACGAGGCAGATCCGGATGAGATGAAAAGGAGGCTATCCCGAATCTTCGGGAGCCCGGCACTGAGCCGTTTCTTCCGGGCCGGGGACGGGGCGACGGTTTTTACGGAAAAAGAGGTCGTTGACGGCCACGGCAATACCTATAAGGTGGACCGGGTGGTGATCCGTGAAAGATACATAGAGGTCATCGATTTCAAGACCGGCGAGGCGAGAATGGCGGAGCATCATGACCAGCTCAACGCCTACGGGGAGATGCTCGGGTCCATCCACCCCGGAAAGGAGCTCCGCAAATATCTTCTTTATCTCGATGAGGGAGCCGTGGAGGCGCTGTGAACAGAATTTACACCGTACCTTTCGGCAATGATTTTATTGAGGTCCTCAAAAACCATCTTCTCAGCAAGGGAGAGGAAATCTCGCAGTATGCGGTGATCTTTGCCGGCAAGCGGCCTTCCCTCTACCTGAGGCGAGCCCTGGCTGATCACTTCAAGCGTCCCTTTTATCCTCCTCAATCTTTTTCCATCACCGAGTTCATAGCGGACATTTCAAGGAGCATCTTCCCTGGCCGTGCAGACCTGGACGACGCCGATGCCATCTGGCGCCTCTACGAGGCGGTGCAAACGGTCGATGCCTTCCAGGGCCATTCCTTCAGAGAGAAGGGGTTCGGCGACTTCTATTACTGGGGAAGACATATCCTTGCCTTCATCAATCAGCTTGACTCCGAGGACATTCCCGATGAGAGGCTCCACTCCCTTGAGAAGAACGCCGAAATCGGCTATGACGTCCCTGCGAGCATAAACGGGCTTCTGGAGAAGATAAGCCTCCTCCGAAGGAGGTTTCACGGGATCCTCGACGAACGGAAGGCTTTCACCAGAGGATATAAACAGCTGAAGGTTCGTGAAAGGATAGGGGATTTCGTGCCAGGGCCCCGAAAATTCTGTTTTGCAGGCCTCTTCGGGCTCACCGGCACCGAGAAGGCGGTGGTGAATCACTTCTTCCGCCATTTCGATGCCGAATTTATCATCGAGGGCGATCCCAAGGAATGGCCCATTCTTGCCGAACTCGTAAGGGGAATGGGGGGAGAAACAGAAGAGATGCCCGGCCTTCCCGGGAAGAAGGAGGGTCCGCCTGTGATACGGGTCCATTCCGGGTTCGATACCCATTCGGAGGTCCTCAAGGTTTACGAAATCCTGGAAAAGGAACCCCGGCAGAAGACGGCGGTGGTGCTTCCCATGCCGGACCCGCTTTTCCCGCTTCTCACCTTTGCCGTGGACCGTATCGATACGCGGTACAACATCTCCCTCGGTTATCCTCTGACGAGAACGGCCGTTTCCGACCTCATTTCCAATCTCCTCAAGGCCCAGATGGCCAGACGGCAGGGCGGTCTTTACCCTGCAGTCGACTATCTGACCGTGCTTCTTCATCCCTTTATCAAGAACCTGAAAGGCGAGACGGGACTCCGGCTGCTCCTCACCGCAATCGAGCGTTCCGTCACCGGCGAGGTTACGCGCAGCACTCTTTCGGGCAAGCCATTCCTTAACCTCCGGGCCGTGGAAGCGGAAGCGCGAAAGATTTGCGGGCCGGGAAGCGGGGACGCCGGGAATGAAGACGCTCTCAAGGCCCTCGCAGAAATCCATGGGATCTTTTTCGAGAACCTTGAATCTGCCGCCACCCTCGGTGAACTGGCACGAGCGCTCGGTAATGCGCTGCAGTTTGTTCTTGGTGAGACGCCTGTGCGTTCCTTTATCCTTTCCGGGGAAATCTTCAAGGCCCTATTTGAGATTCTGGAAAGGACCGAGAATCTTGCCTTCAGCGACGAATCCTTTCATGAGAAAGGGGAAGAGAACAGGCGGGTTATTGCCGATGTTCTGCTTCAGCGGATGCGCGCAGCATCCCTTCCCTTTGATACGAGACCCGTGGAGCCCCTGGAAATCATAGGGATGCTCGAATCGCGGAACATCTCATTCGAGACCGTCATTCTCCTCGATGCCAACGAAGGCGTCCTCCCCGAGCCGAAGAGGATAGATCCCCTCATTCCCCTCGGCGTCTACAGTATGCTGGGAATTCCCAGGCCTGAGCAGATCGAGGAGATATACCGGTACTACTTTTACCGGCTCATCGGGTCTGCCCGGTCAGTCCATCTCCTCTATGTGGATGCTCCCGACAGGCCGAGAAGCCGCTACGTGGAGCAGGTGATCTGGAAAGAGGAAAAGAGGCAGGGGGCGCTCGATGTTCTAAAGGTTGACAGGGCAGGGAGCAGAATAAACCTTCAGGCCAAAGCAGGGAAGCCCTCCATCGAAAAGACGGGCCAGATAGTCAACACCCTTCTGGCAAAAATCTATTCCCCTTCCGTGATGGACGACTACATACGGTGTCCCGTAGCATTTTACTACCGGCATGTCCTCGGTTTCTCCGAGAAGAGAAGGATCACTGCGGAGATAGATCCCATGGAACAGGGCACAATCATTCACAGGGTGCTTCAGGATACCTTCGCCGCACTCCATGGCTCCATCGTCGACGCGGCCTCCTACGATAGGGCCGTGACGGCCTTGAGAGACGCCATGGAGAAACACTTCGACGGGATGATAACCACCGGAGACTATTATCTCTTCAAGGAGCTGGCTGCCTACAAGCTGGCTGCCTTCCTGAAAGCTCACATCAAGGAGAATCCCAGGCCCTTTACGGTGGAGGCCATGGAGAAACGGGTCGAAGGGCTGCTCCGCCTTGAAAACGGCCTCGAGGTGAGGCTGAAGGGACGGATCGACAGAATAGACTCATACCCTGAGGGGGATTACAGGATCCTGGACTATAAGACGGGAGGAACGAGAAAGTACCGGCCCGGGCTGCTTGGAAGGATTGGCAGTGGCGGTCCTGCCGATGTCCGGCGATACGTGGAGACGCTTCAGCTGCCCCTCTATGTGTACCTGTTTCAATGTGAGAGAGCCCTTCCGCTCGATAAAGTCGAGGCAACCCTCATCCTTCTCAAAAGCAACGGGGAAGAGAGGCTCTTTGACCGGAAGGGGATGACGAGGCAGGAGATTCAGGAGGGGTATATGAAAGCCGTCGATATACTCTTTACGGAACTGCTCGATACGGGCATCCCCTTTATTCCCTTTCGCGAAGACCTCTGCGAAGACTGCGAATTCGGAGTTCTCTGCCATCTCTAGTCATTCTTCACGTGCAGGACAAGTCCTGTGAAAAAGACGGACTTCCCTGTTCGCGGCTCGCCGCAATTCTTCCCTGCCGCCCTATTGAATCAGAATCATTCGGCTTTTGTCGACCGCCCCCGGCGGGCTAGTCTGGCATAAATCTTGTACGTTCAATACAAAACTTCTAGAAACGATAGGGGACCTACGTGAAAAACGAGCCGTACCCTGAACGCGATTCAGTTGAATCCGCAGGATCAGGGCCTGATGCATGAGACAGAAGAAAGAAGGGTCTGCCCCGTGGGCCGGCTGAAATACCATTCCCTGTTCCTTGCCTTGCTGTGGACCTGTTGTATCGGGGTCTCTCTGGCCTGGAACCTCCACGAGCAGAAAGAGAAGATCTACGGAATGGCCCGAAACAGCGCCCAGGTCACCTTCGAGAATGATCTCCTCTACCGCAGGTGGGTGGCGAGACAGGGCGGGGTTTACGTCCGGGTTTCGGAGCATACGCCGCCCAACCCCTATCTTAACATCCCCAACCGGGACGTTACGGCGGCCGGTTCGCGGCTTACCCTTGTGAATCCGGCATATATGGCCCGTCAGGTTAACCAGATGTCACCAACCATCAGGGGCAGCCGGGGCCATATCACGAGCCTTAACCCGATTCGTCCCGAGAACAGACCCGACAATTGGGAAACGGCGGCATTGAAAGCTTTTGATCTGGGGAGCAAAGAGGTCTCTTCCGTGGAGCGGATAGAGGGTGAAGACCACCTGCGTCTCATGCGCCCCTTTGTGACGGAGGGTGAATGTCTCAAGTGCCATGCCGGGCAAGGGTACAAGGAAGGGGACATACGTGGCGGAATAAGCGTCTCCGTGCCTCTTGCTCCGCTTTGGGCCATAGAGCGGCCCCTTGCAGTGAAGATGTCCCTGGCCCACGTGCTGTTGTGGCTTGTGGGTATGGCGGGATTAGCCATCTCCACGAGGAGCACGGAAAAGGAAATCTCCGCCCGTGAGCTAATTGACGCTGAACTGAAGCGGGAAAGAGATTTCATGCGGGGCCTTATTGAAGCGGCAAGGGATGCAATTGTCTCCGTAGATCGCGAGGGCAGAATCCTCCTGTGGAACCCGGCAGCGGAGGAGATATTCGGTTATGCTCGCGGGGAAACAGACAACCGGAGGCTTGAGGATCTTATCGTTCCAGAGGGCTCCCGCCGCCTCTTCGAGGGTGCCTTGTCCGGGAGTATGGGAAAAGATGTTGAGCTCGAGTTGAAGAAAAGGGATGGAACGCTCTTCCCCGCCGAAATCTCGGCCTCCGTCGTTACGAAAGAGGGCGAAAACCCGGTACACACCATAATAGTAAAGGATGTTACAGAGCGCAGGCAGGCAGGGGAGGCTCTCCGCGATGCCCTCGACAAGCTGGAGCTCCGCGTGCAGGAGCGGACGGCAGAACTCCAGAGGGCCTATGATAGTCTCCGAGTCGCTTCAGAGGAGAGCAAACGGCTCGAAAGCCAGCTTCGCCAGGCCCACAAGATGGAAGCAATGGGGACTCTTGCCGGCGGCATAGCCCATGACTTCAACAATATCCTGGCGGGTATCATTGGTTTTGCTGAGATGATCCACGAGGATACCGACCCCGAGAGCCCGGCGCGCAGGCGGCTCGAACTGATCTTAAAGGGCGCCTACCGGGGGCGGGATCTGGTGCAGCAGATCCTCACCTTCAGCCGGCGCATCGATGAAAAGAAGGAGCCCGTGGAACTCAACGGGGTAATAGACGAGGGGCTAAAGCTCCTTCGTCCCGCCCTACCTTCCACCATCGAGGTACGCCGGACAGGAGTAGGGGAAGAATGTTTTGTGCTGGCCTCCCCGGTACAGATGCATCAGGTGCTCGTGAACCTGTGTGCCAATGCGGCCCATGCCATGGAGGCTGCAGGAGGGGTGCTTGAGATCGGACTCAAGGCCTTCCATCTCGGGAATAGGGATGCTCCGCCCTCCCCCGGTATGGAGCCGGGCGACTACGTGGTCCTCTCCGTCAGCGATACGGGCTGCGGCATGGACAAGGAGATGCTCAAGAGGATATTCGATCCCTTCTTTACTACCAAGGATAAAGGGAAGAGTACGGGTCTCGGCCTTTCCGTGGTCCACGGCATCGTAGAGAGCTGCGGGGGCCACGTAACCGTGGAAAGCGAAGCCGGGAAAGGGACCAGATTCCTGGTCTACCTGCCCCGCCTTGACGATTCCAATATCCATGAAGCAGAGGATGTCCGGGAGACCCGGGAGGGAAAAGGGTGCATCCTCTTTGTGGATGACGAAGAGATCCTGGTGGAACTCAACCGCGACCGGCTGGAGCGTCTCGGTTACGAAGTAGTTGCAACGACGAGCAGCGAAGAAGCCCTGAAACTCTTCAAGGAAGAACCGGTAAAATTTGACCTCCTTATCACAGACCAGACCATGCCTCACCTTACCGGCGTAGACCTTTCCAGAGAAGTGCTCGCCCTGAGACCGAAGATGCCCATCATCATCTGTACCGGTCACAGCGAGGCCGTATCCCCTGAAACGGTTGAGAAAGAAGGGATCAAGGAGCTTCTCATGAAACCCCTTTCCAGGAGTGATCTGGATCAGGCGATTCATCGCGTACTTGATAAAAGACCGGTGAGGCCGGGCAGAGGGGCCGGGAATCCGGCCGGTTGACAACGACATAAGACACCCCGTTCCTAAAGGAGGAAACCATGGAAGACCTGCACGAGATGTTCACGCTCTTCAAGAAGGAGTTTCCCGGCATCTACCAGGGGCACGAAGCCTTGGGGAAGATAATCCATGAACAGGCGGGACCGCTGCCGGAGAAGGTCCGGTGGCTGATCAAGGTGGCCATATCAGGATCAAGCGGCCACAGAATCTCCCTTGAGACCCATATTGCCAAGGCGAGGGAATCCGGAGCATCCGAGGAAGAGATCAGTCATGCCCTGCTTCTCATCATCCAGACAACGGGGTTCCCCACGTTTATGGAAGCCTACTCTGTGTACAAGCAGATGCGCTAAGCCAGTTTCCTGAAGGCCGTAGCTTTGATTGCGGCGTAGATTTCCCCTCCCTTCTGAAGGTCCAGTTTGTCGGCAGTGTCGCTGCCCACCTCTGCCACGAGATGGCTGCCGCCGCAGTCCAGACGGATGCCTACCCTGTTGCCCACCGCGAAGATGTCCATCACCGAGCACCTCAGAAGGTTCCGTGAGCTGATCGCCTCGGGACGCCCCTTGATGAGAACAATATCCCTTGCCGAAAGTTCGAAGAGGGCCTCGGGCTGATCGCTGGCAGAGGAGATCAGAAGCCTCTGATTGCCCCAGGTATACTCGTACATCCCGTCACACGCTTGTCCGGCGGGCAGTTGGAGGAGGTTTACGTAGCCCGTCTTGTCCTCGCCGATGTGTCCGCGCTGCAGGATCTCGGCGGTGGTCTCTTCGAGTACGCGGCCGCCCACGATGTGCAGGATGCGGTCCGTCATGACCCTCATTTCGAGCAGGGAATGAGAGATGAAGAGATAGGGGATGCCGAAGGTGGAACAGGCGGTCTTGAGGAAAGGGACTATCTGGAACTTGAGGTGGTCGTCCAGCGCCGACATTGGTTCGTCGAGCAGAAGAAGGCGAGGGTTGCCGAGGACCGCCCGGCCGATGGCCACCCGCTGTTTCTCCCCACCTGAGAGGTGTTTCACGCCCCGATCCAGGAGATGGCCTACCTTAAGGACCTCCACCACATCATCGAAGGCGATCTTGCGCTGTTCCGGTAAACGCCTCTTGAAGCCGTAGAGAAGGTTGCCCTTCACATCCAGGTGGGGGAACAGGCTGGGGCGCTGGAATACCATGCCCATGTGCCTGTCCTCGGTACGGACGTTCACCTTGCTGGTGCTGTCGAAGAGGGTCCTTCCGTCAAGAACGATGGACCCCTTGTCAGGCCGGCTCAGGCCGGCCAGGAGGCCGACCAGCGTCGATTTGCCTCCTCCCGAGGGGCCGAAGATGCCTATCTTGTCGCCTTCAATGGTGAAGTCCACGTCCAGGAGAAAACTCCTGAAACGCTTCTGCAGGGTCACGCGAAGCTCCATCAGTCTCTCCTCGCGATGCGCCTGCCAAGCCACTCATGGAATAGAAGCACAACCACGGAGATTGTGATGGAGACGGCGCAAAGGCTCAGGGCCATGACGTCACCCTTCGGGGAGCTGGCATACTCGTAAATGGCCAGCGGGATGGTCTGGGTGATCCCGGGGATATTCCCCGCGACGATGACGGTGGCCCCGAATTCGCCGAGCCCCCTGGCGAACATGAGCGCCGAACCCGCTATGATGCCCCTCACCGAGAGCGGCAGGATGACCGTAACGATGCGGTCGAGCATCCTTGCGCCGAGGAGGCGGGAGACCTGCACGAGCCGGTCGTCGATCGCCTCCATGGCGGTACGTATGGACCGGACCATGAGCGGAAAGCCCACCACCGATGTGGCAATAACGGCCGCCTTCCAGGTGAAGATGAGCTTGATGCCGAGCGGCTGGAGGATCATCCTTCCTATGATTCCCTGCTGACCGAGGAGTATTAGAAGGATGTACCCTATGACCACAGGCGGCAGTGTCAGGGGAAGATTGACTGCCACATCGAGGAGAATCTTTCCCCGGAACCGCCGGTAGGTCATGAGGTAGGCTACAGCAAAACCAAAAGGGAGCGACAAGAGGGTCGCCGTCACCGCCACCTTAAGCGACAGGAGCATGGCTTGGTAATCGGCGGGCGTGAAACCGAGGTTCATCATTTACCTTGTTGAAAAACCGTGCCTGGCGAGGATCTCTCTGGCCTCGCCGGACCCGAGGAACCTGTAGAATTCGGCAGCCTCAGCTTTCCTGGCGCCCCTGTTGGTTAACCCCACGGGATAGGTGATCCTGGAGTAGTATTCCTGGGGCACAACAAAAAGGATCTTCGCCTTCCTGGCAGTCTCCTCCACATCCGTCCTGTAAACGAAGGCTCCGTCCACTTCTCCCCGGTCGGCATAGAGGAGACATTCGCGAACATCCCGGGCCATGACCAGTTTCTTCTCAAGCTTTCTGTCCATCCCTGCTTTCTTCAGGGCCACCATGGCATACTCTCCTGCAGGAACGCTTTTCGGGCTGCCCATGGCGATCCTGTCCAGCCTGTCCAGGTCCTGCAGCCTGGTCACCTTAAGCTCCGGCCTGCCGGCGAAGACGAGTGCGTTGTAGGCCAGGACGGCTATGTTCCTGTCGTCCATAAGTCTTCTTTCCTTCAGGTAATCCATCCACTCCAGGTTGGCGGAAAGGAAGAGGTCAGCCGGCGCACCGTTCTCGATTTGCTTGGCCAGGGTCCCGGAGCCCCCGAAGTTCTTCTGAAACTTTACGTCAATATGTTTCTTCGCAAAATTATCTGAGAGTTCCGTGACCGCTTCCCTAAGACTGGCAGCGGCGAAAAGGGTGATATCGCCGGCCGTGACCGGGGCTACAAAGAAAAGAAGAAGGAGCAGGGTTGAAAGGAGCGACGTTGTCAGTACCCCCAGCCACTTACCCATACCCCAATTCCTTCCGTTGGACCCCCTGCTGTGAGATTCCGGTGTGCAACCGACCATATTGTATACCTCGCATCGTTATATCTGACATTATATAACGTGTTGTTGTGAGAGTTCAAGTCTTCAGAGGGAGAAATTTCCTCACTGAACGGATAGACGCTTACGGCGCCGGAGGAAAAGTGACCCCTAGGAAACATTTTGCTTGTGGAAAAACATGTATACTGTAATATTGATATACCGAACTGGGCGACCAGACTAACACCTATGGCAGCGGCCATGAGAAGGACCCTTCGCGGATTGGGTTTTTTTCAAGGCGATGGCGCGATCTGAGACCTACCTGAAAAGAACTGAAGCAATCTCAAGGAGGAGAAAATGAGCAAGAAGGAAGAGCGTAAAGGTAAATTTGATCTCACCAGGCGAGATGTTCTGAAGATCCCGGCAGTGGCACTGGGAGCCATGGCATGCGGAAGCTCCTTAAGCAGCTGCGGCAGCAGCACTTCTTCGGCGATAGCAGGAGGAGGAGACCCGGCGAACAGGAATACCCTCTTCGCTTCGCTGCCCGTCTTCCCCCTCATGGAGCCCCTGGACCCGAACGAAATCCGGGTCACTTTCCTTGGGACGTCCTGTGTCCCCCGGCTTTCCCAGGAATGCAACAGTGTCTTTGTAGAAGTGGGTAATGCGCGAGGCCAGGCCGACCAGTTCGTCTTCGACTGCGGAACGGGTGTGGTAGCCAAGTATCAGGCTATGGGCATACCCTTCAGCAAGATGGACAAAATATTCTTCACCCATTTGCATGGGGACCATACCAGCGATCTTATCCACATCTACTGCTTCGGACCTTCGACGGACCGCAAGAAGCCCCTCTATATCTTTGGACCCAAAGACTCCGGATTTGTCTATAACATCCCCGGGGGCGGGACCCGCGGGCCATTTAGCGATGGGACCAAGGCTTTCTGCCAGAGCTTCAGGGATACCATGCGCTGGCACAGTGAGAGTTTCAGTTTCGGCTACACTCGCGACGGGAATACCACCGTAAAGACCAGGGCAGACTGGGGAACCCCCATTGGATTTCCCGTACAGGTCGGCGATGACAACCCCACTGACGGATATGCCCTCTATGCCACAGAACTGGACTGGACCCTGAACCCCGGTGTTGCATACAGCAACCCCACCTCAGGCGTGGTAATCACCCATTTTCCTGCGATACACTGCAGGAGGGGCTCAATAAGCTATAAATTGACCTGGAACGGCATGTCCCTGATCTTCACCGGCGATACGAAGCCGAACAACAATATACTTGCACAGGCACCCGGTGTGGATTTGCTGATTCACGAGATGGTCGTTCCGGCTTCCGTCTGGGCGGCCAAGAATTCAGGTTACACTTCGGGACCGATCTACGAGGAGGCATTAAATTACGCCCAGCAGGTACAGGACAGCTCCCATACACCTCAGGGTGCTTTCGGATACCTCCTCAGCCAGCTTAACCCGCGCCCCAGACTGACCGTGGCTACCCACTTTCAGGCAGAAGACGACACCATCGCCTCAGCTACCCAGAGTGTCCGGAACCACACCCTTACCGGCGACCTCACCTTCGCCGCGGACCTCATGGTCATCAACGTGTCGAGAACGCAGATTCGTCAAAGAAGGGCCGTTGTCTCCGATTATGCATTCTTCCCGCCGGCAAACGTCTCCCAACCCTACTCGGCATTGCAGGTCCCCATCTATCACAATCCCGACGGAACCATGAATCCCACCGCCCAGCTCGACCTTAGCGACCAGACCGAGCGGGTCGATCCGGTTACCCACGCCGAACGTTGGCGGTACGATGGATATTGATCAGATGGAACGGAAGGCAGTGACCCTTTAGACTTATCCGCAGCCAATCCGTCAGCCCAGGCGTCGAGGGACGCCTGGGCTGACTTTTCCAACCGACCTCATTCGTGTCATCGCAGAAGAGCGCGGCCCCATCATTGACGCACCTTGTTCAACCGTATTATACTTTTACAGTTGCCAGCAAAATAATGCTTACAAATACCAATCCCATTTTAACTTGCCGATCCATGACGGAGAACAGATGAGATCATCCAAAACACCCGAGGCCGAGAGGCCGGCGAATTCCTTTCCCATTGTCGCTATAGGGGCTTCCGCAGGCGGCCTGGCTCCGCTGGAGCGCTTTCTCTCGGAATTACCTGGAGAATTCCGTTTTGCCCTCGTTTTCATGCAGCACCTCTCCCCCAAGCACAAGAATCTTCTCCCTGAACTCCTTCGTTCCCGGACCAAGGGCCTGCGTATCGCCGAGATAACCAACAATCTTGTCATAGCGCCGGGCACGCTCTATCTGTGTCCCCCTGCGGGAGAGGTGCGGATCAGGAATGGGCTTTTCCGGTTAGCCTCCCGATCGAAGGAGCATCTGCACCTGCCCATTGATGAGTTTCTTGTCTCACTTTCCGAGGGTCTGCCTGAACGGACCATCGCCGTCATCTTCTCAGGAGCGGGAACGGACGGGGCACGAGGCGTCCAGGCGGTGAGAACCTCGGGAGGAACGGTCTTTATCCAGGACCCTGCTACCGCCGAATACCCGGATATGCCGCTCGCCGCCATCAATACGGGGCAGATGGACGGGGTTCTTCCTGTAGAGGAGATTGCGCGGGAAATACTCAAGTTCAACCAATTCGGCCCAGTGGAACCCCCTGCCGGACAATTCCTGACTGCTGCAGACTTTGACTCCCTCTGCCGGGTTGTCAAGGAAAAGACAGGCCATCATTTCAGTCAGTACAAAGAAGGTGTGATCATCCGGCGGGTGAGGAGGCGAATGTATCTTCACGGAATAGCCTCGGTACGGGAGTACCTCGGGATGATGGAAAAGACAGAGGGCGAAGCTGCCCAGCTCGCCTCAGATCTCCTCATCGGTGTTACCTCCTTTTTCAGGGACCGGCTGGCGTGGAAGGCCCTCCACCTCGAGGTAACGAGGAAGCTCATCGCCTCGGCGGAGAGTTCGCCCATCAGGGTCTGGGCCGCTGCCTGTGCCTCCGGAGAAGAGGCCTACTCCATTGCGATGATGCTTCAGCGAGAGCTGGAGCTGGCCAACCGGAGGAGGGAGATTCAGATCTTTGCCACCGACGTGAACGACAACGCTCTCGAGCGGGCCCGCTCCGGGGTTTACCCGGCAAGCATTTCGGCGGATCTCCCTCCGGACTACCTCGGGGCTTACTTTACCTCCAGCGATGACGGCCTCTCCGTCACCGTGAACAAGGAGATACGGCAACAGGTGGTCTTTGCCAGGCAGGACCTTCTCAGGGACCCGCCCTTCTCCCGCATGGACCTGATCATGTGCCGCAATCTCCTCATTTATCTCGAACCGGATGCACAGGAAAAATGCATCGCCCTCTTCCACTATGCCCTGAAGAAAGGCGGCTACCTCTTTCTCGGCAATGCCGAGTCTCCGGGTAGAAACAGCCCCCTTTTCGCTGCGCTGGCCCACAAGAAATGCCGCATCTACCAGAGGAGTGATTCAAAGCGGGCAAGGATGCCGCTTTCCATGCCCTTTGCCGTAGAACGCCCTGCGCTGAAGCCGCAGCCCTTGCCCGAGCAGAAGCTGTCAATTACCCAGTTCATTCAGACCGCCCTGCTCGAGGCACACGCGCCGGCGGCGGTTGCGGTCAACCAGAATCACGACATCCTCTATCATAACGGTCCCACCAATCGCTACCTCCGTCAACCGCGGGGAACCCCCACCCAGAACCTTCTGGAACTGTTGCCGGAAAAGCTGCGGAACAGAATGAGGAGCACCTTCTACCGCGCCTCCGAGGAGGGGAAGACCATTACCGTCCGGACGAGCCTCATGGTGGATGAACGGAAGAAACAGATTTCCATTACCGTCTCAAAGGTGCAGGACCACCTCTTCCTTGTCACTTTCAGGGAGAAGGGAGGGGTCACCGAGGAGGCGGAAGTCTCCCTCGATACCGCTGCCATAGAAGAGACGGCAGTACGCCAGCTTGAGCAGGAGCTATCCGCTACGCGGGACGATCTTCAGAGCCATATCGAACAACTGAAGAGCCTGAACGAAGAGCTGGAGTCTTCAAATGAAGAGCTTCAGGCGGCCAACGAGGAACTGGAAACATCGCGGGAAGAGCTTCAATCCCTGAACGAAGAGCTGACAACAGTCAATTCGCAGCTCCAGACCAAGATCGAGGAGCAGGAAGAGACGAACAATGATCTGAATAACTTCCTGGCCAGTACGAGCATTCCCACCATCTTTCTCGATCCCCGATTGCGCGTCAAACGTTTCACGCCTGCCATGGCCCGCCTCATTACCCTCATCCCTTCAGATGTGGGCCGGCCTATCATGGATATGGCAAGCGGGAACCTGGGCCCTGATCTCATCGCCGATGCCCGGTCTGTACTCGACAGTCTCATGCCGGCAAGGAAGGAACTCGCCGTTAACGGCGTATGGTTTATACGCACCATCCTTCCTTACCGGACGGCAGACAACAGGATCGAGGGGGTGGTGGTCACGTACAGCGACGTCACCGAATTGAAAAGCGTAGAGGAGTCCCTCCGGTTGAGCGAGGGGCGCTACCGCGAACTGGTGCAGAATGCGAACAGCGCCATTATACGCTGGCGGGCCGACGGAGCAATCACCTTTTTCAACGAATATGCCCAGGCATTCTTCGGCTTCGGCGCGGGCGAAATTGTGGGCAAGCATGTGAGCGTCCTGCTGCCGGAAAAAGAGTCTACGGGTACAGACCTGACGAGTCTCGTTCAGGATATCGTGACCTATCCTGAAAAATACACGAACAACGTCAACGAAAATGTATGCCGCGACGGACGGCGAGTCTGGATGGCCTGGACGAACAAGCCAATTCTTGACAGAGATGGGCAGGTTACCGAAATCCTTGCAGTAGGTGTCGACATCACCGAGCGCAAGCAAGCCGAAGAGCAGACCCGCCATCTTGCCTCCTTCCCGGAACTGAACGTGAACCCTGTCCTTGAGGTCCTTCCGTCAGGGGAAGTGGCATATGCCAATCCCGCTGCCCGAGCGCTCCTGCTGTCGGCAGGCCTGGGAGAGAACCGGCTGGATGCCTTTCTGCCTGAGGACATAAAGACCATCCTGGACGGCTGGGACAGAGAATCGGAGTCCGCTATGTATCGTGAGGTTGCCATTGGCGACCGGGTGGTAGATGAGGCCGTCAGCTTCGTCCCGCAATTCAAGGTGGCGCGTATTTACGGGCGGGATATTACCAAGCGGAAGGAGACGGAACGGGCCCTCGCAGAGTCTCAAGCACGCCTGGCGGTCATTGTGGACACAATCGCCGATGGGTTCTTCGCCATGGACAGGGATTGGCGCATTATCCACGTAAATGACGCGGCCCTCAGCCATTTCGGGAGGAGCCGCGAAGGGGTGATAGGCCGCAGATTCTTGGAAGTCTTCCCGGAGGCAGGGGGAACTTCTTTTGAAAGAGAGTACGGCCGTGCCATGGAGACGGGTGAACCGGTCAGCTTTGAGGCGGCCTCAGTCGTATCCGACAGAATGATGGAAATCCATGCCTATCCCGGGCCGGAATATATGACGGTTATCTTCAGAGATATCACCGAACGAACCCGTATGCAGGCAGCCCTTCGGGAGAGCGAAGAACGGGTGAGGCTGAAACTTGAAAGTATTCTGACCCCCGAAGGGGACATCGGGAGTCTGGAGCTTGCCGACATCATCGATGTGGCGGCGATCCAGTCCCTTATGGATGATTTCTACGAGCTTGCACATATCCCCATGGCCGTCATCGATCTCAAAGGAAAGGTGCTCGTGGGCGAGGGGTGGCAGGATATCTGCACCAGGTTTCACCGGGCCAATCCGGAGACCTGCAGGCATTGCATCGAAAGCGATTTGGAGCTCTCGGCGGGCATTGCCCAGGGCCAGTCGAGGCTTTACAGGTGCAAGAACAACATGTGGGACATTGCCACGCCCATCGTTATTGGCGGGCAGCATATGGGGAACGTCTTCTCCGGCCAGTTCTTCTTCGAAGACGAGCAGCCCGATTATGAGGTATTCAGGGCCCAGGCGAGGCAATACGGTTTCGATGAAAAGGAATACATGGCGGCACTTGATGCGGTTCCGCATTTTACAAGGGAGTCAGTTGACAGGGGCATGAGCTTCTTCATGAAGTTCAGCAACATGATTTCCCAACTGAGCTACAGCAATATCAAACTGGCACGGTCTATGAGCCAGGGTGAAGCCCTCATGGCGTCGCTTCGGGAGAGTGAGGGGAGGTACCGCTCGCTTTTTCAAAACCTCATCGATGCCTACTGTTACTGCGAAATGATCTTCGATGAAGAAGGGAGGCCCGTCGATTATATCTACCTTGAAACGAATGAGGCCTTTGCAGTAATGAGCGGCTTCGAGGACGTGGTGGGGAAGAGGATGACGGAAGTGATCCCGGGAGTAAGAGAATCCCACCCCGAAATGTTCGAAGCCTATGGCCGCGTGGCCATGACCGGCCGTCCCGAGAAGTTTGAAATGCACTTTACGCCCACGGACCGGCGGTACTCCGTGTACGCCTACAGCGTGCAAAAAGGATACGTGGCCATTATTTTCGACAACATCACGGAGAGGAAGGTACAGGAAAGAAGGATTAACCGGCTGGCCAGGCTCTACGTCATGCTCAGCCAGGTGAATGAGACGATTGTCCGGACCCGCAACGAGGAATCCTTGTTTTCGGAAGTCTGCAGGACCGTGGCAGAGGTGGGAAGCTTTCCCCTTGTCTGGATCGGCCTTGTGAACGGAAGGAAGGTGCTGCCTGTGGCCTCCTGCGGTCCGGAGGCGGCCTATCTGGCGGAGATTGAGGTGGGGCTGGACGGAGAGCTGGGAAAGGGCCCCACGGGTACCTGCATCCGGGAGAACCGGTCGGTGATCAACAATGATTTTGGCTCCAACCCGGTCATGTCGCCCTGGCGTGCTACCGCCCTGCGACACGGGTTCTACGCGTCGGCCTCATTTCCCTTGCGTCGTAACGGCGTGACCGCAGGGGCTTTTGCTCTCTACGCAAGGGAGCCCGGTGCCTTTGATGCGGATGAGGTCGGCCTCCTCGAATCACTGAGCGCCGACATTTCATACGCCCTGGATTCCATGGAAACGGAAAGGCTCCGCATGGAAAGCGAAGAGGCGCTTCGCATGAGTGAAGAGCGCTTCCGCAATATGTTTAACCGCCACAGGGCGGTGATGCTGCTCATCGATTCAGAATCGGGGTCCATCGTCGATGCGAACGACGCTGCTGCCGAGTTCTACGGGTACACGCGGCAGCAGTTCAGCTCACTCAAAATAGAGGAGATCAACCAGCTCTCAGAGGGGGCGGTGGCGGCAGAGCGGCAGAAGGCGGCGGTGGGGCAGAGGGGCCATTTCATCTTTCCCCATCGGCTCGCCGACGGGAGGATCCGTTGGGTGGAAGTCTATTCCACGCCCTTCGAGGCTGGCGGAAGAACGTTGCTTTTTTCCGTGATACACGATGTTACCGAGCGCAGGCAGGCGGAGGAGGAACGGGAAGCGGCTGTTGCCTTTCTTCGGCTTATCAACGAAACGAGGACCAAAGGTGAGCTGCTTCATACGGCGGCGGACTTCTTCCAGGCTAAATCGGGCTGCGAGGCTGTGGGCATCCGGATGAAGGAAGGAGATGATTATCCCTATTACGAGACGCGCGGTCTTGCCGAAGAGTTCGTCCTTGCGGAAAGAAGTCTCTGTCTGAGAGATGGGGAAGGCTGCGCGGTCTGCAACAGTGACGGTTATCCCATCATGGAGTGCATGTGCGGCAACGTGATCCAACTGAGATTCGATCCTTCGAAGCCCTTTTTCACAGAACGGGGGAGCTTTTGGACCAATTCCACGAGCCGTCTTTTGGCAACATCCACCGAGGAGGACCGCCAAACCCGCACACGCAATCGCTGCAACGGGGAAGGATACGAATCGGTGGCCCTCATCGCCCTTCGGATCGCTGATGAGACCCTTGGTCTTCTCCAGTTGAACGATCGGCGGGAGAACCGCTTCACCGAGGAGGGTATTGCGTCTTTTGAACGGCTCTCAGGGTATCTGTCTGTGGCGCTGGCCAAAGTCGAGGCAGAGGAAGCCTTGAAGAAGGCCAACGATGAGCTGGAACGGCGGGTCGAGGCGAGGACGGAAGAGCTGCGAAAGGCCTATGAGCAGTTGGTAAAGCAGACGAACGAGCGCGATGTCCTTGAAACACAGCTTCGACAGGCCCACAAGATGGAGGCCATAGGCACCCTTGCGGGAGGCATTGCCCACGATTTCAACAATACCCTGGCCGCAATCATCGGGTTTACGGAAATGGCATTGGAGGACGTTCCCGACCAGCCCCATGTGGGCAGCAGCCTCCAGAAAGTGCTGAAATCGGCCATGCGTGCCAGGGACCTGGTGAAGCAGATTCTCTCCTTCAGCCGCAAGGCCGAATATGTCCGGAATGCCCTGTCGCTTTCCCCTGTCATCAAAGAGACGGTCCATCTCCTGAGGGCGTCCATTCCGACTACGGTTGAGATCAGGCTCTCCATCACAGCCTCCTCAGATACCATGCTCGCATCCCCTGTGGAGGTGCAGCAGATCCTCATGAACCTGGCAACGAACGCTGCGCTTGCCATGCAAGAGAAGGGAGGGGTTCTGGAAATCAGCCTCCATGACATCGACGTTCCCCGTGGGTCCGCAATCGTCCCGGGAAACGGCGAGCCCTGCGAGTATCTGCAGCTTGTCGTGAAGGATACGGGAGCCGGCATGGCCCCCGAAATTATGAAGCGGATATTCGAGCCTTTTTTCACCACACGGGAGGTAGGCAAGGGCACGGGAATGGGTCTTGCCGTGGTATATGGGATCGTAGAGGGGCTCAATGGAACGATAACGGTGGAGAGTGAAGTCGGCGCCGGCTCCACATTTCGCGTGACGCTCCCGAAATTGAGGGTCGAGGCGCAGGAAGATGCGGTGAAATCAGGCTCTATCTCCGGCGGCAGCGAACGAATACTCTTCGTTGACGACGAGGAACTCCTGGCCGAATGGGGCAGGGCCACCCTGGAGCGGCTGGGCTACGAGGTGGTTGCCATAGGGGATAGCAAGGAGGCCTTCGAGGTTTTCTATTCCGACCCTTCCAGGTTTGATCTGGTGATAACGGATCAGGCCATGCCGAGAATGTCCGGGCTTTCCCTTGCCGCAGAACTCATGAGGATACGGACTGACATCCCCATCATCCTCTGCACCGGGTACAGCGATTCAGTTTCGGCGGAAAAGGCTGAGGAAGAGGGGATAGACGCATTTCTCATGAAACCCCTTGCCAGGCAGGAGCTTGCCGAGGTGGTGAGACGGGTGCTGGACAAGAAGATTGCCGGTCGGGCATGAATTGGTAGGCAGGCTGTTCTGTAAGGGATAGATAATGGAAACCCATCGGTTACGTCACATTTACAAAAGATTGCGGCAATACCTGGCAGGGCCGGGAGAGCCCTTCCTCGTGCAGTCCATCGAGACGCAGACCCTCCTGGTATGCCGGGAAGAGACCATCATCGAACGATACGATGCGTCTACGTCCAAATTCGGCAATGGCATCCGGGAGAATTCCTTTAAGACCCCTCTGGGCATCCACCGGGTCAAAGAGAAGATTGGCGAGGGCGCTCCGGCAGGGCGTATCTTCAAGGCACGCCGGGATACCGGTATGGACTGGGACGGCTCCACTGAAGATAACCTCATCCTCACCCGCATTCTCAGGCTGGAAGGGCTCGAGGAGGGCATCAACAAGGGGCCCGGGGTCGATTCCTTCGAACGCTTCATCTATATCCATGGCACAAACCAAGAGGACCTTGTAGGCACACCTCTGTCACATGGATGTATTGTCCTGCGGAGCAGCGACATGTTGGGTCTTTTCGGGATTGTCCGGACGGGCACCCTCGTCTATATCGATCCGCCGCCCATCGCCGTCGGTGAAATCCTTTGCCGGAAAATTCATTTCACCGGCATCTTCGGCACGGGTATGAGTGCGCTGGCACAGTATCTGCGCTTTCAAGGCATCATGGTTTCCGGCTCCGATCGGCTCCTGGCAAGCGAAGACACCCTCCCCATAAGACGATCCCTGGAAGGGCTCGGATGCAGCATTGCAGCGCAGGACGGCTCGGGTATGAGCGGGGATACCGATGCCCTCTGTATCTCTACGGCAATAGAAGAATCGAATCCCGACATCGCGTCAGCGAGGTCTCTGGGGCTCCCGATCATACACCGCTCAGATCTCCTTGCAGCCCTTGTCGCCTCGAAAAAGACCGTTGCCGTGGCCGGGACGAGCGGCAAGTCGACGGTGACGGCCATGATATTCGAGTTCCTCGCAGCTTCAGGGAAATCGCCCTCCCTCATCAGCGGCGCACCTTTGCTGAGGCTGGAAAAAGAGGGGCTCATAGGCAATGCTTTCAGCGGCGGCTCTGACATCCTCGTCGTGGAAGCCGACGAGAGCGACGGAACGGTGGTCAAATATTTCCCCTACCTTTCCGTGATTCTCAATGTTTCCAAGGATCACAAGAGTGTGGCGGAGATAACCGGTTTCTTCGGGAAGCTCATTTCACATTCCACCCGGGCTATTCTCAATGCTGACGACCCGGTCCTCGCTTCCCTTCCGGCAACGGAGACTTTCGGCAGGACCGGATCAGCTTCGTGGCGGCCTGATCGGGAAGAACTTCTGCCGGCCTCGGTGAAGCTTTTCCGGAGAAACAGGGAGTATCATCTGCCCCTTCCGGGAGAGCACAACCTCGAGAACCTCCGGGCTGCCCTCTGCGTCTGTGAATACTTTGGCTGCGAAGGGGAGGAGCTCGCCGGCGGGGTGAGCCGTTTTCAGGGTGTAGCCCGCCGGTTTGCCCTGAGAAAGACGGCAGAGAAAGTCTATGTGGTGGACGATTTTGCCCATAATCCGGCAAAGATAACGGCATCGGTGAATGCTGCAAGGGGCCTGTCGCAGCGCATTATAGCGGTCTACCAGCCGCACGGCTTCGGGCCGACCCGATTTCTGAAAGATGAATACATCGCCGCCTTCCGGACTCTTTTCAAACAGAACGACTCCCTTTATCTCCTGCCCATCTATTATGCCGGTGGCACCGCGCAAAAGGATATTTCATCGGAGGACATCATAGCGGGCCTCGGCCCCGTGCCATTCAATGCCAGGGCGATAAAGGACCGTGACGAACTGCTGGGTATGCTGAAAGCGGACGTTATGCCCGGCGACTGTCTTCTTATAATGGGGGCCAGGGACCCGTCGCTGCCTGCACTCGTAGGGAAGACAATGGAACTCTTCGGCGGCGAAGCGAAAACCCCTTAAGAAGGGACGCTTCTTCTCATCCCCGGGCAGATCATGGTTCCAATGAAGATAAGGGAGTTCCTCCAGTCCTTATAGGCCCGGTTTAGGAGGGAGCCTTAAGTACCATCAGTTCGCGTGCTTATCACCTTTCTGATCTTGAGCAGCAACTCGTTCGGCGACAAGGGCTTCGAGATGAAATCGAATGCTTCATCGTGAATCCCCTTATCGAGCACGATATCTCCCGTGTAACCGCTGGTAAAAAGGACTTTCATATCCGGTTTGCAGCTCTTTACGATGTCGTACACTTCCTTGCCGTTCTTCCTGGGCATGACCACATCCAGCACGATAAGGTCAATCACGTCGTTCTGTTCTGTGAATTTTTGGAGCGCCTCCTCCCCGTCCGCAGCTTCGATGACGGTATATCCCTTTGTTTCCAATACCTCTTTCATGAGCCCGCGCAACTGGGTGTCGTCTTCTGCGAGGAGGACGGTCTCTGTCCCGCCCTGTATGTCCTGTTGGGTATGTGTTATCCCCTCCGCCTATGCTTTTACGGCCGGGATGTATATATTGAACGTGGTTCCTTTGCCCCCTTCGCTGAAGACATTGATGTACCCGTTGTGTTGTTTGACAATCCCATAGACCATTGAGAGGCCGAGTCCTGTACCTTTCCCCACTTCTTTTGTGGTAAAGAAGGGCTCAAAAATCTTCTCCCTTGTCTTCTCATCCATGCCAAGACCGGTATCGGCCACGGAGATGACGGCAAAGTTCCCCGGCTTTCCGTACCCGTGAAACTGGATGAATTCATGATCCAGATAGACTTCTTTTGTGGCAACGGTGAGTCTCCCCCCCCGGGGCATGGCATCCCGTGCATTAGTGGCCAGGTTCATCAGCACCTGGTCTATCTGGCCCGCATCAGACATGACCGTGATATCGCTGTCGGCAAGTGTAACCGTAAATTCTATATCTTCCGTGAGGAGCCTCTTTAAGAGCTTCTCCACTCCTGAGATTATCTGGTTCAGTTGGCGGGGTCTAAGCTCCACCGCCTGTTTCCTGCTGAAGGCTAAAAGGCCCTGGGTAAGGCTCGCTGCCTTCCGTGAAGCAACAAGGATGTTATCGATGTAAAGCTTCTGCGGGGTATCGTTATCTATGTTTGCCTGCAGGAGGTTTGCATAGCCTATAATGGTAGTAAGGATATTGTTAAAGTCGTGCGCCACACCCCCGGCCAAGGTGCCGATAGCCTCCATCTTCTGCGACTGCCTGAGCTGCGTCTGGAGCCTTTCCCTCTCTTCTTCCGCCTGCTTGCGGGAGGTGATGTCCCTGGATACAACTATAACGTTGGCAACCTTACCCTCCTCATCCTTTATGACGCTTCCCTGGGATTCAATGGAACGCACTTCGCCATCTTTCAAGAGAAAGCGGAACATTGTGCGCTGGCCCATACCGGTCTCAACGGTTTCCCTGAAGAGGTTCTTGATCTGCTGCCTGTCATCAGGATGAATTTCGGCAAAAGAGTCACTATCCTTGAGTGATTCCAGGTCATCAAATATCTTTCTGTAGGAGGGACTGTTGTAGAGCCTTCTTCCGTCGGTGTCAAGGACGGCCACAAAGTCGTCCATGTTTTCCGTAATGAGGCGCAACAATTCCTTGTCGTGAAGATGTCTCTTCTCGGTCTCCTTGAAGAGGGTAACATCCCTTAAAAGCAGGACCGCGCCATCGGTATGTTTCAGCCTGCCCGTTATGATCTCAAGATTTACGGGCTGACCGTTCTTCTGCTTTCCTTTGCCTGCACTGATATGGAAACCCTCTTCCTCAAGGGCTTTGCTTATCTCGCCACAGAGCGCAGTATTAGTCAAGTGTTCTGCAAAGAGCATATCAGTCGTCTTGTCTATCACCTCTTCCACGTCGTATCCGAATATCTTTCTTATGGATGAATTGCACATGGTTATACGGTTGTCCGAGTTGACGACCAGAAGAGCGTCGGGGCTGATGCTTTCAATAACATTTTCGAGCTCTTTCTGCCTGGCATTGGCTTTCTTCCAACGCCTGTATGTTACGAAGAGAAGCCCCGCCAGATAGAGAAAGGCGAAATTTGCGAGAAATTCTCCAATGACGAGACTCTCCTGATCGAGCAGGAAATAATAGAGTTTCTCAATGAAATGCGCGTAGACACTGAAGACCGCGAGGACTATTGAGAGGCTCGCCACTAAGACGATGTGGGTGGATTCTCTGGCTTTCTGCTTCAGTTTCTTTTACCTTCTTCGATTCCTGTTGCAAGCTTGATTACGGCTATTCTATTACGATTAATTACCGAAAGTAAACTAAGACAGGACCCCTAGAGAGGCAATAATTATTTGATTGC
Organism: uncultured Syntrophorhabdaceae bacterium; assembly: GCA_964408265.1. Lineage (GTDB taxonomy): Bacteria > Desulfobacterota > Syntrophorhabdia > Syntrophorhabdales > Syntrophorhabdaceae > CAYOYU01. The sequence continues at coordinate 23,262 of CAYOYU010000044.1, forward strand.
CTCTCTTTCTGTTGCATTCCCGCTCCCCTTCGATTATAAAAATTATGAATCGACCCAATATTGTCTCCCTCTGGAGGAGAAGATGCCAAACGTCATGGAACGGTATATCGCCATCATCGTCTACATCCTCATCATCTTTCTCTTTCTCTTCATCTCCAAGAAGGTTGCCGACGTACTCACGAAATTCAACGAAGACAAGGCCATCGAAACGGAAGGGAACCTGGCTGTGGCCATACGCCATTTCGGCCTCTACCTGGGGACCTCCATCGCCCTCACCGGCGCCATGAGTTTCGGGGTTACCCTGAAGGACATTCTCCCATTCTGCCTGAGCGGCGCGGTAATACTGGTCCTCTTCTTTGTTGCCCATTTCATCAACGATTTTGTTATGGCCAGGAAGGTCGACAACGATCAGCTCGTCAGGCAGGGCAACAAGACTATCGGCCTCATCGAGGCGGGCAATTACCTGGCCTGCGGGATACTTCTCAACGGAGCCTTCAACGGCGAAGGCGGAGGGGTCTCCGCGGCAATCACCTTCTTTCTCGCCGGAGAGGCGCTCATGGCCTTGTCCCTCGTGGTGGAACAGCAGCTCTACTCCTTCAAGATCCCCGCAGAGGCTGAACGGAACAACACGGCTGCCGGTGTGCTCGTGGCAGGAACGCTCATTTCCTACAGCCTTATTCTGAGATCGAGCATCGCAGGCGACTTTACCGGATGGGCGCAGGGGTTCGCATCCTTTCTCGCCACCGCGGTGACGGGAATCGTGGCTCTCATGATCTTCCAGAAACTGGCCCGCATAGTCTTTCTCCCCAAAACGACCTACACCGACCAGATCGGCAAAGAGAATACCGCTTCCCTTGTCGTGGCCCAGGGCGTTATCCTCGCCTTGTCCCTCGCCATCAGTCAACTTCTATGGCATTAGGTGAGATATGAAGAAAGACCGGATGATCTCCGCGGGCGGAATATTCTTTCTTGCCGGGTCGCTTCTCGCAGGCTGCAACAGCGGCAGCGAGCCGCAGGCAACCCAGGCGAAAGCACAGGGGGACTGGGAAAACAGCAACACCATGGCCACCAAGGCCACAGGGGTGATAACGGAGGTGCGTGAAGTCGCACCAGGCGAGTACAGGATCGCCAATGAGTATGCCAGCAGCACCACCGGAGCCGTGGTGGAACATCTCGACGGAACCCGGGAGGTCCTGTCGGAAAGCGCGGTGCAGTCACTCGTTCAGAACCCTTCCGGGCCTTCGGGGTACGGGCTCGGCGCTGTCCTTGGTGCCGGACTGATGGGGTATATGATGGGCAGGACTCAGTCTCTGAGCCCTTACGTCTACTCGAACGATGCGCTCTACAAGCAGTCCCTCATGAACAGGGAACTCATCGACAAACGGAAGAAAGAGGAAGAAGGCTACCGGGCGTCATCCCGCTCAGGTGGCGGCTGGGCCCGGTGGTGGTATGGCGGCAGAAGGAGCACTGTCCACGGAACAGCGACGACTCAA
>CAYOYU010000045.1:0-6218 GCA_964408265.1 uncultured Syntrophorhabdaceae bacterium
GATGATGACCCGAATGCAATTACCGGTCAATCATTTTGTTACGTATAGGTAGGTGCAAGCATGAGATCGACACAGGTACGCAGCATCCATCTTCTGCGAAGCTCAAACCAATTGTATACTCCTCGACGACCCGCGATGCCCGGAAGCTACCGGGCATCGCGGTGTGAATGGGCGACGGCACGGAGTGGGAAGATGAATATGAGATGGGCTGGTGCGTCTCGCTGACCGAAGACTGTACTGTATGTACGTCTGAGGGCGTGAGGCGTGCCAGAACGCGCAGAGGCGCTTCCCCACCTAGGTGGGACAGGCCCCGAACGTGCCGTTGGCAGGTCACAAAGACAAACCGCATCTCACGACTTTTGTTCCACAGGATGTGGCTGACCAACCACGTACCTGACCGCCACAGATCAACCTGAATATGGTATACTCTGGCATCTTACACACTCATTCCACAAAGAAAGGACGTGAAAACGATGGCGAATGAACCGAACAAGGTCATTTACTCCATGATCGGGGTAAGCAAATACTACGACAAGAAGCCCATCCTGAAAGATATCTACCTCTCCTATTTCTACGGGGCAAAGATCGGCGTCCTGGGTCTCAACGGGTCCGGGAAGAGTTCCCTTCTGCGCATCCTGGCGGGTGTGGATAAAGAGTTCAACGGCGAGACGGTCATCTCTCCCGGCTTTACCGTGGGGCTTCTCGAACAGGAGCCCCATCTGGACGACAAGAAGACGGTGCGGGAGATCGTGGAGGAGGGCGTACAGGAAACGGTCGATGCCCTCGCCGAATACAACCGCATCAGCGAGAAATTCTCCGAGCCCATGTCGGACGATGAGATGACCAGCCTCATAGAGCGGCAGGGTGTGGTCCAGGAGAAGCTGGATGCGCTGGATGCCTGGGACCTCGATTCGCGCCTTGAGATGGCCATGGACGCCCTGCGCTGTCCCCCGGGGGAGACGCCGGTCAATGTCCTCTCGGGCGGTGAAAAGCGGCGCGTCGCCCTCTGCAGGCTGCTCCTCCAGAAGCCTGATATCCTCCTTCTCGACGAGCCCACGAACCACCTCGACGCAGAGACGGTGGCCTGGCTGGAGCATCACCTCCAGGGCTATGCGGGCACCATCATCGCCGTGACCCACGACCGGTATTTCCTCGACAACGTGGCCGGCTGGATCCTGGAACTCGACAGGGGGGCCGGGATCCCCTGGAAGGGGAACTATTCTTCATGGCTGGAGCAGAAAAGAAATCGTCTCCAGCAGGAAGAAAAGTCGGAGAGTGAGCGGCAGAAGACGCTGCAGAGGGAGCTTGAGTGGATACACATGTCTCCCAAAGGGCGCCACGCGAAAGCGAAGGCCCGCATCAGCTCCTATGAGGAACTCCTCAGCAGGGACACGGAAAAGACGGCAAAAGAGCTGGAAATCTACATCCCGCCGGGACCCCGGCTGGGTAACGTGGTTATCGAGGCCGCCAACGTGGGCAAAGCATATGGCGACAATATCCTCATGGAAGGGATGACCTTTTCCCTCCCGCCCGGCGGCATCATCGGGGTCATCGGGCCGAACGGGGCAGGAAAGACGACCCTTTTCAGGATGATCACGGGTCAGGAATTGCCCGATTCCGGTACCTTCAAGATCGGGGAGACGGTAAAGCTCGCATATGTGGATCAGAGCCGCGATGTCCTCGACCCTGCCAAGACCATCTGGGAGGTTATATCCGGAGGGGACGATACAATCCAGATCGGCAAGAGGCAGGTGAATTCGCGTGCCTACGTGGCCCGCTTCAACTTCTCCGGCTCTGATCAGCAGAAGAAAGTCTCCATGATCTCCGGAGGAGAAAGAAACCGCGTCCATCTGGCCCGTATGCTCAAGGAAGAGGCCAATGTCCTTCTCCTCGACGAGCCTACCAATGATCTCGACGTGAATACCATGCGTGCCCTGGAGGAAGCGTTGGAGAGCTTCGCCGGCTGCGCCGTGGTCATCAGCCACGACCGGTGGTTTCTCGACCGCATTGCCACCCATATGCTCGCATTCGAGGGGGAGAGCAAGGTGGTCTGGTTTGACGGGAATTACTCCGAGTATGAAGCCGACAGAAAGGCCCGCCTCGGTGCTGCGGCAAGCCAGCCCCACCGCATCAAGTACAGGCACCTCACCAGGGCATAGGAAGATGGGACGTAAAGAGGCCACGGGATTGCTATTCCTTGAGATTACAGTACAAATCGGGTAAAATTACTGAAGGGGGGGCAGGTAAAATAAAAGATTTTTGGTTCTCCGCGCTGGAACAGACACGAGCCGGTATCCTGGTATGCGACCTTAAAGGCACAATACTTCTGTCAAACCAGGGCGCCCGGGAACTCCTGAACCTGAAAGAGGATGAAAAGATCACCAGGGGCAGACTCGCTTCCGGCTGGTCAGGGACCAGGAAGGCCATGAAGTCCGGTTCGGCGAGGCTCGAAATCCTGGAAGTCCCAGGAAGCGAAGAGAAGAAGGTCATCGTTCACACCTCGCCGCTAAAGTCTGACGGCAAAGTCATAGGGGCGGTGAACATATTCTTTCCGGTGGCTGACTTTGAAAAGGATGTCCTCGTAAAGACGGACTCCTACAAGAAGCTTGGCCATGACCTCGAAGCGATCATTGAAAACACCTACGACGGGCTCTATATAACCGACGGCAACGCCAGGACGATCATGGTCAATCGGGCCTACGAGCGGATCACGGGCCTCAGCCGGAAGGATATCCTGGGCAAGGATATGCGGGAACTGGTTGCTTCCGGTCTCTTCGACCGCTCCGTCAGCCTTGAAGTTCTGGAGAAGAAGAAGCCCGTAACCATTATGCAGGAGTTGAGCAGCGGGAAGAAGATACTCGTTACCGGCAGCCCCGTATTGAACCAGGAAAGCAAGGCCGTTGAAATGGTCGTTACCAACGTGAGGGATATTACGGACCTCATGGACCTCAAGGACCAGCTCCACGAGAGAACCCTCGAGGCGAACAGGTACCAGGCCGAGTTGGACAAGATAAAGACGCTGAAACAGCAAAAGGCGCGGTTTGTCACCAGAAGCAAGAGGATGATGGAGATACTCGACAACACCATCCGCGCCGCCCAGTTCCTTTCAAACATCCTCATCACGGGCGAATCGGGAGTCGGCAAGGGTCTTATGGCGGTCCTGATCCACGAGGCGAGCGGCCGCAATGATTTCCCGTTCGTCACCATCAACTGCGCCGGCATCCCGGAAGACCTTTTTGAGAGTGAACTCTTCGGCTACGAACCGGGCGCATTTTCCGGAGCCAGCGCCAAGGGCAAGAAAGGGCTCCTTGAAGTCGGCGACGGCGGGACGGTCTTTCTCGATGAGATCGGCGATATGAGCCTTCGCCTTCAGGCAAAGCTCCTGCGCGTTATTGAAGAAAAAGTGGTAACCCGGCTTGGCTCAACGAAGACGGTGAAGCTCGATGTGAGGATTATCGCGGCAACGAATCAGGACATCCCCACCCTGATCCAGCAGAAGAAGTTCAGGCAGGACCTTTTCTTCAGGCTCAACACTATCTCCATCGTTATCCCCCCGCTCCGCGAACGGACCGAGGATGTGCTGCCCCTGATGCAGCACTTCACCGAGAAGCTGAACGGGCGATACCATATGAAGAAGATCTTCAGCACCGATGCCGTCCGGGTCCTCATGGCCTATCCCTTCCCCGGAAACGTGAGAGAGCTGGCGAATATCGTGGAGCAGGCTTTTCTTATCGGGAAGACCGATGACATAGGTGTCGACGACCTTCCCTTCCAGGTGAGGAGCGCCGTGGATTCACGGAACCTTGTGATTGACAGCGAGAACAAATCTTACAATGAGATTGTGGACCTCATGGAATACAAGATCCTCAAGAACGCCGTCGAGAAATATGGCAGCACACACAAAGCAGCGAAGAACCTCGGCATCAGTCAGAGCACCGTCGTCAGGAAGATGAAGAAACTGAACCTCAGAGTCCCCGATACAGAGTGATCGGAACAGAGACTACCCCATCCCTTTGCGTATCTCTATGGATCCACCGAAATGCAGCCGAGGAACACCGGAGCCAGATTGTGGCAACGGCAATATCGCATCATAATGATGCATTATAGAATCAAACCGGATTGGCAGCATAAGGGGTTATGCCCCTATTAACCCCGGTTTTAGAATATCTTGACAATTGTTTAGCCCACGGCATATAACTTGCTATAACTTTTATAAAATTCATTAGGAGGAGGTCGTTCTATGAATCGTAAGCTCATGTCGTTGTTGCTTATTGCTGCTATCCTCGCTCCTCTTTCGTTGGTATACGGTGCCGAGACAATCAAAATCGGGGCGCTATATACGATGACGGGCAGAGGCGGGCAGTATGGCAAGGATTCCGAAGTGGCAATAAAGATCGCTTTGGATGAAGTCAACAAACAGGGACTGCCGGGGGGCAGAAAACTGGATGTGGTAATCACCGATGATAAAAACCCCCAGTATGCAGTCAGCGTTGCGAAACGGTACATAACAGAGGATAAGGTGAAATTCCTCTTCGGGATTATCTCCTCTGCAATCGGCCTCGCCGTTACTGAAGTGAGCAAGGAATACAAGGTAATCTTCGTAGGTAGCGACCATGCGGCTACTGACCTGACAGCCAACAAATTCCAGAAATACTATTTCAGAAGCTCCAATAACACCTTCCAGTCCATGATGGCCGGTGCCATGTACCTGAAGGATGAGGTGAAGAACTGGAAGAAGATCGCCTACATCGGACCTGATTACGCCTATGGTCGTGACCAGTGGATGGAGGTCAAGTGGTCTCTTGACAAACTCGGCGTCAAGTATGAGGTCGTCGGCGAATACTGGCCGAAGCTCTATGAACCTGATTATACGTCGTACATTACGGCAATCATGAAGGCTGCGCCGGATATCCTCATCGTCGGTTTCTGGGGCGGCGACACTGTTTCATTCATCAAGCAGGCGAAACCCTATGGTTTGTTCACGAAGATGAAATACTTCCATCCCGATGCGGGAGGAAACTACGAAGCACTGGCAGCACTCGGCGCCGACATGCCGGAAGGTCTCATCCTTTCCGCACGTCATCACAACAACGGGCCCGACACGGCTGACAACAAGACTTACGTCCAGAAGTTCTACAAGGCAGCAGGCAGGTATCCTTCCTACGCAGCGGAAGGCGCCTATGTCGGTATCCACATGATCGCTCAGGCCATCAGGAAAGTCGGAAATGCCGACGATACGGAAGCCCTGGTAAAGGCCATGGAGGGCATGCAGATCAAGTGTCCTGAGGACCCTGCAGGTTTCACCTCCTATATTGACCCTGCAACGCACCAGATCGTCCAGGTTCAGGCTGTGGGACTCACCGTGAAGAACGACAAGTTCCCGCCCGCCAAATTCATGCTTGGCAACTTCAAAGTTTATCCTGCTGACAAGCTGTGGCCGAACATGGAGTATGTTGAATATCTGAAGAAAGTAAAGAAGTAAAGAAACCTTAATTGCGCAGGGCTTGGGTATGGATATTACAACCTTAACAGCACAGTTCATCAGCGGTCTTTCGGTAGCGATGCTGCTGTTCCTCGTGGCCTCGGGACTCACGCTGATCTTCGGCGTCGTCAACGTCCTCAACTTCGCCCACGGCTCCTTCTACCTGTTGGGCACCTATTTTGCCTTCCAGTTGGTCCAGCTCTTCAGCAACTACTGGGTGGGGTTGATCGTGGGGGCCATCGGCGCAGGTATCATCGGCATGGTTATCGAATTCCTGTTCCTGAGGCGTATCTATGGGAGGGCTGACGAGGGCTCTTTTCAGCTCCTTATGACATACGCCTTTATCCTGATCATTGATGACGTGGTGAAATACATTTGGGGATCCGAGTACAAGACCATACCCAAGCCCGATGCATTGATGGGTTCCGTAAACTTAGGGCCCGTCGTGCTTCCCTCTTATAACCTTTTCGTCATAATAGTAGGTTTTCTGGTGGTCGTTTTCGCCTGGTACGTGCTGGCAAGAACGGAAATAGGAAAGAAAGTGAAGGCCTCCTCTCTCGACAGGGAGATGCTGGGTCTCCTCGGAACCAACGTGCCCATGATTATGACCATCGTCTTTGGCGTGGCCACTGCCATGGGAGGGCTTGCCGGAGTCCTTGCGGCGCCCTTGAGGACGGTAACCCCGGGCGCAGGGATCGAGGTGTTGCGCGATGCGGTCGCGCTGGTGCGCGAGCGC
>CAYOYU010000045.1:6228-16318 GCA_964408265.1 uncultured Syntrophorhabdaceae bacterium
AGGGATCGAGGTGATCATCGACTCCCTCATCGTGGTGGTTATCGGCGGTTTCGGCAACTTCTGGGGAGCGCTGCTGGGAGCCTTGATTATCGGTGAAGTCCTCTCCTTCGGAATCCTCTGGATGCCGGAGCTGGCTACCGTGCTCACCTTTATCGTCATGATCATCGTTCTGCTCGTGAAGCCGGAAGGACTCTTATCGAAGAAAACTGCGGGGAGGAGGTAGAACCTTGAAAAAAGCAAAAGCCTACCTGCCCTGGATCATATATTTCGTCTTTTTCATCGGGATTCTCATTGTCCATCCCGGCGAGCACTACGTCCATCTTGTGGCCAGGGTTATTATCTTCAGCCTTTACGCCGTCGCCTTCAACATCCTCTTCGGCGGCACAGGGCTCGTATCCTTTGGACATGCCCTTTTTTACGGGATCGGAGCCTACGTCACCGGTATGCTCACCAAGGCCCTGGGCCCGGAATACTTCATCCTTTTCATCCTCGCCGGGGCGGTGGGGGCTGCATTCGTCTCCATCTTCATCGGGCTCCTCACCCTGCGCCTTACGGGCGTCTATTTCACCATGCTCACCCTGGCCTTTGCTCAGCTCGTCTGGGGCCTCACATTCAAACTGTACCACTTTACCGGAGGCGATGACGGGATCCAGGCCATTCCCAGACCCGCCATGTTGGCAGGCCCGGTCTGGAAGTACTACATTTTCTGCTTCATTGTGGTGACGATCTGCATATTCCTTATCTGGAAACTCACCCGGTCTCCCTTCGGCTCCGTTCTGAGGGGAATCAGGCAGAACCCCCAGAGAATTACCTTCCTGGGTTTGAACGTATACAAGAACCAGCTTGCAGCCTTCATCGTGTCGGCGTTTTTTGCAGCCATTGCGGGCGGGCTCTATGCCGGCCTTGACGGCAGCATCCATCCCGATATGCTCCACTGGCCCACGTCAGGAAACGCGATCCTCATGGCCACCATCGGCGGCATGGGTACCTTTTTCGGACCTGTTGTGGGTGCAGGCATACTGACGGCCCTTGAGGAGATTGTAGGAAAATATACGGAATACTGGTCCTTCAGTATTGGCGTGGTGGTGCTCGTGGTCGTCCTCCTCTTCCCGCGGGGCGTCCTGGGCATCAGGGGAATTATAGGCGGCAAGAAGAAAGAAGACGAAGAAAAGGAGAAGGAAGTTGTCTGTAATTCTTCAGATTAAGGACCTCGATAAGCATTTTGGCGGTATTCACGTGACGAACCATGTGAATATCGACGTAAAAAAAGGCGAAATGTCGGCCATTATCGGACCCAACGGCGCCGGTAAAACGACTTTCTTCAATCAGATTACGGGTCACATCCCCTGTGACGGCGGCATGGTGAAGTACCAGGATGAGGACATTACCCATGCGAGGCCGGAAAAGATCGTAAAGCTCGGCATAGTGCGGGCATTCCAGGTGGCGAGCCTTTTTCTCGAAGAGACTGTCTACGACAATGTCTATCTTGCGGCGCTGGCAAATTTTGAGAAGAACAGCAAGATGTTCCGTAACAGGTTTATATTTAACGATGCCCGGGAACATACCACCATGATCCTCAAGAAGATCGGGCTGGAGTACTGCCAGGACTCGAAGGCGTCGGAACTCTCTCACGGGGACCAGAAGGTGCTTGATATCGCCATAGCGCTCACATTGAACCCCAAGATACTGCTTCTTGATGAGCCCACGGCAGGCATGGCCCCTGATGAGCGCATCAAGATGATGCACCTCCTCAAGGAACTCCACGAGTATTTTCAGCTCACCACCATATTTATCGAACATGATATGGACATGGTCTTCGGCATTGCCCAGGTTATCAGGGTCCTCGTCCAGGGACAGCTCATAGCCGAAGGCGACCCGGATTATATCCGCCAGCACGATGCCGTCATAGAAGCCTATCTAGGGAAAGAGGTACTGTAGCATGTCGACGATACTCGCAACGGAAAAGATCAACTCATACTACGGGAAGAGTCATATTCTCTTTGATGTGAGTATCGAGGTAAATGAAGGCCATACCCTCTGCCTCATGGGAAGAAACGGGGCAGGAAAGAGCACCACCTTCAAGAGTGTGGTATCCGTTGTGCAACCCAAGACCGGAAGGGTGCTCTTCAACGGAAAGGACGTGACCGCCGTCAGGTCCTATCGCAAGGCCCGCCTCGGCCTCGGCCTGGTGCCTGAAGACCGGAAAATCTTCGGCCCCCTCACGGTGAAGGAGAACCTGATCCTCGGTACGAGCACGAAGCGAAAAGGCATCTGGAACCTGGATATGGTCTACGATTTCTTCCCCGTTCTCAAGGAGTTTCATGCGAGACCGGGAGGAACCCTTTCGGGTGGAGAGCAGCAGATGCTCACTATCGCGCGGACCCTCATGGGGAATCCGGCAGTGCTGCTTCTCGACGAACCGACGGAAGGATTGAGCCCCGTTATGGTCAAGACCCTTAAGGACCTCGTACTGAAGCTGAAAGAAGTAGGTACCACCATCCTCCTTTCCGAACAGAACATAAAATTCGCCATGGCTGTCTCTGACCGCGTCGCCATCATTGATAAAGGCCATATCAGGTACCAGTCCGACATCGAGACCTTCAGGGCCGATGAGGATATCAAGAAACAATACCTCGCGGTTTAAATCTCCCCGTCCATATTCCCACGGTTCTCTTTTGACCAGGTGATGCATAATTGCATCGCTCTTTTTCCAACAAGGCTTCCTTGTAGAGGCCATTGCTTCAGCACGACCGGATGCCGCTGCTAAAGGCCCGGTATTCACGGGAAAGTCTCCATGACCCCTTGCCGTGGTCAGGTGGCACACAAATTGCTTATAACTTGCTATACTATAAAGAAAAGCTCGTCAAGGAGGAGCATATGTCTCTCATGACAAAAGACGAATACATCGAAAGTCTCAGGAAGAGCAAGAAACGCATCTTTTTGGGTGGAGAGGAAATCGAGAACTACGTGGACCATCCCATTATCAGGCCTTCCATCAACGCCTGCGCAGCGACCTATGATCTCTGCCAGCAGCCGGAATACGAGGAACTGATGACGGCCACCTCGAGCCTTACCGGCAAGAAGATCAACCGGTTTACCCATCTTCACCAGAGTGCCGAGGATCTCGTAAAGAAGGTGAAGATGCAGCGGCTTCTCGGACAGAAGACGGGCTGCTGCTTCCAGAGATGCGTCGGTTTCGACGGCTTCAACGCCGTGGACTCCGTCACTTTCGAGATGGACCAGGAACTCGGCTCGGAGTATAACAAACGGTTCCGCACATATCTTGAGTACGTCCAGGAGAAGGACCTTGTAGTAGACGGTGCCATGACCGATCCCAAGGGAAACAGGCGCCTCGCTCCCTCCGAGCAGGCGGACCCTGATCTCTTCGTCCACGTGGCGGAGAGGAAGGATGACGGTATCGTGGTGCGGGGGGCCAAGGCCCATCAGACAGGGGCCATAAACTCCCATGAAGTGCTTGTGATGCCGACACAAACCATGAGGGAACAGGATAAGGATTATGCAGTCTGTTTTGCGGTTCCTGCCGATGCTCCGGGTATCCTCTATATCTACGGCCGCCAGTCCTGCGATACGAGGAGACTGGAACCGGGTGAGATCGATGTGGGAAACGCGGTCTTCGGCGGCCAGGAAGCCCTTATCGTGTTTGAGGACGTCTTCGTCCCCTGGGACAGGGTCTTCATGTGCGGCGAGTTCAAACATTCGGGCACCCTCGTGGAACGCTTTGCCGGCTACCACAGGCAGAGCTATGGAGGATGCAAGGCAGGAGTCGGCGACGTACTTGTGGGCGCAGCCCAGGCAGTGGCAAAGATCCAGGGGACCGAGAAGGTCTCGCACGTAAAAGAAAAGATTACCGAGATGGTCCACCTCAACGAGACCATATATGCCTGCGGAATAGCATGCTCTGCGGAGGGCAGACCCACTACTTCGGGAACCTACCTTATCGATCTGATGCTGGCAAATATCTGCAAGCTCAATGTAACCCAGTTCCCTTACGAAATAGCCCGTCTTGCCCAGGATATCGCAGGCGGCGTCCTTGTGACGCTTCCTTCGGAAAAGGATTTTGTCAATCCCCAGGTAGGCCAGCTATTGGAGAAATATTTCAGGAGCGCCGAGAACTACAGCACCGAAGACCGGTGCCGCATACAGCGCCTCATCGAGAACCTGACCCTCGGCATGGGTGCGGTGGGTTATCTCACGGAGTCCATGCATGGAGCCGGATCACCTCAGGCCCAGAAGATCATGATCGGAAGGCTTGCCAACCTGGATTACAAAGAGAAGCTCGCAAAGGAGATTGCAGGGATCGGGAAAGAGACAAAGGGTTCCTGATGGACATGGCTCAAGGTGAGGCGTGAAGAACATCCGGTATTGCGGAAACTGTAATCCCGATGTAGACCCGGGCGAGGTGAGAAAGGTCGTAGAGCGGGTATTCGGCGGGACCGACCCCGAAACGACCATCATGGTCAACGGCTGCTCGCGGATCTGTCTCACCAAGAAAAGAATCAAGGGGTCGCCGGACCGGGTGGTTGACCTTTGTGGACGGGACGTTATGGAAGAATATGGAACGGAAATAAAAGATGCACCATCTCGCGCAGGGAGGAGTGGATGAACCGTTACAAGGAACGCGTGTGCAGCCCCGATGAGGCCGTGAAGAGGGTGAAGTCAGGTGACAGAATAGTATTTTCCCATGCCTGCGGGGAACCGCGCCTGCTTCCCGCTGCCCTGATGAAACGGGCAGGAGAGTTGAAGGGCGTGGAGATTGTACACATGGTGCCCATGGGCGAGGCGCTTTACACGAGGCCCGAATACTCTTCAAGCTTCAGGCACATGGCGCTTTTCAGCGGAGGCCCCACGCGTGAAGCCATCTGGGAGGGCAGGGCAGACTATATCCCCTACCTCTTCAGTGAGATACCCACTCTTTTCAAGACGGTACTGCCCGTGGATGTGGCCATGGTCACCGTCTCTCCGCCTGATCACAACGGGTTCTGCAGCCTGGGTGTTTCCGTGGACTACACGAAACGTGCCGTAGAGCATGCGGGGTTGGTGATCGCAGAGGTGAACAGGACCATGCCGAGGACCCACGGTGATTCCTTTATCCACGCTTCCGAGATCGACTGTTTTGTGGAAGTTGAAATGTTGCCTATCCACGAGTTGAAAGGCGCGGAATTAACCGATGTGGAACGAAATATCGGGAAGCATGTAGCGGAACTTATAGAGGATGGATCCTGCCTCCAACTCGGCATAGGGGGCATACCCGATGCGGTCCTGAAGAATATTACCGGATTCACGGACCTCGGCATCCATTCGGAAATGATATCCGACGGGGTCCAGCATCTCGTGGAAAAGGGCATCATTACGGGCAGGAGAAAGTCAATCCACAGGGGCAAGATAGTCGTAAACTTTCTCATGGGCTCCCGGAAATTCTATGATTGGGTCGATGACAACCCCGTGATCGAGATGCGGACGGTCGACTATACCAATAACCCCTATGTTATTGCGCAGAACAAGAACATGGTGGCCATCAATTCAGCTCTCGAAGTGGACCTCCTCGGCCAGGTCTGCGCCGATACCCTGGGACCGAGGCAATTCAGCGGCGTCGGAGGCCAGCTCGATTTTGTCCGCGGCGCCAGAATGTCCGAAGGTGGCAAGGCGGTCATTGCACTGCCGAGCACTGCAAGAGGAGTATCGAGAATTGTGCCCATGCTGAAGCCCGGTGCCGCCGTTACCACCTCGCGGAACGATGTGGACTATGTGGCGACGGACTGCGGCGTTGCAGCACTGAGAGGCAAAACGGTCCGGGCCAGGATGAAAGCCCTCATCGACATAGCCCATCCGGAGTTTCAGGAGGAGCTGACGAAAGCAGCCTACGAGATCTACCACGTGAAATTATAGTAAAACACCCCGTAACACCCTAATAACCCCCCCTTATGACAATCCCCCCGCGAAAGCGGGGGGATGTTTTGCATTATACAGGGGGGCTGGCTTTTTAGTGGGGCTCACGTCGCCCCCTCCGCAGGCGAAGCCACGACCCACTCGTGGGTGCCCCGGCCCTCCCCCTCTCGCGACAGAAGTGGCTAAGAGAGAATACAAGACCAGGGGCTCACGCCTGCCCTCGGACACGGGGCCTGTCCCACCGGTAGGTGGGGGTCGCCGCCTCACCCGGCCTCCCGCACCCATCATCTTTCGATGGCGGGTACCCGGCGACACCTGTCTGCCGAACAGGAAGGGAAGTCGCTAGGAGGCTCAACTTCTCACCTTCTTGCCTTCTCACCTTCTGCCTAACCTTCTGTCGTTACTTCTTTCTGAATACGAGCCTTACCGGCGCCCCCTGGAAGCTGTATCTTTCGCGGAGAGCATTTTCCAGGTATTTCTTGTAATGGTCCGGTATGAGTTCGGGGAAGTTGGCGAAAAAGATGAATGTCGGCGGCGGTGTCTGTGCCTGGTGGACATAGAGGATCCTGATCTGCTTGCCCTTTACGTTGGGAATGGAAAAGTGCTGGAAGATATCCTCAAAAACCTGGTTGAGCCGTGGCGTTGCTATCCTCCTGTGCAGTTCATCGTAGACCCTTATGTCGGCATCGATGATGTTCGTTACGTGCCGTCCCGTAAGGGCGGAAGTGAAGATGATGGGGCAGTAGTCGGCGTGAGGTATCTTCTCGCGGACGGTCTCGATGAAGGTGCTCTGGTTAACCTTTGACTGGAGGAGGTCCCACTTGTTGACCACAATGGTCATCCCTTTGCCCCGGGTAAGCACCGTATGTGCGATGGCTGCATCCTGATGGCTCACGCCCTCCTGGGCATCGATGACAAGGTTGACGACATCGGCCCTGTCCACGCTTCTCAGTGCGCTGGCAACCGAGTACCCCTCGACTTTCAGGGAGACCTTGCTCTTCCTTCTTAAGCCCGCGGTGTCGATGAGGACAATCTCCTTGTTCTTGTAAAGGATTTTCGTGTCTATGGAATCGCGGGTGGTTCCCGGGACTTCGCTGACGATCATCCGCTCCTGGCCGATGAGCCTGTTGGTGAGGGAGGACTTGCCCGTATTGGGTCGGCCCACCAGAGTGATGTGCATAACATGGTCCTCTGCTTCGGGAGCAGATGAATCTCCTTTCTGGGCTGCTTCCGCCCCTTCCTCGGTTCCGGCCGCGTCATAGACGGCATCGAGGAGGTCGCTGATACCGAGCCCGTGGGCGGCGCTGACAGGGTAGAACGTATCAACCCCGAGGGCGTAGAAGTCGGGTAGAATGGCCTGTTCCCGCCCTATTGAATCCACCTTGCTGATCACATAGAGAACCGGAAGGCCGTACTTGCGGAGATTGTTGGAGATTTCCACGTCCTCCGGCAGGATTCCTTCCTTGCCGTCGAGGAGAAAGACGATGGCGGTGGCCTCTTCCAGGGATACTTCTATCTGTTTCAGAATGAGCGGTGAAAAGCCATCGGCCTTGGCAGGTTCAAATCCGCCTGTATCAACAAGAACGAACGTCCGTCCCCTGTAGTCGAATTCGCCGTAATTCCGGTCCCTGGTGACTCCCGGGGTATCCTCGGCAATAGCTTTTCTATACCCCATAATCCTGTTGAAGAGGGTCGATTTGCCCACATTGGGGCGGCCAACGATTGCGATAATTGGTTTCATGAGGCAGGGGTCTCCTGGTGTTCCTGATATCTTAGAGCCAGTGAAAGAAGAAAACCGGCAAAGGGAAGGATCATGATGGACTCCAGGGCCACGGGCACACCGAAGTTATCTGCCACAACGCCAAGCAAGGTGACGCCGATTCCACCGGTACCGATGGCGAAACCTACCATAAGCCCCGAGGCGATGCCAAGGTTGCCGGGGAGGAGTCTCTGAGCCATGACGACGGTAACGGAAAAAGTAGAGATGAGGAGAAAACCCTGAATACCGAGGACCACGAACATGAGATAGCTCTTCTGTACGGCAGGGATAAAGATGAAGGGAAGTGTGGCTGCAGCAAGGAACATGGTGAGCCTTATGAAAAACCGGTGTCCCCACCTGTCTGCAAAAGGCGCCCCGATGAGGGTGCCGGCGGCTCCGCTGGCAAGGTAGACGAAAACCAGTTTTCCTGCGTACAGGGCGTCTCCCTTCAGGTAATTGATATAGTAAAAGGGGATGTAGCTCAAGAGGCCCATCTGCGTCCAGGTCCGCATGATCACGAGTCCCACCAGAGTGAAGAGCGAAACATAGGCACGGGCAGGTGTTTTCGGGGCGTTTGCCTTTCGCAGGGCATGTTCGCCTCTGGGGATGGCGATGGTTGTGCGGTAGAAAAGTACGGTGCCTGTAAGAATGAGCGAGGGAACGATGATAGCCGGCAGGGAAGCCAGGCCGAAATAGCTTATTATGTAAATGGATAGTACGGGGCCGAGTGCGAGGCCCAGGTTTCCCCCTACGGAGAAGATGGACATGCCTGCAACACTCCGTTCCCCTGTGAAAAAGTGTGCCGTTTTGTAGCCTTCCGGGTGGTAGGCAGCGATCCCGAGGCCGCTTATGGTCACCAGGGCGAGAACTGCAGAGAAGGTTGTGGGGACGGAAAGGAGGGCGAAGCCGAGACCTGCGCAGAAGAGCCCGAGCGGCAGGAGTACGGGCTTTTCCTTCCTGTCGGAGTAGAAGCCGAAGAGAGGTTGCAGTATGGACGATGTGAAATTGGCGGTCATCAGGATAAGACCCGTCATGGTGTAGGTGAGGGCCAGCTTGTCCTTGAGAAAGGGGAGCGTGGCAGGGAGCGCGCCCTGGTATATGTCGGTGACGAGGTGCCCCAAAGAGAGGATTACGAGTACTTTGAGGTTAAATTTTTTCATCTTTGATTATCTGCCTGAGCTGGAGCAACAGCCTGCATGTGGCCCCCCATATTCTGTCTCCACCGAAATAAATAGAGGGCACCCTCATGGTTCTCCCGTCATAGGTCGCTTCCTCATACTCCGGGACTGCAGTCATGAGTGTCTCGAGGGGAAGGTAAATAAGGTAGGCCACCTCCCGTGGGTTGGGAGTAAAAGTATAGGGGTAGGGGATCAGGCCCACGTAAGGGGTGATCACAAACCCGGTGAGGGTCATCATGTCATCGAGTCTCCCCACAATTTCCACATCTCTGCCTGAAACGCCGATCTCCTCGCAGCATTCCCGCAGGGCAGTGTCCATCACGTCTATGTCGCTTTCCTCGCACATCCCTCCGGGGAAAGAGACTTCGCCCTTGTGGACCCTCACCTCCTCGGTCCTTTTCGTAAGGAGAATGAAGAGGTGGCCATCCTTCTCGAACAGGGGGATTATGACTCCCGCGCAAAGGGCCTTGGGGCTTTCAATCGACTTGGCCTTATATGGCCTCAACCGTTCTTTCAGGGGGGCGAGCATCACCTATTGTAACCGTGATGGCGGGTGAAAGCAAGGGGACCCTCCCATCGCCAAGATGACGACGGCGGAGCCAATATGCTCTCGGGGGTTGAATTGCTTCTGAGAGAAAGAAGGGACAGGCCTAAGTGACGCTCCTCCCAAGGAAGATGCGTCCCTGCCCGTCCCTTCAGGTATGAGTCCATTTCTCACCCCTCCGGGAGGTTTATTCCCCGGGAGGCGCGTGGACGATATCACCATCGTCACCTTTCTTCTTCTCCATGGCAGCCGATATTTCACTCAGGCGCTTGGCAACGAGATAATTGACGGATCCTTCCGGGTAGGCGCCATCATCTCCGGCTTCCCCGGCAGTCATCCCGGTGAGGATCTCGAGACCCTCCTCCATCCTGTCGATGGCATAGATCGCGAACTTTCCTTCGCGCACCGCGTTAACTACATCCTCCTTAAGGAAGAGGTTCTTCAGATTTCTCCTGGGTATGATGACCCCGTGGCTCCCGTCGAGACCCCGTATTCTACAGAGGTCGAAAAATCCTTCTATCTTCTGGTTGACCCCGCCGATGGGCTGGACATCCCCGTTCTGGTCCATCGAACCCGTGACGGCGAAGCTCTGTTTCAGCTGAACTCCGGAAATGCTGCTGAGCAGGGAGTAGAGTTCGGCACAGGTGGCGCTGTCACCTTCGATCATCTCGTAGAGTTGTTCAAAGGTGATGGAGGCTGAAA
>CAYOYU010000045.1:16328-24751 GCA_964408265.1 uncultured Syntrophorhabdaceae bacterium
CATATTTGCTTCCCAGGTAGCCGGAGATGATAAGAATGGCCTTCTCATGGATCTTCCCGCTCATCTTCGTCTCGCGCTCTATATTGACTACCCCTGCCTTGCCTGCAAAGGTCTTCGCGGTGATTCTCGACGGCTTCCCGAAACTGTAGTCTCCGAGGTCAAGCACGGCAAGACCGTTTACCTGTCCCACCTTCGTGCCTGCTGTCTCCACGATGAGGGTATCATCCACCATCATCTCCCGCATCCGCTCCTCGACCCGGTTGACGCGGAATATCTTTTCTTCCACAGCCTGGATGACATACTCGGCCTTTATGACCTTGCTCCCGCCCTTTTTTGCCCAGTAATGGGCTTCACGGGCGAGATCGCGAATGATGCTGAATTTTGTGGTCAGCTTATCCTGATGGTCCGCGAAGCGTGATCCATACTCCACTACCTTCGCTACACCGCTTCTGTCGAAGGGGAGCAGGTTCTCTTCTTTCTGGCACAGCGCCAGGAAGTTGGCATATTTTTCTGTATTCTGCAGGGAGCGATCCATCCTGCTCTCAAAGTCAGCTTTCACCTTGAACAATTCCCTGGACTCTTCATCAAGGCCGTAGAGCAGGTAATAAAGATAGGGGTTTCCTACGAGAACAACCTTGACGTTCAGAGGGATTGCCTCAGGCTTGAGGGCTGAGGTGCTGATAAAACGGTACTGTTCGAGAACATCCTCGATCTTTACCTCTTTGTTCTTGAGGGCCCTCTTCAGGGCATCGTAGGAGAAGGGATTCTTCAGGAGGTCCATGGCGTCGATGACCAGATAACCTCCGTTGGCAAGGTGGACGGAACCTGCTTTGATCATAGTGAAATCGGTGACGGCAACGCCATAGAGGAATTTATTCTCGATCCTGCCGAAGAGGTTCAGATAGGTGGGGTTGCTGTCGAATATGACCGGCGCCCCCTTGGTGTCCCCGTTGTTCACCATGACGTTTACGCTGTACTTTGCGAAAGAAACCTCCTGTTTCGGAAGTCTCAGGAAAGGGACTGGTGAAGGCGCTTCCTCTGTGGACCTGAATTCATCTAGATGGCTGAGGATCTCTTCCTTCACATCCTCGAGGTAACGAAGGATCTTATCATTCCCGGCATATTTCCCGCTGAGGCCTTCCATGATGCCGCCAAGTATTTCAAGGGCAATCATGCGCTCCAGCCTTGACAGCAGGTCCCTTACGAGCTTCTCTGCGTCCCTGAGCACTCGTGCCACATCGTTCAGCTTCTCCTGGAGCATGCGGCCCGTTTCTTCGAGACCCTTCCTCTTATCCTCATCAAAGGCGTCGAATTCCTCTTTAGAGAGGAGTTCCCCGTTTTCCTTCACCGGCACAATGAGAATGCCCGTGGGCGCCTTCCTCACTGTGAAGCCTCTGCCCTTTGCCTCCTCATCGAGCCTGTTCAGGTATTCCGTCTGTTTCTGCTGAAACTCATCGATGATCTTGCTTCTCTGGATCTCGTATTCTTTCGACTCGAAAGCCTTGGGTATCTCCAGCCTCAAGGTCTTGACGAGCTCCTCCATGTCCTTCTGGAAGGCCGTACCTCTGCCCGGCTCTAAGGGAATGGCTACAGGAACATCGGGGTTCTTGAAATTATAGATGTAGCACCAGTCCTGGGGTACCTTTTCCTGGGCGGCTTTTTCCTTGAGCAGGGCCATCACTGTAGTCATCTTGCCCGTGCCGCTTTCCCCGAGGGCAAAGATGTTGAAGCCGGCGCTGTCCATGCTGAGGCCAAAATCGAGGGCCCTCAGGGCTTTCTCCTGGGTGATTGTTTCCGACCCATCCTTGATGTCGTCAGTTGTCTCGAACTTAAATATGTCTGTCTGGCATTGCCTGTACAGGTCTTCCGGGCCTAGCTTCGTTACCATGTCTACCTCCCCTGCGGATCCTCATGTGCCATAATTCCCGACTCCGGACGGAGCTTTCAAAGCGATTCTGTGGCGCTTAAAAATAATCTAATCACTCTCTCTATTTTTGACCACGGAAAATCTGAGGGGATTTTATCGCATCCAGCTCCCGCCGGTGACGCAGATTGTCTGGCCAGTGATGTACTCGCCCTCGTCGGAGGCGAGAAAGAGTGCGGTATTGGCCACATCTTCCGGGGTTCCCTTCCTGGGATAGGGGATATCGGCGTACATTCTGTCAATCTCTTCAGGGGGGTAGATGTGCGGTATGAACTCATTGAAGATGAAGCTGGGGGCTATGGTGTTTGCGGTGATATAGTACGGCGCCGCCTCCATGGCCAGACAGCGGGTGAAGGCCATGACCCCCGCTTTGGCAGCGGCATAATGGGCATGACCCGCTTTAAGGCCGGCAAACCCGGCGACAGACGTGACGCTCAGGATCCTGCCGTATTTCCGCTCCATCATGGAAGGCAAAACGGCCCTGGTGCAATAGAATGTCCCGCGAAGGGAGGTATTGATCACAAGCTCCCAGTTCTCATCGGTCAGGTCAGCCACCTGGGAGGGCCTGTTGGTGCCTGCATTGTTGAAGAGGATATCAATCCGTCCAAACCGTTCGAGAGTAGCCCTGACGGTATCTTCCACATCGTCTCTCTTGGTCACGTCGCAGGCCATGGCGATGGCTTCGGTATGGTATTCTTCTTCTATGTTTTTGGCTGTGGCGAGGGCGCGTTCATAATGCATGTCCGTCACCACGACTTTTGCACCTTCCCGGGCAAAAACTCTCGCCGTAGCCTGTCCTATGCCGGCTCCGGCTGCTGCCGTAAAAAGTGCCACTCTATCATGAAGTTTCATCTTCCTTCTCCTGTGGGGTATTCGGTCTCTGCCAGGACCCAGTTGCCATAGGCCGGCAGGCCGTTGTCTGCTTCGAAAGCTATGATTTCGGGTAATTCATAGTGGTGCTGCTCCTTGATTCTTTCCTCCACCCGCTTATAAAGGTCCTTTCTTGTCTTGATGATCCCCAGCCATTCATCAGACTCGGTAATCTTCTCTTTCCACCAGTACAGGCTCTTCATGGGGCCCAAAATCTGTACGCAGGAGGCGAGCCGATCTTCGAGGAGGCCCCGGGCAATCTTCTCCAAAGACTCCTTATTGTCCGAAGTGGTGGTGATATGGATAATGCCTTTCATCTCACTCTCTCCTTGTGACATCGGGTTTGGTCAAGGCTTTCTTCAGCCTATAGTTTATAGGATTTGGCCGGTGCTGGCCACAATTCTTCGTCATTATGCCTTACAGAAGGAAGGGAAAAGAATCGCTCCCTGCGAAGGAAGTCTATTGTTTTTTTCCGAGGTTAGACAGGCGGGAC
Organism: uncultured Syntrophorhabdaceae bacterium; assembly: GCA_964408265.1. Taxonomy (GTDB): domain Bacteria; phylum Desulfobacterota; class Syntrophorhabdia; order Syntrophorhabdales; family Syntrophorhabdaceae; genus CAYOYU01. The sequence continues at coordinate 19,616 of CAYOYU010000045.1, forward strand.
GACGGGTCTGTGGCATAAGGCAAAGGAGTCGCTCTTTCTGTCGTAACTGAGGCAAGAGTTGACCAGGCAGGAGATGTTATCCTCTTCAGGGAAATCGCCCCTCATAAAGGCGCCTCTGCTCTCCTTTCTTTCGAGGCTTGCTGTCAGAATGGCCTTAAGGACAAAGGCAGCGCTCAGAAGGTCCTCCCTGAGCGCCCTCTGAGCCGGGTTGGCCGCTCCTTGTTCGGAGAGTTCCCGGAAGAGTCCCTCCGATAAGGCCAACCCTTCTCTGATGCCCTGCGCTGTCCTGATGACACCGGCGTGGTTCCATGCCGCCAAGCGTATTCGGTTGCGGAGAGCCGCCAGGTCTCCCGGGCTGAAGGTTCCATCCGGGCCGGCTTCGTTCCTGCGGGTCTTTTCGGCATCCCGGGAAAGGGGGTTGGCTGCCGCGCGGCGAGCGGCGGCATCTCCCGCAGCCAGACCGGACACCAAGCATTCTGTGAGGGCGTTCCCGCCCCGTCGATTGGCTCCATGCAGTCCCCAGGCGACCTCTCCGCAGGCAAAAAGGCCCGGCAATGCGGTCTCATTCTGCTCATTCACGAGCAGACCTCCCATGAAGAAGTGGGCGGCAGGCGCCACCCTCACGGGTCGCTCCTTAAGGATCGCCCGGAACCCGTGCAAAAGAGCCATGGGGTGTTCTTCCCAGTTGGCGGCCGGGACCTTCCGGAAATCCATGTATACAGGGCCTTTTCGCGATTCTTCCAGGAGAAGGGCAGAGAATGCATCCCGGTGGCGGACGAGCGCCTGGTTGACATCAATGAAACCGTATTGCCTGACCAGGTCCTCGCCTTTGTGGTTAAGGAGCCTCGCCTCCTCATGGTGGGGCGGGTAGGCGAGCATGGAGGGAAGACCCGGCTCTGCAAACACAATGGGGTAGAATTGAACAAACTCCATGTCCCACAGCTCCAGGCCGGCTTCGGCGGCCAGACGGTAACCCTGGCCCATGATTTGCTTCTGGTTGTCGTTTCTCAGGTAGATAGCTCCTGCCCCGCCCGTGGCCAGGATCACTGCCGGAGCATAGAGGCTGATCTCTTCTCCCTCTCTGTCAAAACCCTTAACCCCTTTCACTCCGGTTTCGTCCTTCGCTATCTTCGTGGCGTAAAACCCTGTCACCGAAGCTATATTCACGGCACTCCGCAGAGATTCCTTCACGGTCCTTACGAGGGTGAATCCGGGGATGAGGTGTGGATCGGCGGCAACAACCATGTAGGCCTCTTTCAGTTCCTTAACGGTTGAGCCCATGGACCGGAGGAGGTCGATGGCCTGCCCGGCTCCCCGGGCAATGCGCCGCACCGTGGGCTCATGATTGATTCCCCTGCCTATGGCAATTGTATCCTTCACGTAGCTTTCGAGAGGATATCCCGGCGTGGGGCCGCAGAACATGCCGTTTGAAAGGACCGAATTCGTCCCTGTCGCCACGGAACCGCGGTCAAGGAGCAGAACGCGGGCGCCTTCCCTGGATGCGGCATAGGCCGAAACCATACCTGCCAGCCCGGCCCCCACAACAATTACATCGGTGTATGTTTTTGCTTTTACGCCCATAAGTCTGTCCCTTTAACTATCGGTTATGCCGCGGGCCGTCAGGCCTTGCGAGGCCCTCCGAAGCACATATTTCTCTTGAAATTATAGCTAATTTCGGATAGTTTTACTATTCTATCGATAAGATGTGAGGGATGTAATGTTTCATTTAACAGAAGGCGACGCCATTATCCTGGCGAGTGAATCTACCAGAAGGATCGATATCCTGAGGACACTTGGTATATCGTTCTCCATCATACCTCCGGGCATAGACGAGACGAGAAAACGAGATCCCCAGGGAATATGTGCTTCGCATATCCTATGATAAGGCCTTCAAGGTGGGGACTCACTTTCCCGACAAATGGGTCATAGGCGCCGATACCATAGTAGTTCTGAAGGGACGGATTCTCGGCAAGCCGGAAAACGAGGATGAGGCCCTGGACATGCTCAGAACCCTGAGAGGAAAATGGCACAAGGTCGTCACCGGCTATTGCGTCCTGAACCTTTCCAGGGGCATTGTCTACCGGGATGCGGTGGAGACAAAGGTCTTTGTAAGGGACCTGACTGATGATGAGATACGGCGTTATATCAAGACCTCCGAGCCTCTCGGCAAGGCCGGCTCATACGCCGTGCAGGGCAGGGGCGGTTGCATGGTCAAAGAAATAAAGGGATCCTATTCGAACGTGGTGGGTCTTCCCATCTGTGAGGTCGCAGAAGCGCTCCTTTCCCTCGGCGTCCTCTCATGAGGCGGGTGCTGTGCCTGAAGAAGCAGGGGAGCCAGTTGGCTGGCGGTGAGTAAAGTGAGCGGCATCGGAGATTCCATAGCGGCGGTGAAAGAAAAGATAGCACGGGCCTGTGACCGTGCGGGCCGGGTGCCGGCAGATGTGAAACTGGTGGCGGTGACCAAGACGGTGGACGTCGCGAGGATCAGGGAAGCGGCATCCTTTGGTATCAGGGATTTCGGAGAGAACTATATCCAGGAAGCCCGGGCAAAAATAGAGGCCCTGGCAGGGGACGGTTTCAGTTGGCATATGATCGGCCATATTCAGCGGAATAAGATGAAATATATCCCTGGTCTCTTCCAGTGGGTCCATTCTGTGGACAGAGCAGAGGTGCTGGAAGGGCTGGAACGGTTCGGAAAAGAACTTAAGGTCCTTCTCGAGGTGAATCTCTCCGGGGAAATGTCGAAACACGGCACCGGATCCGATGAGGTCCGAAGGGTCCTGGAAAAGGCAGCGGGTCTGAAATTCGTAAAGCCCGCAGGCTTGATGACTATGGCCCCATTCGGCGAGACCCCGGAGGAATCGAGATGGATATTTTCAGCCTTGAGGAAGATGCTGGAGACCTTGAACAGTGAGTTCTCCCTCACCATGAAGGAGCTTTCCATGGGCATGTCCTCTGATTTCGAAGTTGCCGTGGAGGAGGGTGCCACCATGGTGCGGGTGGGCACAGCCATTTTCGGCGAAAGAGTATACGGGGTCCAATGATGTCTGTGGTCAACATGAAGGAGCGTCAATTATGAAACCCTGGGGCGGCCGTTTCAAGGAGGGAACGAACCCTCTTCTCGAGCGATTCAGCGCTTCCATCGGCTTCGACCAGGCCTTGTTCCGCGAGGATATCGAAGGAAGCAAGGCCCATGCGGGTATGCTCGAAAAGATAGGAATACTTTCCCGGGCGGAACGGGAATCGATTACTGCGGCCCTCGACGAGATAGCCGAAGAGATAGAGACGGGTCGATTCGAATTCTCCAATGAGTTGGAGGACATCCACATGCACGTGGAGGATCGCCTCATAAAGAAGATAGGCGACGCGGGCAGGAAGCTTCATACAGGCAGGAGCAGAAACGACCAGGTTGCACTGGACATGAGGCTCTACCTGAAGAAGGATCTGGCAGATCTCGATCTGAAACTGAAGGGACTTCTCATCGCATTTGTCGAGAGGGCCGGCCTGGAAAAAAGGGTTATCATGCCCGGATACACCCACATGCAAAGGGCTCAGGCTGTCACCTTCGGCCACTATCTCATGGCCTATTACAACATGTTCAAGCGGGATAAGGAGAGGTTGCTCCATGCGAGACAGGCCATGGATGTCTCGCCCCTCGGCGCAGGCGCGTTGGCAGGTTCAACTATCCCGCTCGACAGGGAATGGGTGAAAGAGGAACTCGGTCTGTCCCGGGTTTCCGAGAACAGCATGGACACCGTTTCCGATAGGGACTTCATCCTCGATGCCCTCTACTGTGCGGCCATGATCATGATTCATCTTTCCCGTCTCGCAGAGGATCTGATACTTTACTCAACGCAGGAGTTTGCCTTTGTAGAATTACCCGATGAACTCTGTACAGGCAGCAGCCTGATGCCCCACAAGAAGAACCCCGATTCTCTGGAACTGATAAGGGGAAAAACAGCCCGGGTGGTGGGTGACCTTTTTACCCTTTTCACGCTCCTCAAGGGGCTGCCTCTTACCTATAACAGGGATCTCCAGGAAGACAAGGAGCCGCTCTTCCATGCGATGGATACGGTGAAAGATGCTGTTTCAATCGCGCAGCTCTGTATTAAAGGGTTATCCCTGAAAAAGGAACGCATGGAGGATGCCGTCGAGCGGAGCTACATGCCGGCTGTGGAGATGGCGGAGTACCTTACAATAAAAGGGGTGCCCTTCAGAGAGGCCCACGGTATCGTGGGGATGATCGTGAGGAAGTGCGAGGAGAGGGGGATATTCCTGAAAGATTTGGGTCTGGCCGAGTTGAAGGAATACTCGACTGCATTCGAGGAAGATGTCTTCCAGTGCCTCGACGCCCGGACAATACTTGCAAGCAGAAAAACGAAAGGAGCCGCCGCTTTTGAAGAGGTGGAAAGACAGATCGATGCTGAAAAAAAGTACCTTAATATTCTTTAGTCTCCTGGTCCTTCTCTTCGCCGGTTCCTGCGGAAAAAAAGCAGACCCCTCGCCCAAAGGAAGGCCGGTGCCGGCGACCATCAGCGACCTCAGCGGGCAGGTCAAAGACGGCGTATTATTCCTTTCATTCACTCTGCCTACGATCAACATGGACGGCACACCGGTAAAGGATCTGGCAGGCTTCAAATTCTTCAGGACCTGCGGAAGCTGTTCCGGCTCTCTCGAGCCCTTCCGGGAAGTCCGTCTCGATGAAAACCAGGGATATACTATCGCCAATGGCCGGCTGTACATCTACGATGATGACCTTGCACAGGGTTTTGAGTATGTCTATCTGGTCTATCCTTTAAGCGCTTCCGGCGCCCGGGGAGACGCCTCCAACCGGTTCTCGGTGAGGTGGCAAAAGCCCCCCGATCCGCCAAAAAATGCCACCTTCGTGGCAAACGACGGGCGCCTGGACCTGAAGTGGTCGGGTGAGCCCGGCTACTTTTATAATGTTTACCGTTACGTGAACGGTTCGTACCCCCTCTTCCCCTTAAACGGCGACTTGCTCAGGAATCCTTCCTTTGAGGAAAGAGGATTGGAAAACGGGAAGAAATACCGGTATTCCATCAGGGCCGTAATCGAAAAGGATGGAAGGAAATGGGAAGGCGAAGGCCTTGTCGTGGAAGCAGTACCCAAAGACAA
>CAYOYU010000046.1:0-11233 GCA_964408265.1 uncultured Syntrophorhabdaceae bacterium
ACCCCGTCATGTCCCGCAGTTATCTCAGGTGGTGCAGTTTGGAGTAGAATCTACCGTGTTAGTGAAGACGGACATCCTCGCAAATCCAATACTGGCAACGGCTGACGGCCTATTGCTATTGAAAACTGAAAATTCATTTCAGGGTAGAAAGGGAGGGTAAGATACCTGTGTTGGGGGCACAGGTCCTGGCTGTTTCCGGCTGACGGCTCTGCGCTGACCGCTGAAAGCTTTCTATTTTCTGCTTTTCTGTCCCGCACTGATCGCGGGCCGCTCGTAGGAGTCCAGGTACTTCTTGAGGAATGCCCCGGTATAGCTGCCGTCCGTGGCCATAACCCTTTCCGGCGAACCTTCGACGATGATGGTGCCGCCCCTCTCTCCGCCCTCGGGTCCAAGGTCGATGATGTGGTCGGCACACTTGATGACATCCATGTTGTGCTCGATGACCACCACCGTGTTTCCCCTGTCCACCAGTTCGAAAAGCACCTTGAGGAGCTTCTCGATATCGGCGAAATGGAGGCCTGTGGTCGGTTCATCGAGGATGTAGACGGTGCTGCCCGTATCCCTTTTTGAGAGTTCCCGGGAGAGCTTGATCCTTTGGGCCTCGCCCCCGGAGAGGGTCGTCGCCGCCTGGCCCAGCTTTATATACCCGAGCCCTACCTCGTTGAGCACCTTCAGTTTGCTCTGGATGAGCGGAATGGCCCCGAAGAAATCCATGGCCTGGGTGACCGTCATCTCCAGCACATCGGCGACGCTCTTTCCCTTGTACTTGATTTCCAGGGTATCCCTGTTGTACCGCTTCCCCTTGCAGGCATCGCATACGATGTAGACGTCAGGGAGAAACTGCATCTCTATCTTGACGAATCCCTCCCCCGCGCAGGTCTCGCATCTCCCTCCCTTTACGTTGAAGCTGAACCTGCCCTCCCTGTAGCCCCTCATCCTCGATTCAGGGAGCCTGGTGAAGAGCTCTCTGATAGGAGTGAAGATGCCCGTATAAGTGGCGGGGTTGGACCGCGGTGTGCGGCCGATGGGAGACTGGTCGATGTCGATGACCCTGTCCACAGCCTCGAAGCCGGAGAAAGCTTCCACCTCTCCCGCCCTTTCCCGGGACCTGTGGAGCTTCTGTTTCAGAAGCGGATAGAGGGTATCAACTACGAGGGTGCTCTTCCCCGAGCCGGAAACACCGGTAACACAGGTAAAGACACCGAGAGGAATGTCCACATCGATACCTTTCAGGTTGTTGGCGCGGGCTCCCCTGATTGAAAGAATGCCCTTTTGGCGGCGCCTCCTTTCAGGCGCCTCGATCCGCATCCTGTTCGATATGTACATACCCGTGATGGAGTCGGGATGTACCTCCAGCTCTGCCGGAGTACCCTGAAACACCAGGTAACCCCCGTTCTCGCCTGCACCCGGTCCCAGGTCCACCACATAATCGGAGGAGATGATGGCGTCGTGGTCATGTTCCACGACGATAACGGTGTTGTCCAGGTCCCGAAGCCTCCTCAGGGTATCGAGGAGCCTCTCGTTGTCACGCTGGTGGAGTCCGATGCTCGGCTCGTCGAGGACGTAGAGAACCCCTGTGAGGCCGGGGCCTATCTGGGTGGCCAGCCCGATCCGCTGCGATTCGCCCGATGACAGGGTGGCAGAGTTTCTGCTCAACGTAATGTAGTCGAGTCCCACGTCTATGAGGAACCTGAGGCGGGCCGTTATCTCCTTAAGGATCACCCGGGCAATCTCCATCTCCTTTTCGCTCAAGGAGAGGCCGAAAAAAAACTCGATACAGGTCCCGATGTTCATCCGGGAGACTTCATCTATGTTCCGGTCGCCGATTTTGATCCAGAGGACCTCTTTCCTGAGGCGCGCACCATTGCACGTGGGGCAGGGAATGAGGTTGATGAACCGTTCATAACGGTCCTTCTCGTGGACCGCCTCATTCTCGTACGCCCGCTGGAGTTCCTTTATGGCGCCGTCAAAGGGCTTCTTCCCGATGTCCCGGCGCCGCCCCCTGTCGTAGTAGAAATCGAGATCCTCCCCCGAGCCGAAGAAGATCACATCCTGAACCTCTTTCGGCAAGTCCCTGAAAGGGCTGCGGATATCAATCTTATAGCGGTTCACCAGGGCTTCCAGGATAGGCAGAAAATGGATCGGGTTCTTCTCACCCCAGGGAACGACAGCGCCTTCCCTCAGGGAAAGGTCCTGGTTGGGGACGATGAGGATGGGATCAAAATACTCTTTCACGCCGAGACCGAGGCAGGTGGGACAAGCACCGTAAGGGTTGTTGAAGGAGAATATGCGGGGCTCGATCTCGGGATAGCTGATGCCGCACTCAGGGCAGGCAAATTTCTCGCTGAAGATCTGTGTTCCCGTCTCAGTCTCCACCTTGACTATGCCGTTCGCCTTCTGGAGGGCAAGCTCGACGGCCTCGAAGAGCCTTCGTTCGATCCCCTCCCGTATGACTATCCTGTCTATGATGACGTCTATCTCGTGCTTCTTGTTCTTGTCAATGTGGACTTCCTCGGAAAGGTCAACAATCTTCCCGTTCAGCTTGACCTTGGTGAAGCCCTGTCTTCTCAACTCGTCCAGCTCTTTCCTGTATTCACCTTTTCTTCCCCGGACGATGGGGGCGAGAATGGAGAGTTTGGCATTCGCCCCGAGGGCGAGAATGGCATCGACGATCTGGGGAGCGTGCTGGCTCTTTATCTCCTTGCCGCAGCCGTAACAGAAGACGTGACCCACTCTGGCGAAGAGGAGCCGGAGGTAGTCGTAGATTTCCGTCACCGTCCCCACAGTACTGCGGGGGTTCTTGCTGATGGTCTTCTGCTCGATGCTGATGGCGGGGGAGAGACCCTCGATATAGTCCACGTCGGGCTTCTCCATGAGCTCCAGGAACTGCCTCGCGTAGGAGGAGAGGGACTCCACGTACCTGCGCTGCCCCTCGGCATAGATGGTATCGAAGGCAAGGGTCGACTTGCCGGAGCCGCTGGGCCCAGTGATGACCACCATTTTGTTCCGGGGGATCGCTACATCAATGTTCTTGAGGTTGTGCTCTCTGGCACCTTTTACGAATATTCTGTCCATTCTTCATGGGGCTCACGTCGCTCCCTCCCCGGGCCAAGCCCGCTGAGCCTCCCCTTCTCGCGGCACCTGTCTGCCGAACAGGCAGGAAAGCCGCTGAGGGAATCTGCTCCGCTGGTTCCCTCTCAGGTGTTTTTGACAAGGAGGGCGAGAGTCGCTCCCGGTCTTTCCGGGATACCGTAAACCCCTTCCACCGGCTTAGTTTACCAGAAAAGCGGGGGTTTTTCAAATCGGCGGACGCCACGCTCTTCAGCCGGGATGGGGAAGGGTTTTTCACTCCTTTTCCTGAAAGAGCGCCCCGAAGGTGTAGTCGTTGGCGGACTTCGACCGGATGATCTCCCATGGTCTGAAGTGACCCTGCCGAATGTGGGCCGCCTTGTACCGCAAGGGAATGCCCCTGTAATAGAACGGGTTGAGGAGGTACGAATCTCCTGTATCCATAAATACCGGGTTGCCCCGGACCTTGAGCCCCGAGGGCAGGATGAACTGATTATGCACATCCTGGGGCGTATTTATCGCGGCAAATCTGGAAGGGTTCCGGTAATCGAAGGTGATGCTGAATCGTCCCCCAGGCCGGAGCAGGTCCCGTATGCGGCCGTTGATCCTGACCCGGTCGTACATGGGTATATGCTCATAGACACAGACGGAGGTGATATGGTCAAAGGAGGAATCGAAATTGAGTCTTCTCATGTCCATGACGTAATTCTTCAAATTCCAGCCACGAGCCCGGGCCACCAGGTTTGCATTTTCAACGAGGTCTTCCTGCAGGTCCACTGTGGTCACCTCGAGCCCCCTGGATGCAAGAAGATAGGAGAAAAGTGAAGAACTCCCCCCGAGATCGAGGACTTTCTGTCTCGCCTCGAATTCTCCGTGCAGGATTATCCACAGAATCTCCCAGTAGAGGAACCAGGGAAAATTCCTGTCGTCTGCCGCTTCCTTCAAAGGTTGGTAGTCATAACCCCGGTTGATCTTCTCAAGCGGGTCTGCGCCCTCGGCCAGATCGAATCTCCCGTACCAGGAACTGATCTTCAGCCTCTGTGCTTTAAGCTCGCCGATGAGATCATTCAACTCCCCGATGATCTTCACGGCAGCCTCCGATTCCAGGTCGGAACGTTCCATCGTCTTGTTTATGATCCCTTGGTGAGCCACGGTATTCTCCCCTTTTTCTGTTGCTTTCCTCTACAGTGATTTGTAAATTGTACCATCGGAGAGCCCATATGGCAAAAATACCTGTATTTATAAATGTCCCTTTCGGCCACCTGGAGACACGGATCAACCGGATCGCGTCACTGGAGATCGGAATAGAGTTGTATGCCGAGAACAATCTCATCGAGGAGATTTCCGCATCGGAAATGAGTAGAACCGGCAGGCTCCTCCGGGAAAGAGGCATTCCCTGCACCATCCACGCTCCCTTTATGGATTTGAGCCCGGGCGGCTTTGACAACAAGGTAAAAGCGGTGACAAGGGAAAAGCTGAAAAGGGCCGTAGAGATGGCGCTCATCCTTGGGGCCAGGGGGCTGGTCTGCCATCCGGGATATGACAAATGGAGATTCGGCGCCAATGAGGCTCTCTGGTTTGAGGCAAGTGTGGAGACCTGGACAGAGGTCTTAAAGGAGACGGGAGGAGCCTTCCCGGTGATGCTGGAAAATGTCTTTGAAGAAAGACCGGATACCTTTATTGCCCTCTTTGACTACTTCAAGGAAAAGGAACTCTATTTCTGCCTTGATACGGGCCATTTCAACATGTTCTCCCTTCTCCCCTTAGACGGCTGGCTCCTCCCCCTGAAAGGGAAACTTAAGGAACTCCACCTTCACGACAACCATGGGCTCTCCGACGAACATCTGCCCGTGGGCAAAGGGACTTTCCCCTTCCGTGACCTGAAGCCTTTCCTGAAGGGGAGAGAAGATTTGATCTTCACCACCGAAGTCCACGGCGAATCTTATGCTATTGAGGCAATCCAGCGATTGAGAGATTTTCTTTCTTAATACGGATTCTACCTGTGGCCGCTACCGTGACCGCCGCCACCGTGACCCGAGAACCCACTGCCGCCTGAAAAACCACTGCCGGAGAAACCAGTGCCTCCACCGTGGCCCGCAGAACTGCGGCTCCCGCCTGAGAAGCCTCTCGCCGCGAAACCACTATTGGCCGGGCGTGACGTTCCCGTAACGGTGCTGCCTCGGTAGCCGGGGTTTGCCGAAACGGGAGTGCGATAGGATACGGTCCGGTTACCGTAAGGGGCGCCCTGGAGACCACCAGCAGGCCGGCCGGCCGGCCCCGTCATACTGCTGCCGCGGTAAGAGGGGCCCACAAAACCGGACCGGTTCGGGGCCGCTACCCCGGCACCGCTGCGAACCGGATAGCCCGCAGGTCCACCACCCATGGTAGCGTGGCTTCCCCTGGGTACCCCGGCACCTGAAAACCCGGTGTTCGACGTGAAGCCCGACCGGTGCGGTGCCGCAGCAACGAAGGGCCTTCCATGGAATCTGCCCACGGGATCGATCCGGGAAAACCGGTTACCCCTGAAATCGCGGAAATGGTTGGAACAGAAATAGGTCCTGCCGCCCGCGTAGAAGGGCCTGTGAAAATCGCGGAGAACGAAGAATCCGGGAAACCAGAAACCGGAATACCAGAAGGGGTAGGGGACAAACCCGTAAAGGTCATAGTAGGCAACGGGCGGAGCGTAGTAGGTATAGATGGGCGGCCCTTCGGCCTCGTAATAACTGTATAGCGTTGCGGGATCAACGTAGCTGCCGGCAGAGGAGGGAACCTGTCCGTAAGCCGCGTCCGGAGCGTAAGGGGTCACCGATATGCCGGCATTGGCGACAAGGTTGTTCAGCCGGTCCAGGGCCTCGTTCCTGCTCATGTTCACCCTTCCTGCGTCAACTGCATCCCCTAAGGATTTCCGCAATTCGCCCAGTATGTCGGGCGTCACAGGGTAATCGGCAATCCATCCGTTCCGCGGCGTAATCCCCATCTCCCCGAGTTTGCTCTCAGCCCAGCTTTCGTCGGACACCTGACCCATACCCAGTTCGAAGATCAATTGGACTGCCAGGTCGCCTTCGCGAAGAATAGGTGCGGCAACAGGAGGGGGATTTGACTGTGCCTGCAATGCCTGCGCGTAAAGTAGACCAATCATAAGGAAGAGGAACAGACCCACCCGGAATGTTTTCGCCATTATGCGGCTTGCTCCTTTCATGGTACCCTCCTTCCTGCTATCACGTCTCTGCTTGATTTGTGTCGTCTCTTTTATGAAGTATACCGCACAATTGCCCACCCGTCGAAATCCTCACCATGCCTTATGTTGTCCGGAAGAAGTGATCTTCCTTCATTTCCTTTATGCAAAATGGCGGCCATGGCCTGCTGCTGCTAACCTGCTGACATTGTTGCTTATAGGCAGCAGGAAAAGCCTTCTTTCCGGCAATAATGTCGAAAAGAGGAAAAGGTGGCGACAATAATGTCGCAGGCAGGGCAACACATTCTCCGCAAGAGCAGCGGATACTTCTTGTCTTTTCGCTATCCTGTCTTATATTGAAGCTGAAAAAGGCAGCGCTGTTCCCATAGGCCTGAACAAGCGATTCAAGGAGGTGTGGCATGAGCAATTCCGGCCTTTTGGCGGACCTCGAAAAGCGGGGAGTAAGCCGTCGAAGTTTCCTCAAATTCTGCACGGCCATGGCAGCAACCCTCTCTCTCCCGGGAGCCATGGCGCCCGCCATCGCCAACGCCCTGGAGAAGAAGAAACCCCATCTCGTCTGGGTGGAATATCAGGACTGTGCCGGAAATACGGAAGCCTTTCTGCGGGCCTCCCAGCCTACGGCCGCAGAGCTCGTACTGGACGTACTCAACGTGGACTACCATGAAACGATTATGGTACCGGCGGGAAAACAGGCGGAAAAATCTCTGGACGATATCATCAAGAAGGAAAAAGGCAAGTACTTTGCCGTGGTGGAGGGCACCATCCCTATGAAAGATGGCGGCGTCTACTGCTGCGTGGGCGGGAAAACAGCCCTGGAGCATGCCCGTGAGGTCTGCGGCAATGCGGCGGCCACCATAGCGGTAGGGACCTGCGCAGCCTTCGGCGGCATCCCGGCAGCCCGCCCCAACCCCACCGGCGCCGTAGGGGTGAAAGAGGCCCTGCCGGGCATCGACGTGATCAATCTGTCGGGCTGCCCCGTGAACGCCGAAAACCTGACAGCCACCATCGTCTACCTCCTCACCTTCGGAACAGCTCCTGCCCTCGATGCGGTTGGCCGGCCCCTCTTCGCCTACGGAAAACGGATCCACGACAACTGCGAAAGGCGAGCCCACTTTGATGCGGGACAGTATGTGCGCCAGTGGGGTGATGAGGGGCACAGGAAGGGCTGGTGCCTCTACGAGATGGGCTGCAAGGGACCTCAGGCATACCAGAATTGCCCCACAGTCAAATATAACGAAGGCACAAGCTGGCCCGTTCAGGCCGGCCACGGCTGCGTGGCCTGTGCTGCGCCCAACTTCTGGGATGAGATGACGCCCTTCTACAGGCGCCTGCCGCAGCCTTACGGAATAAGCGTTGAGACTACAGCCGACAAGGTCGGACTTGCCGTCACCATAGGTACTCTCGGCGGCATCGCGGCCCATGCGATTGCACGGCAGATAGTGAAGAAGGTTCGATCCGACCGTAACGAGGATTCCGGAGACGAACGGGAAGGGAGGGAATAGACATGGCAAGGATCGCTATAGATCCCGTCACGAGGATAGAAGGCCACCTGCGCATCGAAGCACAGGTGGAAGGAGGCAAAGTCCAGGATGCCTGGTCTTCGAGCACCATGTTCCGGGGCATAGAGATTATCCTGAAAGACAGAGATCCAAGGGACGCCTGGGTATTCTGCCAGCGCATCTGCGGCGTCTGTACCACTGTCCATGCCCTTGCTTCTGTGCGGGCCGTGGAGAACGCCATCGGGACGACTATTCCCGACAACGCCCGGGTTATCCGGAATCTCATCACCGGGGTCCAGTTCGTCCAGGACCATGTGATACATTTCTATCATCTCCATGGCCTCGACTGGGTCGATATCGTGAGCGCCCTCAAGGCAGACCCTGTCAAGACCGCTCAACTGGCCCAATCCATATCAGACTGGCCCCGCTCCTCGGCAGCCCTCTTCAAAGAGGTCCAGACCAAAGTGAAGGGACTGGTGGAGAGTGGACAACTGGGTCTTTTTGCCAATGCCTATTGGGGCCATCCCGCATATAAACTTCCTCCCGAAGCCAACCTCATGGCCGTCTCCCATTACCTCGACGCTCTTGACTGGCAGCGGGAGATTGCCAAGGTCCATGCCCGGCTCGGGGCAAAAAACCCCCATCTCCAGACCTATCTGGTGGGCGGCATGTCCATTCCCGTGGACCCGAACAGCCAGAATGCCCTCAACTCGAACAGTCTGGCACTCTTAAACGAAAGTGCAGCAAAAGCCCTCGATTTTGTCCGGAAAGTTTACATTCCGGACCTCCTCGCCGTGGCATCCTTCTACAAAGACTGGGCAGGCCATGGCTCCGGCCTGGGCAACTATATGACCTATGGCGAGTTCCCCAAAGATACCTTGAGCAATTCGACAAATCTCTACTTCCCCCGGGGCCAGATCATCGGCCGCGACCTGAAGACGGTCCATCCCGTAGACCAGGGCAAGGTAATGGAATACGTGGCCCGGTCCTGGTATGACTACACCGAAGGAAAGGATAAAGCAAAACATCCCTGGGACGGCGCGACCAGGCCCAACTATACCGGCCCCAAGCCGCCCTACGAGTTCCTTGAAACAGATAAGCAGTACTCCTGGCTCAAGGCGCCCCGGTACGACAACATGCCCATGGAAGTAGGGCCCCTGGCGAGGATGCTCGTGGCCTACGCATCGGGCCATCCACGGGTGACGGAGGTGGTGGACATGGTGCTGAGGAAACTCGACGTAACCCCCGCAGCCCTCTTTTCGACCCTCGGCAGGGTAGCGGCAAGGGGCATCGAGACCCTTATCATCGCAGAGATGTTGCCAACCTGGATCAATGAACTTGTGACGAACATGAAGAAGAACGATCTCCGCATCCATAACCCCGATAAGTGGGAGCCCGCAACATGGCCGAAGGAGGCCAGGGGATTCGGTTTCCACGAGGCCCCCAGGGGAAGCCTCTGCCACTGGATTGTCATCAAGAATGAAAAGATCGCCAACTATCAGATAGTGGTACCCAGTACGTGGAATCTCTCACCCCGGGATGCGAAAGGGGTGAGGGGTGCAGTAGAGGCAGCCCTGGTGGGAACGCCAGTCGCAGACCCCAACAAACCCCTGGAGATTCTACGGACCGTCCACTCCTTTGACCCCTGCATGGCATGCGCAGTTCACGTAGTGGACGCCAGAGGTGTGGAAATCTCCTGCGCGTCCGGACTGTAGGAGGCTGTCATGGCTACAAGCAACTACATATGGGAATTCCCGGTCCGCCTTACCCACTGGGTGAATGCCTGCTGCGTGGTCATCCTCTGCTTCACGGGCTACTATATCGGCCACCCCTATATACATCACGTTCATCCTCTCTTCTACGGGATAAATCTGAAAGACCAGTGGGTCATGGGCTGGATGAGGCTGATTCATTTCACCGTAGCCTACTGTTTCACCATGAGCATCATCCTCCGCATCTACTGGGCTTTTGCGGGAAACAGCCACTCGAGTTGGAGGGGCTTCGTGCCCGTAACCCGGAAGAGTTGGCAGGACCTCTGGCATTACGTAAAGTTCTACCTCTTCATCAAGAAAGAAGCGCCCCATGCGCTCGGCCATTCCGTCCTGGCAGGGGTCGCATATCTCGTCCTCTATGTGGGGTTCACCATCTCCATCATCACGGGATTTGCCCTTTACGCCCAGAGCCATTACGGATTCCTCTCCAGACTCATGGGTGGATGGCTGCTGCCCTATATCCATCCACAGTACCTGAGACTCGTCCACCACATACTCATGTGGTTTCTCATCGTCTTCCCCATAGCCCACAAGTATATCGCCTGGATTTCGGACATCCAGAGGGAAGGCTGCGTCATGAGTTCCATGTTCAGCGGATTCAAAGCCTGTGAAGATGACGATCCTGGTTATAGGGACGGGTAACATCCTCTTAAGTGACGAAGGTCTGGGCGTTCACGCGGTGAAAACCCTTTCGGACCGCTTCGTCTTCAACCCCCCGGTGGAGATCGTCGATGGCGGCACCATGGGACTCGACCTCCTGCCCCTTCTGGAGGACAGGGAAAAGGTTCTCCTCGTGGATGCAGTCGATTTCGGACGGGAACCGGGATTCTACGCCACCATTGACGGCGATGCCGTCGTCCGGCACCTTAAGGGACGGCCCTCGGTTCACGACATAGGACTCGTGGACGTGCTCACCGCTGCGCAATGGTCCTTGCCGGTCATGCCGGAAATATGCCTGGCAGGCATGCAGCCGCAATCTCTTGAACTCGGCCTGGAACTGACCCGGATTGTGGCAGATTCCATGGAAGGTTTTCTCAAACTCATCCTTTCGGTACTCACGGGATGGGGTGTAGCATACAGCGAGGGGTGATTGCAGGCCGATTACTGCGAAGTGAGACCAGGCTTCATCTTCAGGAATATCTTGCCCGTTTCAAAATCATAGAACCATATTTCCAGGAGACGCATGTGGAGGTAATAGAACCGTGCCATATATTGACCGAGCCTTTCCGGCGTACCTTTCCTCTGTACCGTCTCGGATGAGGTGAAGGGCTTCTCCGGGCTGCCTATGAGGAGCACGGCAAAGGCGTCCTTGAGGTGCCTGGCATCTTCAGGTTTGAGTTGAATCCTCCCTACAATCGCCTCCCTGTAGATGCCCTCATCGAGCATATCCTCGGTCTTCTCCTTCTTTGACAGCCTCTTGCGCGTCTCTTTCGTGCTGGGAAGAATCACCTTTTCTACGGTGAACTCCCGGAAGTTGTCAAAGACTGCCAGATATTCCTCGAATTTCAATTCTTCGATATCCAGACGCCTGCCCGTGCGGTCGGTGATAACATACCTGTTGTCCATCTGCGGTACGAACTTGACCCTCATCCCGCGCAGGGAAAGATTCTCTCTGCCCCTTTCCCGTACTGTATCCAGGTCGCAGTAAATCTCCAATGCCTGGCCGCGGCTGTCATAGGATCGCTCCGGAAAAATCT
>CAYOYU010000046.1:11243-13017 GCA_964408265.1 uncultured Syntrophorhabdaceae bacterium
AACTGCTCTGTGTCCATGTTGAAGGCACCGTCGGCATAGTCCGGGGGCATGACCTTCGGTCCGGGATGCTTCGGCCCTTCGGAACCCGGGTAGTCTCCCTGGCGGCCACCCCTGCCCTGCTGACCGTAGAGATGTCCCGCATAGAGCACGAGAAGCAGGAGGATGACGATCACAGTCATTAATATGCGCGCCATCTTCATCGGTTCTTCCCGTGCACTGGTTTTTCCCGGCCCTTCATACTGGTCTTCAGGATATCACATAAAAAATTCATCTTCCAGATTCACCCCGTCCATGTATAATGCTCATATGGCTATCACCTGTCACAAGAAAGTCAGGAACCAGAGGCCCATGTTGAGAAGGGGGGGGTGGTTAGAAACAGAGAAACTTTGACAAAACCAAATCGATTTGAAGGGAGGTTGACATGAAGAAAGAAGGTGAAGGCATCTCAAGAAGAGCGTTTCTCGGCACCACACTGGCGGCAGCAGTGGCCGGCCTCATCCCGGGGTCCCTTACTGCCCAGCAGAAAGAGGCACCGGCAAAACAGTCCAAATCGGCAACCCGGCTGATTCTGCTCGGCACCGGAGGCGGCCCCCGCCCGAACAAAAAACGAAACCAGGCAGCACTGGTAATCCTGGTGAACGGCACCCCTTATGTCGTCGACTGCGGCGGCGGAGTGAGCAGGCAGCTCGTCTTTGCCGACGTCCCGCTACGCTCGCTCAGGCACATATTCATAACCCACAACCATTCCGACCACAACCTGGAATACGGCAACCTCATCTACAACGCATGGGCGAGCGGATTCAAAGGCCGCATCGATGCCTATGGCCCCCCACCGCTGGACAGGATGACAAAACTTTTTCTCGAAGCGAACAAATATGACATAGACATCAGGATCCCGGACGAGGGGCGCCCCCCCCTGGTACCGATGGTCAATGTCCATGAAATAGCAAAAGAGGGGCCTGTCATGCAGAACGATGAGATCAAGGTGACGGCGGCAATCGTCAACCATCCGCCCGTTGTCCCGTCTTTTGCCTACCGTTTCGATACTGCTGACAGATCCATAGTCTTCTCCGGAGATACGACGCCCGTGGACAGTCTCGTGAAATTGGCACAGGGTGCCGATGTTCTGGTCCATGAGGTGATCCACAGGCAGTCCCTGGCCAGGCTCATGGCACGGGTCCCGAACGCCGACAGACTCGTTGAACACATCGTGGCGAGCCACACTACCGTCGAAGATGTGGGCAAGGTCGCCCGGGCCTGTGGTGTGAAGAAGCTGGTCCTCACCCATCTCGTTCCCTCCGACGACCCTTCCATCACCGATGAGATGTGGAAAGGGCCGGCCGCCAGGGAATTCAAAGGCGAGATAATAGTGGGGCAGGATCTGCTAGAGATCTGACCGGAAAGGGTCTAGCACGTCTGCGGCCCGTTCCTACTGACCGGGAAAGGCACAAGGCAGCGATCCAGACATCATAGGGCGTGGGGGGCCCGCCGTCCTGGTCAGTTCTCGCTATCCTCGGAGCCACGAGCCTGGGACTCCTTCCGCCGAGGGGATTCCTCGACCACCAGCAGCTCCGTTTCCTCAGGCAGCAGAACTGGGCTCTCCTCGTTGCGGTACCCGGTATGATCCTGGTGGTAGTCTTTTTCTCTCTGCCTCTGGGCAAGCGCCTGGTCCGGCCAATAAAAGCCATGGCCTCCACGACCGGCGACCTTGCCATGGGGAACTTCTCGGTACGGGTTCCCTAGACTTTCTCCGATGAACTGGGGCAACTGGCAC
>CAYOYU010000046.1:13027-24536 GCA_964408265.1 uncultured Syntrophorhabdaceae bacterium
AATGCCATGGCCATGGCTCTGGAAAGTAACGAGAAGGCCCGGTGCCAATGGGTCGGCCCCGGCTACTGCCTAGTGACCAATGAACCGTGGTTTACGTTTCTCTTTGAAAGCACTCTTGGCTTCCTCATGATCATCGCTCGTCGCTGCCTGCATGCTGAGGAAGCTGAAAGCCTCAAGGTCTTCAGGGGATGGAATGGGATTTTCAGCAATCCTGCTGAGTATATACTTTGAACTCCGAAGCGAGAGAGGAGCGCATTGGATAATCTCCTCAGCCAGCCTGTAGGTGTATAACTCCAACTGATCCTGTTCCACCAGATGGTTCACCAAACCCATCATCAGACACTCCTGGCCTTCATAATGGCGG
Source organism: uncultured Syntrophorhabdaceae bacterium (assembly GCA_964408265.1). Classification (GTDB taxonomy): domain Bacteria; phylum Desulfobacterota; class Syntrophorhabdia; order Syntrophorhabdales; family Syntrophorhabdaceae; genus CAYOYU01. The sequence goes on from CAYOYU010000046.1 coordinate 13,392, forward strand.
CCGGTGAGAAAGATTTCCAGGCTCCTGCTATATCCCAGCACAGTCAAGAAACGTCTGTATGTTCTATAGTCTACGACCAGGCCCATCCTCGATGTGGGGATCCCCATCTTCACGTTTTTCGAAGCCAGACGGATATCACAACCCATGGCCAGGATGCATCCTGCCCCCAGCGTGTACCCGTAAAGCATGGCAATGACGGGGAAGGGGAACCCCTGGATGGCCTCTAGTGCCTGGGAATAGTCGGCTTGATCTTCCCTGGGTTCAACAAAGTTTCCTCTTGTGGGCATGGACGAAATATCTGCCCCTGCGGAAAAAGCTTCTTCCCCGGTGCCGCGGAGTACGACCACCTTTATCTGGTGATCATGAGAAAGATCGTCGAAGGTCCGGGCTATACCAAAAAGACATTCCGGCGTCAAGGCATTACGCTTCCCCGGGTTGTCGATGACCACCGTACATATGGCCCCCTGTTTGATAACAAGAAGATTTTCTCTATCTTTCATAGTTCTCTCCTTGAATGATCTGACAACATCCCTATAGCGACCTGATAATTATGAAATCTCTCCTTGAAGGCCGAGGGGAGGTATGATGCCCGAATCGAGGCAAGGGTAAGAATGTGCTGCCCGGTCACCGGATGGGTGCCCCGGCAGCGAGCAAAAAAGCGCTCCGTCCCTCAAAAGAGATATTTCCGCCTTTAGTCGGATGGGCTAAGATTGGGCAATTATCACGGCGGGCATTTAGCGCAGATGGACCGGAACTGCATGGTGCTTAAGTAGCGGTCTCCGCGGTCAGGAAGAATGACCACGATGGTCCCTTTGTCGATATCCTGGGCAATCCTTAAAGCCACGGCCACTGCTGCGCCGGCGGAGGTCCCCACGAAAAGCCCCTCACGCTGGGCCAGAAGCCTCGTGGTCTCAAAGGCCTCGCCATCGGCTACCATCATCACGTCATCCACTGCATTCCGGTTGTAGATGCCGGGGACCATGGATTCAGTCATGTTCTTGAGTCCCTGTATGGTGTGACCCATGACAGGCTCTGCACCGATGATCTTGACGGAGGGTTTCTTCTCTTTCAGGTATTTGCCGGTGCCCATGAGCGTTCCCGTGGTACCCATACCGGCGACGTAATAGTCTACCTCGCCATTGGTCTGGGCGAGAATCTCCGGTCCCGTCGTCTCGTAATGGGCCAGCCAGTTGTCCGGGTTGTCATACTGGTTGGGCATGTAGTAGCGGCCCGGCTCGGCGGCAAGGAGTTCGTGTGCACGCCGGATGGCGCCGTCAATGTTCTCTTTTGCATGGGTAAGGAAGACCTCGGCGCCGAGACCGAGTAGGATCTGACGCCGCTCCATGCTGACGCACTCGGGCATACAGAGTTCCACACGATATCCTTTGGCGGCCCCTATCATGGCAATGGCAATTCCCGTGTTGCCGGATGTGGGCTCGAGAATTATCTTGTCCCTCGTCAACTCGCCTCTCTCTTCAGCCTTGGTAATCATATAGAGAGCGGGCCGGTCCTTCACGGAACCACCGGGATTGCACCCCTCCAGTTTACAGAGCACCTTCACACCAGGCTTCCTGATGATATTCATCAGCTCTACGAGGGGTGTATTTCCTATTGCTTCAAGAACGTTCATTTCTTAACCTCCGCTGCATAGCCGTCATTGACGGTCAGCCGTTATCGACTGCCTAAAAGTGTAAAAGTTTAACAGAATCACGGGGTCAAAACAACAAAGATAGCGGATAGCGGATACGACCAAACAAAGATAGCGTGGAGCGGATAGGGAGGGTCGAGGCAATGGGCAGCAAGAGATGATGGGGTCTCTTCCTGCCTTGCTTTTCCTAAACGCTATACGCTATCCGCTATTATGGCTCTACGCTATACGCTGACCACAAAGCATTTCAAATACGACCCTTCCGTGAAGGGCACGAGCTGCGGATGGTCTATACCGTGTGTGTAGGCCTCGAGGAAACGGAGCGGCTTTCTTACCCTGCCCCCGACTTCGGAGAGGAGGTATCTGAACTCTTCCAGTTCGAGATGGGCGGAGCAAGAACAGGTGATGAGGATGCCGTCCGGGTTGAGGGCCCGTAGGGCTGCTTCGTTGATACCCCTGTACCCGGCAAGTCCTTCCGGCTTTTTCCTGCGATCCTTGATGAATGCAGGAGGGTCGAGGATAATGACGTCGCAGCGCTCCCCGGGCTTCCTGAGATAGCTCTTCACATCGTCAGCCACAAACTCACATTTTTCAGTATCTAACCCGTTGATCTTTACATTCTCTTTTGCCAGGGCCAGGGCGTTTTCCGATGTGTCCACAGAAACGACCCGGTCGGCACCGGCTGCAAGGGCATAGACGGTAAAACCGCCGGTGTAGGAAAAACAGTTCAGCACCCGTGCGCCACGGACATACTTCATAGTTGCCTGTCTTTTGTCCCGCTGGTCGAGAAAGAAACCCGTCTTCTGGCCGTGCTTCACATCCACGAGGAAGTTGAATCCATTCTCCCTGATGGTGATCAGGTCGGGCACATCCCCGGCGAGAAGACCGCTTTTCGGCTCAAGCCCGTCCTTTTTCCGGACGCTCACATCGGACCGCTCAAAGATGCCCCGGGGTTTCACGACCTCCGCAAGGGCGGCAATGATCGGCTCCTTCCAGAATTCGATCCCGGCCGTATGAAACTGGACCACCAGATATCCCGCATACTTGTCTACGATGAGGCCCGGAAGGAGGTCGTTCTCGCCGTTGATGACGCGAAAGCTGTCCGTCTGCGGGCTCTCCAGGTATCGCTGCCTGATCGCATAGGCCTTTTGCACGCGCCTTTTGAAGAATTCCCCGTCCACCGCCTCTTTTTCGTTGTATCCCCAGACTCTCACGGAGATCTGGGAATAGGAGTTGAAGTATCCTGTTGCCAGGAAATCGCCGCGCTCGCTCACCAGCCGGACCGGTTCGCCGGAAGGTATCTTGTCGGGGATGGAGACGAGGGCCTGTGAAAAGATCCAGGGGTGGCATCCGATAACGGGACCGATCCGATTCTGCTTGATGGTAAGGGTGAGCATCCTTGTTTATACTACGAATCCGGAAAAAATGACATGGCCTTCGGCCGGAGAATGCGGTCCGATACTGCAAAGACAGTCAAAAAAATGTTGTTTTTGGCCGGAGAAAAAGAGTAGAAATGAACTACTCTGCGGCAGCCTACGGGTATCAAAGGCAAGGCAAAGAGCGCAAGAGGGTCTCGAAAGAGGCTTCAAGGCATGAACCCGCGGGGTAATCATGGGAATTGATACAACCGGCTGCAGAAAAGATCTGAAGGGAGGCCTGTCCTGACGACGCAGGAGACCATTGAGAATAATGCTGTAGGGTCCGGGGCGCAGGATGCCGAAAGAAGGTCTGCCCGCAGTATCGTGGCCTGCGTGGCCTTCGCCGCCTTCATGTCTCAGCTCGACAGCTACATCGTCAACGTCTCTCTTCCCACAATTTCCCGGTATTTTGCCGTGAGCCCCGCAGAAGCCTCAAGGGTCATCATCTCCTACCTCCTCATGGTGACAAGCACGCTCCTTTTCTTCAGCAAGGTGGCGGAAAGAGTGGGGCTGAAGAGGATGTTCGTTGCCGGCTATCTCGTCTTCGTTGCCGGCTCCTTCCTGTGCGGGATCTCTCCTACCATCAATACCCTCGTCATCTCCCGGGCCTTACAGGGTCTCGGAGGAGCCATGCTCTTTACTGCGGCCTTTGCCATCATACCAAGGTTTCTGCCGAAGACGATCACGGGCTGGGCCTTCGGTATCCTCTCGACAGCCGCTGCCTCCGGCGTCCTCGTGGGCGCGCCCTTGGGCGGAGTGATTACCGCGTACATTTCGTGGCGCTGGGTATTTCTCGTCAACGTGCCCTTCGGGTTTCTGGCAGCCATTCTTGCCCACTATGCCCTGCCCCGGGATAGTGTCCCGGCACCCAGGCCCGCAGGGAGCAGTTTTGATGCAACCGGCACCTTCCTCAGCTTTTTCGGTCTCGTGGCCTTCCTCTACGGCCTCGACCGGGCTCACGACGCAGGATGGGGATCGCCTCTCGTCCTCGGCACACTGGCCATAGCGGTCATCCTTCTTACCCTCTTCTTCATCAATGAAAAGAAATGTTCTGATCCGCTTCTGGACCTTTCCATCTTCAGGGACATGGATTTCACCTACGCCAACATCGCCCCCTTCATGGGCTTTATGCTCCTTGCCGGCACCTCCTTCCTCATGCCCTTCTACCTGGAGATGTTCCAGGGCCTGAAAACGGAGCATGTGGGGCTTCTCCTTACCATCTACTCCCTCGTCATGATGGGGCTGGGCCCTATGGCAGGAAAGATGTCGGACGGAGTGGACCCACGGATCGTCTGCACCATCGCCATGCTCTCCGGCGCTGCGGCCTGTATCGTCTTTGCCTCAACTCTCGGGCTTCCCGGTCTTTTCTGGGTCGTTGTCTACCTCTTCTGGGTGTCCACCTCTTTTGCCTTCTTCATCTCGCCGGAGAACAACCTTGCCATGGGACTGGCGCCGAGAGAGCAGCAGTCGGTGGCTGCAGGCATCTATACCACCATAACCAGGCTCGGCCTCGTCATGGGAGTCTCCTTCTTCGAATCCATCTTTTCCCATTATACGCGAATCGGCACTCTGTCGAAGACAGGTGCTTCCGGCCATGGGCTTCCGCCCGGGGTTCTGACGGGCGGTTTCCGCTACGCCTACCTCTTCGGCGCCCTGTTGGGCCTCCTGGCGGCCCTCTGCTGCCTTCTTGCCAGGAGAGAGAAGCTGAAGAAACTGGCAGCCAAGCCGGCAGCGGATAGCGGATAGGGGAGACGGAAGAATCAGTCCAGAGGATGGCGGCTGGGAGGGAATTGCGAAGGCAGGTTCCGGGCGTTATATTATTTACTCTACGCTATCCGCTAAGCGGTGTACGCTACCGGCAGCACCAACATCACGGTAAGGAGGATTCAGATGCTCACAGATAGACAGATAGGAAAATATGCAGACGTGCTCCTCTGGGGATTGAGAACGGCAAGGAAACAGCGATTCCGGAAGGGGGACATCGTGACCATCCAGTACGATCCCGCTGCCATCCGTCTCGCCGAGGAACTCTACGACAGGGTGCTCGATGCGGGCATGAACCCTATCCAGCGGATGATGGGCACCTTCAGGATGGAAAAAAGCTTCTACTCGAAGGCAAACAGCAAACAGCTCGTTTTCCAGGGGCCGGGAGAAAAGCCGCTCTGTGAAAACCTGAACGGCCGGATCTTCTTAAGGGCGCCGGACTCTCTGACCCACCTGAAAGATATCGACCCCATGAAGATAGCCAGGTTCCTCGTATCGAGAAAACCGCTGAGAGACATCCTCGACAAGCGGGAGCAGGAGGGCCGCAACAGCTGGACACTCTGCACCCTGCCAACGGCAGAACTGGCGAAGCAGGCCAAGGCCACCATCGAAGAATACACTGCACAGATCGTGAAGGCGTGCTACCTCGATCTCGACGACCCTGTGGCAGAGTGGGAATCGATCCACCGCAAGGTGAACAGCATTAAAAAATGGCTCTCCAGCCTGAAGGTCAAATTCCTCCACATAGAGTCGGAGAATATGGACCTGAAGGTCACCCCCGGCGAGTCGAGAAAGTGGGCGGGCGTCTCGGGCCACAACATCCCCAGCTTCGAGATATTCTTATCTCCTGACTGGCGCGGGACGGAAGGCACCTACTATGCCAACCTCCCTTCGTTCCGTACGGGCAATTATGTGGAAGGGGTCCGTTTCCAATTTGAGGGGGGTTCCGTCGTAAAGGCAGAGGCGAAAGAAGGTGAAGAGTTTACCCGCAAACAACTGGCCATGGACAAGGGAGCCTCAAAGGTGGGAGAGTTCTCGCTCACGGACAAGCGCTTCTCCAGGATCGACAGGTTCATGGCAGACACCCTTTTCGACGAGAATTTCGGCGGAGATTTCGGCAACTGCCATCTTGCCGTGGGCGCCTCCTACGCCGACACCTATTCGGGCGACATGTCCACGTTGACCAAGGAGATGAAGAAGAGTCTGGGCTTCAACGACTCTGCTCTCCACTGGGACCTGATCAACACAGAGAAAAAGAGGGTCACCGCGCACCTGACGAACGGCAAGCGTCTCGTCATTTATGAAAACGGGATGTTCACACATTAGCGCGCCCGCAAGGCCTGCCGTCTTCCAGAAGGTCGATGAAGAGATCCCGTATAGATATCAACCCCGAGTTCCGCAAAGCCCTGGACATCATCGAGAACTCGAACCGCCATCTCTTTATCACAGGCAGGGCGGGGACCGTGAAATCGACGCTCCTCGACTACTTCCGGAACACCACGAAAAAGGAGGTTGCCGTCCTGGCACCTACGGGAGTGGCCGCCCTCAACGTAGAGGGACAGACAATACACTCCTTCTTCAATTTCAAGCCCAGCGTCACCCCGGACAAGATCAAGAAGGTGACGGGTCCCGATGCAAACATCTACCGGGAATTCGACACAATCATAATAGATGAGATATCCATGGTCCGGGCCGATCTTCTTGACTGTGTGGAGAAGTTCCTCCGCCTCAACGGTCCCTACCGGAAGCAGTGGTTTGGCGGCGTCCAGATGATCTTCATCGGCGATCTCTACCAGCTCCCCCCTGTGGTGACGGGCGGCGAGCGGGAAATATTCACCCACCGCTACGAGACTCCTTATTTCTTCTCCTCTCAGGTCTTCAAGGAGTCCACGTTCCAGATGGACTTCATAGAACTGGAAAAAGTCTACCGTCAAACGGAACTCGATTTCATAGACCTTCTCAACGCCATCCGGAACAGGACCTGCACACCTGAAGACCTGGAGCGCCTCAACATGAACTACCGTCCCGATTTCGTAGTCCCGGACGAGGATTTCTACATCACCCTCACGAGTACCAACGAACTCGCCACGACGAGGAACATGGAGAAGCTCAACGCCCTGCCCGGCGCCGCAGCCTGCTATGCCGGCTTCTCGAGCGGGGAGTTTGACGGCTCCTCCCTTCCTGCCGAAGAGAAGCTGCAACTCAAACTGGGGGCACAGGTGATGCTGGTGAACAACGACAAATACGGCCGCTGGGTGAACGGCAGCCTCGGCAGGGTATCGGGGATTGCAAAAGAGGCCGGCGACGTGGACCACATCCTGGTAACCCTCCAGAACGGCGACATGGTGGAGGTGATACCGCACACCTGGGAGCTCTTCCAATATCAGTACGACAGGGCAACCAAGAAGATCTCCACCAGAAAGACGGGGGCCTTCAGCCAGTACCCCATCCGCCTCGCCTGGGCCGTGACAATTCACAAGAGCCAGGGCAAGACCTTTGACCGGGTGGTCATCGACATAGGCCGCGGAACCTTCGCCCACGGCCAGGTCTACGTGGCCTTAAGCCGCTGCACCAACTTCCACGGGATCGTCCTGACCCAGAAGATCCAGAAGAACCACATCAGGATGGACTGGCGGGTAGCGCAGTTCCTCACCCGTTTCCAGTACCGCAAGGCAGAGGAGAGAAGCAGCTATGACGAAAGGCGCAGGATCATCGAGGACGCCATCCACCGGGAGATGAGCCTCCAGATCCTCTATCTCAAGCCTGACGACACCAAGTCGCTCCGTACGATCCGTCCTTTAAGGATCGAGGAGATGGAGTACAGGGGGAAAGTCTTTGAAGGCTTAAGGGCGTACTGCGCACTTCGCGGCAACGAGCGGACCTTCCGCATCGACAGGATCCTGGAGATCGACTACGATGTGAACGGATGAAAGCCTCCCCGGCAGCGTCACAAAACAACCCCCCTCGTTCCACCTTCTCTGTTTTCAGGACATATATGTGCGCATGCCGCCGGCCTACGCTGATCATCCTGTCTTTCATCCTGCTATCCAAGATCAATAAACCACCCGGATTCCTTTTACGGTACATCGATAAGGTGAACCTCTGAAGCTTCAGGATTCATTCCAGGTATCGCTGTTTTTCGGGCCGGATCAGATTTTCAGTTTTCAGAAGCCATCGCTCACAAAGCCTCGTCAGTATTAGTTTTGCAACGCTCAAGGCATTTTCCGCAACAGTGGCGGAAAATGCCTTCCGTCGGAACCTGCCCCTTTTCGGCATTTCACTTACGAAGAATTTGAATGGATAACTTACAAAACGTAACGATTGTGAGGTGAAATGTGGGGGTCTCCTGTGGACCACCGTTGTTGCCCGATTATTGGGCTGGTGACCATATATGCCCTTTAATCCTGCTTTTCCCCAGGCATTTCATCCTTTTGACATCAGTGTCCTTGACACATTTGGACGTACCATTGCGGTTCAAACTGTCGAATAGCACAATTGTAAGGGTCAAAATCCGGCGGGTAGAGTGGTTTGTTCAGACTTTGGTATACGCGATACTTGTGCCCCGCGGGCACGTCAATCTTTCCATTGACTATTTTTGGTACACACGGGACGTAATAGTAGCCCTTCCAGAGGTCGATTCCGTATTTTACCGTCGCTACCCTGGGATGATCATACCGCAGGTAAACACCGCTCACTTTGCGCCATTCGTTTACGTTGGCCCAAACATGGCCAGATCGGTAAATCCGTTGATCCGCTTCCTGCGAATACGGGTCTGGTGGCAGCCATATGCCGCTATCGCCCGTGACATACGCTATTCTCGCCCGCTCGAAGATTGCCGATAGTTCGGCCGTCTTCAAGAGATAGCCTCGGATGGGCACTGACATATCCTCCCGGTAAACCCTTGCCGCCCGCTCAAAATCAGCGCGATGTTTGTGGAAGTGAGCGATCATCTCTTCATCCGTAGGAAGACTCCTGAAGAACGGAGCGACCTGCCTATAAAAGGACGTCGTCCCACATTGGACTTTGCCGAAAAAGTCTTTCTCATGCTCACACAACAGCCCGTATGTTGGTGAGAATCCGCTCACATAGACACCCCAAATCGATATGGCCAGAAAGATAAATAGCGGCGGCAACCCAATCCAGAAGAGAATCCTTAGCCGGATCGAGTTGCGTTTACTTCTTTGATTGTCTTTCATCATATGAGCATCTAATTATCCGACAAAACCAGCCTGATTAGAGAACACAAGGATCATCTCAGCGTTTTTATTCTAGATTATTACCGATTGAAAGAGGTTTGATTCAAGAAGAAAGGCGCGAACGAGGGTTTGAGGAAGGAGGATAGGTATTTCGTCCACCTACTACTTTTGCGTGAGGTCAAAAGCTGTGGATCACGCATTGGTGCAGAAAGACGATAACACCAAGCTGAGCCAGAAACGAGAGCCGTCTTCTCGCCGATTGACACCCCGTCGTCAGGCCGTTACGCCAATTCAGACCATAGGCCGCAAGCAAGACATTCATTCGATATCGTTGAGCCTAGAATTCCCTAGTGTTGTGGCAATGGCATTAATATTATTCTTATCTGGTTTTATCTCTCCGGAACGTTCAAATTTCAGCGGGGCCTGTTTATATTGGGCGGCTGCAACGAAGACTGTCCTATAGCGAAAATTCATCAAGAACTGGCCTTGCTGGCGTGGCGATAGTTTTGCCATATTATTGCCCTGTTCCGCTCCATTCAACATGATATTCCATCCGTGGATAAACGCTCTCGCTTCATTCGAGATCTGTACCTCTGAGGCCTCAATTGGATTGCGAAATTTCGTGAAGTTCATTGGATTCTCAAGGTGAAATAGTAGGTGTGCGAGTGCAAATGCGGTGTTGTTTGGTCTTATGTCATCAGCATAAGCCACGTCGAAGAGTCGGTTGTCGCGCAATGCAATCAAGTATTCTTTAGTCAGCACGATGTTGTTCCCCGATACAAACCCGCCGAATATCCCTACCCTGCCGTCTTGAATTTTGCTTTTTTCTTCCACCACTATCCCCTGTAAAGTCTTTGCTTTGGTGGCTTTGTTTATCTCCGATCTTAAGAGGTCGGATGATTTGATCGCGTCGGCTAGTTGTGTGGAGAATTCCTTTGAGGCAGTCTCCGAAACTGAACTGAGTATTCTTTGTAGGTCCTCATCGAACGTATTTGATTCTCCATGGACCTTGCCGGCATTGAGTTCACGGAGGAAGGATTCATCCATGAGACTGGTATCGAAGTAGATGAATTGTTCTTTGCCATCCGTTGTTTTGACTGTCCATATGTCGTACTTTTTGCCCTCGATGTATTTTGCCACCCTGGACTGTTTTTGAAACAAGCTCTTCATCATATCAAGCCATACGTATTCTTCGGACAGACAAACAACCTGCATGGCCGTTTCTAAGGAGCGACCATTTCCAGTTTTGCTCAGTGATATGCCGAGGGCAAAACGAAATGCTTCATGATACTTCTGTTCGTCAGGCTTCTTATCTTTCTCGGCAAGCTCCGCCAAGAAAGTATGTAGGCCCCAGGATGGCGCTGTACGTAGAGGGCCAATTGTCGATTCCAGTTGATTCAATATGGCATGTGCTCCCGAAGTATCCTTCGAGTCTTTTTGGACGTTTTTCGCCTTTTCCAATGCTTGGTTAATCGTAAGTTCGATAGAGAGGGCGCTTAGTTTTGGATGACTAACGGCAGCTTCGCGAGCTTTCGTGGCTGCGGGGACCAAACTTCGTATAAACTCTTGAAACTCGGTCCTTTGCGTCTCAACCGTCCAGTTGAATCCTTGTGCTGCAAGTAAGTCCTGTGCTTGTTTGGAGCCTAATCGAGCGGCAGCCTGTAAGTCTTCCCGTACTTGCAGACCGACACCAAGTTTCGAATACGCAGTCGCGCGCAGGAAGTAGGCCTCTGTATTCTTAGGGTTGAGCTCAATGGCCTTGTCATAATCCTTGATCGCCTTCCGTACGTTACCAAGCGTGTACCGTGCGCGACCACGACTGTTATATGCGGTCCAAAAGTTGGGAGCCAGTTCTATGGCCACACTGTAATCCTTGATCGCTTCTTGTAGCTTGCCAAGCTTGTCAAGCGTGAACCCACGGCCGAAATAAGCCTGTGCGAACGTGGGGTTTAGTTCGATTGCCCTGGTAAAGCTCTCTATCGCGCGTTGGTATTCTTTTGATTCCGTATATCTGACCCCTTCTTGGAGGAAAGCAGATGCATCGGTTGCTGGGGCAGCAGCGGAAAGAGAAATGGCCGGCGTTCAAAAATACAGCATGGCGATAGAGATGATGATCAAC
>CAYOYU010000047.1:0-6056 GCA_964408265.1 uncultured Syntrophorhabdaceae bacterium
AGACCGCCTTGTCCAAAAGATATCGGCCAATGGCTTCGGGCGACACACCCGGCCTCTTCTTGACCATCTCTCCATTCCTCTTGCCCCGTCCGTAGAGCGCGTCTTCCTCATCAAGCTTCCGGACGCGTTCTACCGTCCCAAACGTTTCCAGGAACTTCGTTGAAGCCCTATAGCTGAAGCCGTCCTCCATTATGCGCCTAGGATCCATGCGAAAGAGAAGATGGAACAAGTCGTCGGCATAGCCGCCGTTGAGCGTGCCGGTCAGGCACACACAACGTTCCGCGGCGGCGAGCAGGCTGCCCATGGCACGGCCCTGAAGGCTTCCTTCCGCCTTATAATCCTGGATCTCATCGAGAACCACGGTGTCGTAGTAACCTTTCATGTATTTCTTCAGGTAATCGGCCGGCGCGAACCTGCGTATCTTGCGGTCTGCCTGCCAGAGAGGGCTTCCGCACACCTGACAGGAATATTTCTTCTTCGCCAGTTGTTTCCATGTGATGTACTCGTCGTCCTTCGCCGCGATCCCGAAGCAATGCGGACAGCGCGGCAGCATGCCCGTTCTCCCGGAAACCGCCGCGGGACGCCAAGCATAGCCCAGCTTTGCCTTTTCCTTCGATATCACGTGAATTTCGTGTTGTTTCAACGGTGTCTTGTCGGTCCGGAGCGCCTCGAGGACGGAGATCACGTTCCTGACGGTCAGGTCTACCACCTTCACACCCGGTATGGTCTCTTTTGCCTCGCGCATCCACTTCTCCACCAGGTGGGTGGGACATACAACCATTACGCGCTGATAGGCAGGAGCGCACTGTTTGACCGCAAGGGCGATGAGGGTCTTGCCCGACCCCATCTCCCCCACCACAAAGAGATGTTTTCGGGAGCCGTGGTAGAGAGCCTTGGAGACCGCCTTTATGATCTCTCCCTGAACCCGGAATGGAGTCTTCAGGAGCGCATCGATCTTTCGCTGAAAGCCTTCGACCCCTGCGGGCCGTAGGGGGTTGTAGACGGGCGTGAGGTTCGTTTCGATATTCTGACCCAGGATCCCCCCGTAGGTGTCAAGGAAATCCTTGAGTTTGACTGTTTCCATACATCCTCCTTCAAAAAAACGGGAAGACGAAAACCGCCCGAAAGCGTAGTCTTCCGTCCTCCCGTATCCTGTTCCTGTTATGTGGCAACGCTGCTCGGCCGAATGAGCAGTGCGACCTGCGTGATCCTCTCATGCTGCGGGACAGGATTGACTCCGTCATCAGAATCGATGCGGCCGCCCACTATCTCGCCAAAGGCTCTGTGAAAGCCTTTGCAATCTTCAACGATACCACTACGGTTGACAATGATGTGCGCCCAGTAGTTGCCGTCGCTCGTCCGGGAGAGTTCTATCGCACCTCCGGGGAACTCGATAACGTGCTGCGCCGGTTCTGGTTTTCTCGCCTTGTCCCCAAGCAACGGTATCTTTGCCGGGGCTTCGTTGATGGTGAATGACTTACATGTGAAAGCATCCATAACGCCTCACCTGCACCTTTAGTTGCGCAGTTTCAGCGCGTTCCGTATGGCAGTGCCACTCAGAAGGCCCTCGAATCTGTCGAGTAGATCCTCGATGCCCTTTTCCGCCTTCCTGCCCGTCGCCGTTGCCGGCGCGGTAATAACTTGGTTCCTCCCTTCCTTGTTGCCCATCGCCTCCATGGCGATAACCCTCAAGTGGGTAAGTTCCCGCTGGACCTCCTTGGGGAGCGTGGGTAGCACAGCCAATACCTTTTCCGGTTCGATGCGGGCAAGATTCATCACCTTGCGGGCGACTTCCCGGCTGTGCATGATTGGGACAAAGAACGTCGAGGCAATTTCTGCGTGCCGATTCGAAAGAATCATGGTGGACCTCCTGATTTTGTTAGGTTTGTTGTTTTGTGGGGTTTGTAGGTTGTCTGCGTTGCGCAGATATCGTCACCGTCCCCTGCTGGGCGCGGTTATTCGGCGTTGTGGGTTAGAAATTGACGGTTCTCTTGCTGGCGCGCCCCCTTCTTCTCTTCTTCTGGAACAGGTTTATCCTCAACGCCAGCTCGGCGCTGCAGGAGCGATGGATAGCACCTTCCCTGCCCGTGGCTACGTCCCCGGCTATCGAGCCGACCAGCGTTTGCCCCTTGATGTTGCTGATCGTAACGCCGTTGTCTTCCGTAAGAAAGGCATCCCTTTCGCGATGATGTGCGTAGCCTTCGATATCGGCGTCGTCTTCCCCGAACATCTCCCGGGAGAAAACCGCCATGGGTGACGCCACCATAAACGATCTGTCTTTGGCGGTTATCCGCCCCGTGTGTCTGCGCTCGCGCGCGTCGTCCATAAGGTCCAGTATCCTGTCGACCTGTGCTTTGATTGCTGGATTATCCATGCTCTTCCTCCTTGGGATTTTGGGTAATAGTTGAATGATAAGCGGGAACGGAAAGATCCGTTCGGGGCGTTGTAGTGGACTAATATTGAAAAGGGGCGAACCTGATTGATGTTTACGCTTCCCGTTTGTGACGGGAGAAGCTATTTTTCGGGTATCCTAATGAAGATATACTGTCTACACCTATATTACTTCTGTCCGACGTTCCCAAAAAAAAGGAAGGCGCCCGAAAGGCGCCTTCAAAGATAATTGCGGATCACTTGTTTTCCTGATCTTCTGGGTTGCCCACAAGCCCCTCTTTTGGGGCCGCGTCTGGCCCGGAAGGAGGAACACGTTGCCGGCATGTAGTAACTGCTGCTCCTCTGCCCTGGTTCCTTGCGGCCTTGTCCGATGTCAACAGGTCTCGGGCCTGTTCGTCTTTCGCGTCCGTATCCTTGATCGTCTTGTGTATTTTACTGGCCACCTTGACGCCTTGAAGGCCCAGATAGGCAAAAAAACATCCGTTTAGGCTAAATATCAGAAACAGAGCGGAGAACAGTAGCGTTGCCATTTTCAACGATGGTCCCATTCCTAATCCCTCCCTTATGCAGCTATCTTGATGGTTACCTCACCGTCATCCTTTGCGATGTGCATCGTGCCATTCTCGATCCGGATAGTTCTTATGGTCCCAGGATCTATATCCAGATCCCACATGCCACCGAGCAAAGCGCTGAGCCTGTATGTGCCCGTGATAGCCGTGATATCCTTTTCCACCGCCCTGCGATAGTCCTCCTCCTGGGTTTCGTAGCGGTCGCCCTCCGCATCATGGACTGCCACCGCAAAAACCGCCTCCTCGATCTGCCCAAAACAGTCCGGGTTTCCTTGGTAATAGACTGTGCCATCATAGCTGCCTTCGACCAGAGCAAGGACGGGCAGGACTCCGCCGTCACACGTGATCCGTGCTTCCTGCCAGTTGAAATACTCACCTTCCGGCGGCTTGTCTGCGCAAGGGATCACCGTAATGATCTTTTCCTTTTCCTCTATCCGGAGCCATGAAGGCCGGGGACTGCTCAGGACCTGGGTGACGGTCCCTTCCGGCAAAACCAATCCGTACAGGTTGTCAGCTTCCTTGTTGTTTATCGAAAACCTAACCTGTTCGCTCGCAAAGCCCTCCTGGCCTTTCCTTACAATCCGGTATTCCACCGTGCGGTCAGCCTCTGTCCTATAATACTGGTCTTCAATTTCGACATAGAATACGTCAAGCGCATCGAGTTCCTCTTGCGAAAACAGGGCCTGTGCAAGTCGCATAAGGTGTATCACCTCGGTCCGATGGCCCCAGCATTTGCCGTTCTCTTCCTGGCAGTTGTTGACCGTTGTCTTTACGTAGTCGATCAGTTTATTCCTCACAAATTCGGCAAAGGTCTCAGCCTTGGCATCCACCTGGATGCCCGTCCGGTAAGGCAATACCGGCGTGAGGGGCATACCCTCTTTTGCCTCCATGGCAATCCAGTTCCCGTACCTCAGGTGCTGAATAGGGATACCGTACCAGAACAGGCACGTATGGTCGATGAGTTCTACCACGGCACAGTCACTTTGTCTGATGTGGATATTGCGGGGATTTACCCACACCCGGTTGCCCATGTATGTGGTCTTGATCGGGTAACCCGCGAAGTCCAGGTCGGGCGACCGGCGTTCGATCCGGCTTCCGTTCACTGTAATCTCGACCGGAAACCACGCGAGGCTGCCCCCGTGGCCCAACCTTACGCCAATACCCGTCTTCAGCATAGCCTCGACAAATAGCCCCTCGGGAATCTGTCCAGAACGGTCAACCAGCGAAAGAAGGTTTTCCCTGTAAGTTTTGCAGTTCAGATAGGCCCTGCAGTCGAGTGTGATACTGCCGAACCGGCTGCGAAAGATTATTGATTCCGAAATGGATATCAGGAAAAACAACCCCCATCCGGCAGGCATCTGGTTTGCCTCTACGTCCTCCGACCAGTCGCTTGCAGCGAGGCAGAAAAGGGCCTCAGGATTATCCGTCCCATGACCATTATCGGAGACCGTGAGAATATCCCCCTCAACCTTGATGTCGAGGCTCGTCGCCCCTGCGCGGCAGGCGTTCTGGGCGAGCTCCACGAGCACGCCTGCCTGATTGTCGAAGAAGTACGGCAGCTGCTTGAACAGCCGTTCCTCGTTTATCGCGTTCATATGATGGCTCCTTCTTGTTGGTGTAGATTCTCGGATCAAGCGGTTCCTGCAGCGCATCACGCGGCCGACCTGTTGTCCAC
Organism: uncultured Syntrophorhabdaceae bacterium; assembly: GCA_964408265.1. Lineage (GTDB taxonomy): Bacteria > Desulfobacterota > Syntrophorhabdia > Syntrophorhabdales > Syntrophorhabdaceae > CAYOYU01. The sequence continues at coordinate 4,636 of CAYOYU010000047.1, forward strand.
GCCGGTCCGGTTGCGTAACTTCTTGCCGTAAAGGCGGGTAATGATCAGGTCACATATGGCGTCGTCGTCGAAGGTGCACCGATAGCCGTTAACCGGTCCCCATCCTTCCAGGGGCTGGAGGTACCCTTTCTCCAGGAGCAGGGTCTCAAGCTGCCGCACGCATGCGCTGTCATAAGGGATCCGGCGCTTTGACAGAACGTGATGGAGACGGTTGATCCTTTCCTCCTCCGACGTGTATATCACCATTGACCTGCCCAACTCCTCGGTCCAGACAAGTGCGTGTTGCTTTGCGTACCCGATGCTCATCCCTCTGTAATGCAGGGCCGGGCGTTCACGATAAAGCTCTTCGCCATCGCGGCCATCGACTACAACCGGGTTGTTGCTCGCGAGAGCGGCAAAAATGCCCCTCGTTTGCTGGGGAGCTCCGTAGAGCGAGAGCAGGACGCAGGTGTTCGCCCCACCGCCGTTCCTTCGTTCATAAAGCCCGACGTCCGCCCTGCAGACTATCCCCTTGAATGAGATTTCGCAGATGCTATCTGATGTCATACCACCTCCCTTCGCCCGGGTTGATTGCCCGGATGCCGACGTTGTATGTGCATGTCGTTATGTGCTTGTCGTCTTCAATCCGCTCGTGTTCGACACGTTCTGAAAACCCCTTGATGAGGAGAAAACTACCATTTCCGGTATCGATCTTCCCGTCGAGAACGCCAGCGGTGATCAGACAGACCAGGTGGGCCTTTCTCAAGGGTATGATGGGGCTCAACCGTCTGGTGTCCTTGAAGGTTCCCGCGATCCTCGCGATTTCCGCATGGAGGCGCAGGCCGTTCTTCTGGATGTCCTCGTCGGTCACGGCATCCTCTCCCTGGAACACGTCTGGAGGGTCCGTTGCGGGAACCGTATAGGTCCTTGCCCTTGTATCTTCGATATGGGGATACGGCGCGGGCGGTATTGACCCGGTTTCGCTTCTGACTATTTTCTTGACTCCGAAGAGGATAACCTGCCTGAACTGGGGGTAATCGTCCTTGTGGACCCGTACGATCACAATATCGTCGAAGTTCTGACCGATCCACGATCGGTACTTTTCATACCTGAGGAGCAACTCGGGGACGATGAAAACCAGCACCCCTCCGGGAGCGAGCCATTTGACGGAATGCTTCAGGAATTTCATCTCCTCGCGCTCGCCTTCCGACGTATCGTAGGGTGGGTTCAGAAACAGAAGCCCCATGGAGCCGAGAGGATTAATGCGTGCCGTGAATATCGACCCCTGGACAAAGCTCCTGATCCGCCCTGCTGCAGCCACCGCCCTGTCCACGTCCAGCTCGATGCCATACGTATGCGTGTAGTACGGAACGAGGTCGTCGAGGACCTCGCCCTTGCCGCAGCAAGGGTCCAGCGCATGTTGCGTCTGCCTGGTGCGGGGG
>CAYOYU010000047.1:6066-24357 GCA_964408265.1 uncultured Syntrophorhabdaceae bacterium
CGGGGGTAAGGGAACTCAAGCCAACCCTCCATACAGGCAAGCGTTCTTTGGGGCGTAGGATAGTACCCCATCTTTTGTTGACTCGCTAAGCGTGCCATGTTCCTCCTTTTTGCTTTGGTTATTGGTGATAGATTTAGGGAATGGGTTTGGAAACCTAACGGTAAATGAACTGACGGACAGTCAGTGCATAACCTGCGACGATGGAGCGGAGCGTTTCTCTTGCTACGAGCCGGCTGGACGCATGCCACCAAAACCGGGCATACAGCCAGCAGCCATGGAGGATGTGCTGCAAAGACTGCAACACAGACAAGGATTGCGCTGCAATGGTAATACACCTCCCCGGTTTGAGTATGATGAATCTTCGGTGAGCCTAATAAAGATACTGTACGCAAGGATATTACTTCCGTGCAAAAAAAGGGGATACCGTAATCGGCATCCCCTTTGGTATCATTCCATGTACCGGTGGCTCTCAGTGTAGTCCCTGCGCCTGTAGTACCACATCATCTCCTTGTTCAGCTCCAACTTATTCATTCCCCGTACTGTGCGAATAATCCGTTAGCACATACGGATCCGAGCGGACACGGGAATCTCTTGAGAATGCCTAGGAGCTCTTTCTATTTGCTGGTCGGAGGATATAGCGGGTATGGAGGCGTATGGCGCTCTCGCGGGAGTTGTGGATATGAAGTCAATGAGGCTAGGACCTTTAGGAACGGCAGTATTGGCAGAATATGGTACAAGTACACCCGGACCTCCTATGATGGCTGCCAGCATTCCATGCAACGGCCGGAGCGATAGCGGGCGGGATCAACGCCCATATCAGCGCCTAAAGTGTGGTGTCGGAGGTGTCACTGACGGCTTCACTGCCACGTTGAACGGAGGGGAAGGCCCCCTCTTCTAATCACCGCCGCAAATCAGCGGTACACCTCTTTCCGGTCAGCGACTGAGATGACCTCTATCTTCTTATCCCTCTCATCGACAATGTAGAGCACCCGATAATTGCCGACCCGGATTCTCACGCCTTCCCGGCCGTGAAGCTTCTTTGCATTCTGGGGAAAAGGATCATCCTTCAGAGAAAGAAGCGCTTCGATGACCTTGTCATGCGTCTTTGCCGGTAGGTCTTCCAGTTCCTTTTCAGCCGATCTCTTCAGATAGACGGTGTAGGGCATTTGTCAGCCTTTACGTTTTCTCTCTGCAAGATATTTCTCTAAAGGTCTGGATGTCTCCCTGCGCCGCTGTTCAATCATTGCAACGTCCATCAGGTCTTCCCGGAACTCTTTGTCGCTCAGCATCTTGTCCACTACCGCATCTCTCGCCTTTTTCGGCAGGGCTCGAAACGCGGTCATGAATACTTCCGACGTTGCTTCTATGGTTGTCATATTGAGTGCCTCCTTCACGATGGACTAGGTATACTGTATCATAACTTGGGCACAAAAGGAGGGGGATAAGCACGGGCGACCGCTATCAAACACCGTCGATTTTACCTTTACAGGGCGATTCCTCAAAGATATTGATCCATGCCTCGCATATCGCCTGTAATGCCTGACTTCTCCTTCATATCCTCATGATCTTCCGCTTACCTCACAGGCAGCGCCGCGTTGCATTCAGGGTCTAGCATAGAAGCAGCTCTTGCCTCCTTGCCCTTCGTCCCCGAACGTCTCTACGCCTCCATTGAAACCGCCTTACCTCCCATCGGCATAGTCACGCCTGGGCCGAGCATCCCGCTATGCACCAAAACCACCCCAAATATTCGTATGGTTCTTCAAAAGCTCTCCAAAACCGGAAGGCCTGCATAACCATACCGACTCTCTGCAAATCACTTTCTATATTAGCTCTGACCCTTCCGACACTGATCTGACCCTCGGTATTGTCTATCCACAGCATCCTCTGATTCTTGTCAGTATTCGCTTGCCAGCATTATCGTGAGTACAAGCTGATAACCTTCGTAGCCAGCGTAGTCGTCAATCTTCCAGAATATCTTTTCACCGTTGAGTTCGAACGCACCGAAATCGTGTTCCTTCCAGGGGTCGTTGCTGTCGGTGAAAGTGGAGAAGTTCCTTACTCTTTGCAGCACCTCGTCGAACATTCCCTCGAATCGTTCCGCGATACCCCTTGTAACGACGAGCATATTGGGCCTCGAGACACATGGAATGCTCTGCCTCAAGAGATCATAGCGGTTGGCCGTCGATACGGCTGCCGGCTGTCGAGCCGCTGGCGCCGTGATCTTTTCCGTCTTTGGCATAAAGGCCTCCTTGTTTTTCTTGTAAAGACGCCCTCCCCGGCTGTGCAGATGTGACACACCGCCGGGAAAGGGCTTATGTGGTGGGTGTTTTGGTGGGCTGAGTTGTCAGTAGTGGCTAGGCCCGCAGGAGATGCACTTTGAACAGCCCTCCTGCAATACTAGTATGCCGCATTCCGGACAGATCTCGTCTCCGCCGCTCAAGTCAAGCATTCGAAATGCTCTGATGACACATGCATTGGGACTAATGACGCTTCCGCATTTCTGTTTGCCGCCTCCAGTCGTTTCAGGAGGCGCTGTACCGTTAGAGCGGAATGTCTTCATCCGGACCTTCCGGGACGAAATCATCTTCTTCCTGGGGAGCTGACCGGTGACCGCCGCGCTCGCTGACAGCGTTGCTGCCGCCAAGCATCTTCATATTGTCTGCGACGATTTCGACGACCTTCCGTTTAACGCCGTCCTTGCCTTCATATTCCCGGCTCTGGATTCTTCCTTCGATGTACACGAGCTTCCCTTTTCTCAGGTACTCGCCACAGATCTCGGCAAGCTTCCGCCATGCGACTATGTGGTGCCATTCTGTCTGCTCGCCCTTTGAGCCATCTTTGTTCTTCCGTGTTTCCGTTGTCGCGAGATTGAATGTCGCGACCGGGATGCCGTCAGCGGTGTATCGCATTTCCGGGTCGGCACCGAGTCTTCCTATCAGCATTGCTTTGTTGAGCATGGGCCCTCCTTTTTGTTAGATTGAATAGAATGGAATTGTTTGAGGCGCAGAAGTTATCTGCGGTCAGCTGCTTCGCGGGTGCTAATGAAGAAATATCAGACTATGGAGATATTACTTACAACCTGCGACGAAATAACCATGCAGAAAGAAGTGGGCCTGCGACGAAAACAGTCGGCGCACCATTGGACCCTTGATGCGAGCCAGAACACTATTTGGCCATGCGCAATCCTCATTTAACTCTGGCCCCCTTTCGATTCGCCACTATACTACTCTTGGTAATTGACGGTAATCCTGCGCTTTAACAAAAAGACGCCCCCGAGGGGGCGCTTTTTAGTGTTCCTATTGATCTATTGAGTCTTTTCTTCCCAGTCGATTCTGCTTTTTCCGTCGATAAGTACGAACGTGCCGATCCGTGCCCCATGTTCCCGCCATCCCCTCACGTACTCCTTCACCGATACCTGGTCCAGAGCGCGAGGTTCTTTCTTCTTCTGGTTCATGTGCAAGACAAGCGGCACACGGTGTTCCGTCTTCAAAAGGGCCGCAAGCATGGCGTTGGACGGCTGTGGGCAGGGATTGACTTCATCATCCTCCAAATCCACGTTCACTATGGGCCCTTTGAAAACCCACGAAAAACCATCGGGTGTCTCGACCGCCCGCGTGGTGTCGATGACGGGGATGACGTCTCCGTTGGTAAAGTAGTTGTCGTAATGTGTAGCTGCCTTGTCCGGCGGATCGGCCCACCAGTGATACGGTTGACAAAAGTCCTCCGGTTTTGCGTATCCGCTGCACGTGCCGTTGTGGAAATGAATTGTGTGCCCTCTCCTGCTGAACGTGATCAGCTTGCCTCGTTGCTGCATAGCGATTCTCCTTTTTGGTTGGAGTTATTCTTGCTTCATCTGTGGGGACCTGTTACGGGATGTTGTCCGTATGACCGGAACCGACACCATGGAGCCCATTGTACTGTTGGGTGACCACCCGGTTGTTGGCATCGACAATGGTATTGGAGCGAGGAGTCGCGTGGCGTATGGGCAGCGCCACACCCTCCACCGCTGCCTGGGCCTTGCAAGCTGAGCAGTAGTATTCCGAGTCCCACCCGAACCCGTAGCCGAGGTATCTCTTCAAGTCCTGAAAACCGCTTACAGTGCAGCACCCCTGGACGCGAAGCTCTTTCTCGATGAATACCGCGACCCTTTTCAGCCTGTGCCCGCACAGCGTCTGCGCGGACAGCTTAAGTTCCTGTCGACCGATTGTGAACCACGAGCGAAACTGCGCCTGCAGCTCGCCGATGACCTCTTCATCGGTCATCGTTGCCTTGATCCCAAGATCTCTTCTCTTTGCCGTGTCACGAAACCACCGGGCATCCGCGACAAGTTCCTCCCGGGTGTAGAAATGGACCGTGCACGACATCTTCTTCCGGTCCCAGTTACTCAAGTATCGGACCTCTTCCTTCTCCATAGGGAAACGCATAAAATAGCGTTCGTTCATCTCTTCCGGCGAGACGCCGGGCAATAGCTGCAGTGTCAAATACGTACCCATAATCCTTCCTTTGTTCGGTTGATTTGTACGGCCCGGCGGAATACCGAGCCGACGCTACTCAGGCTGCGATTGCCTCAAGGGTCTCTTCCACTGAAGGCCTGCGGTAATAGGCTCTGACCTGGTTGACACTTGCCACGTTCGCACGGACCATCCTCGACACGTCCGAGGCTATCGAGCCAACCGTCCGTATCCTCTTGTCCGACCACCCCCGGTGGACGTAGTATTCCCCGTCCGCTTGCCTCCTCTTCTGCGGCACGTAGCCATCGGAGAGCGACGTGACGGGCCGGAACCTGGAATGGATCGGCCCGACCCGAAGCCGCTCGAAGTGCCGGAGTTTCTCGATGATGGCTTCGAACGGCAGATCGTGGTTGTAAAGCATGAAGCACCGGACGTCCCTCCGTTCATAGCCCTCCTTCGCCAGTTCGTCGACGCAGGCTTCCACCAAGGGGAGCATGGAAATGTTGCCGTCCCAGGCAAGCCGCACGTTCTGGACCCGCGCCCTTTTCAGCAGCGGTATGAAATCAAGCCGGTTATAAAGCAAACGGCAATCGAGACCGCCCTGGATCTCGATCGACACGAGGCCTTCCCCGTTGCAGAACCGGAACCCTGCCAGATTTCTGAGAATCTCGCGGGCCTGCGGGTGGGCCAGAAAGTTGTTGTCGTTCAGCACCAACCTGCGGAAGCGGATCTTCTTGGCGATCTTTTCCCACTCGAACGCCTCGTACGGTTCAAGGTGGCAATAGCAGAAGGGACATGCCCGTATGCACCCCGCGCTGAACCTCAGAATCTGGAGCCCGTGTTTCCTCGGGAGCAGGTCCCATGCAGGTTCCACGTCCTCGGCTTCCGGTACAGGCCCCACGTGCACTGCGGCGTACGGGAAAGCTTCACGATAAACCTCCGGACTGAGCGATGCATGGACCCCTCCGATCTGCATCTCGGCATCGGGAAACAGCCCATGGAAGTGCTCGATGCAGGCTGTCACATAGGGAAACCACCAGGAGAATACCGTCGTGACCAGAACCTTGTCAGGCCTGAACGGAATGGCTTCTCCACGGTTACCCATAACGAGCGCCACTTTGTCACCCTGTCTTCTGTGCAGTGCGGCCAGTTTAAGCAACGGATAGGGAAAATATTTCTGCGGGTCTTTGACCTTCGCCGGTGCCGGCCAGTCCGGCTGCACCAACAGCACGTTCATAAGCAATTACCTCCTTTCTGTGAAATCCGGACCTCGGCGCACTGCTGCCGCAGGGTTTTCGCGCTCCGGTCGGGTCAGTTCAAATTTGATGTGTTTTCAGTCTCGCTAATGATCTGCACGCCGGAATCGGCACGTTGTGATTGTTTCCTGCGAACGGAATATTTCGGCACGCCTAATGAAGATACTCTATACCTTCCGTATTACTGGCAGCCGAAAGTAATACTCCATCATGGAGGCGGAACCCTTTACAAGCGGCATCACCTTGAATCTGACAGCGGTCCTCGTTGTCCTTTCGATCGCCTGCGCGGGTACCGCATACCCGTACTGTTTTACCGAGGCAGGGCAGGAATACGGGATTTCGCCCCGACTATTGTGGGCTATCGCGAAGACGGAAAGCAGCTTCTGCGCTACCGCCCTCAATAGGAATACGAACGGGACGTACGATTACGGGGTGATGCAGATCAATTCGCGATGGTACGGAACACTCGGCCGCACCTCTTGGGAAAGACTCGGAGAGCCGTGTTACAACGTGCGGACCGGGGCATGGATACTTGCCCAGTGCATCGGGAAACATGGGTACAGCTGGGAGGCTGTTGGTTGTTATAATGCAGGATCGAAGCCGAAGCAGCAATACAGAAGAGTCTTATACGCCAACAAGGTGTACGACTGCCTGAAGCCCTTGAAGTAACGGAGGAGCAGTAGGGCCCATCGAACAATGGGAATCAAGGATTAGATTCTTCCATTCCTGCCTTACGGGCAGCCTCATGATTTTCGTCGAGAGAAGAGAAGTCTGTAATCTTCACCTTACCGTCGGGGAAACGGGCAACAATATCAAGAGTTCCACCCATTGCCTCGATTGCGTCACGCAGCGTGGAGATGTACATATCGGTACGCTTCTCCATTCTGGCTATATGAGGTTGTTTGACGTGTAGCGCTTTAGCAAGCGTTTCCTGGGACATCCCCCTGGCGCGTCGCAGTTCGTGCAGCGGCATCAGTTTCGCAGCCATCTCCTGGTACCGTTTGTCAGAGCCGGCAATTGCCTCGGTCGACATTTTTGATTCCAGTTCGGCAAATTTACAAGTCATTCGACCTTCCATTTCATATTCAATAATATACCGCACAAGGTATATACCGACAAGAGTGTAACCCAAAAAAAGGCCCCTCCCGAAGGAAGGGCCTCGGCGTTTGGTCTATTTCTTTCTTTTTCTCGTCTTTGGGCCTGATTTCCGCCCAGCCCAGCCCATTCTCTTCCACGCCTCGCGGTCCACTAGGAGAGGTCTGGCATTCATGGTCTTCAGATCTATGAATCCGCCGTGTATGGCCACACACGCGTGGCGGAACATCTTCCACAGAATCTCAAGGGCAGCCGTCGCGACCCATTGGTTTACGAACAGGTCCTGTTTTTCGAGCGCGTCCCGGACGGAGCAACTGGGCCCCTGATATACCTTCCTGTCCTCTTCCGCAATATCAGGGAAAAGGTCAAGAACAGTCGGGAGCTGGTCCGGAAAAGCCGGCTTCGGCTGCCTCACTCGCTGGACTGAGCCGAGTATAGCCTGCCCGGTGTCAATGGTGTTGCCTGTGTCGAGCCAGTAGAACGGTTTAGAATTCCTTGCGTACGACCCGAGTTCCATCCTGGTCTTCCCGCTGTCCACCGCCGAGATAAGCAAACCTGAGTGGAGTTTCGGATAAAGGTTCGTATCCTTCGTCATCATCGCGGGGATGGCTTCCCACGCGGTGCCGAAGAACATGTTGAGCCTCGTCACGCTCACTACGGCTTTGTTCTTGCCGATGTCGGCCGGGGTGTACATTTGCCGGCCCACGTTCGATTCTGCAACCTGGTCGCCATCGATGACCGTCACGTCCAACCCCCTGCCGCCTAAGGCCCGCAGGGCCTGATTTATCCTTGCCAATCCAGAAAGAATTTGGCTGCCAGTGCCTCCTGCCCCAACAAGGACTACTTTGACGGGGGAACGGACCCCGAGCATCCCCTCCGGGAGATAGTGTTTGTTATTCTTCATCTCGTGCATGGCATCCCCTTAATCTGTCTGGAGGAATATTCCCTCCAGACAGTACCGGACGCGGTGGTCGAATTTTCTGGCCTGCGCGTCGTACGAGCCAAGCACCACGGAGATCTTGATGCCCCCCGAGTCGTCCCGATCGTCTGTCCCCGAGAAGAAGGGCGGCAGATACCCGTGGCTGTGGATATCGAACACGAGGTGCTCTCCCTCGCTCAGGCGCTGCCTCCCGAACGTCACGCGAGTGTTTGTCGTTTCTTCAAGATCGAGGCCCTGGTAGCGGAAACCTTCCTGCTGGCTCCATACCACCCATCCAGCCCACTCCAGGCCGGAATCAGCGTACCGTGCCGCCTCTTCCCGGACGTGGCCGGAGAGTATCCTTTTCACGTCCGGACGGATAAGAAGATAATCGAAGTCGTTCCGCTCCGTCACTTCCCCGTAAGGGAGTTGTCTTCGCGAGTCCCATAGCTGTGCCACGAATCTGCCCCAGGGCTGGTTCGTCTCAATGTAGAGGCCCCCTGCCCCCATTAGGAGCCTTGTCCTGTGCAGTTCACAGGGCTGGAGCGCCTCAAAGCGGGGCACCATGACCGTCGGAAACTGGTTCATTAATAAGGTATCTTTGGGGTTATACATGGAACCTCCTCTTCACCAGCTCAAAGACTTCCTGAAAAGGCCGGCACGGTGTAAGCCGCTCCACTGGGAACTTCGCCTTCCTTCTCGACGTCAGACCATTCCACAGGTCCATAGCCGTCACACCATTGAGCCGCGGAGGAAGGTGGGTCGACATGGTCCCGTTGAATAAACACATCTCCCAGGCCTCCCTGCCCTCGATCCTTACATCTTTGGGAACATTGATGTTCCCCATGCAACATCCCCCGCCCTCGTGCACATTGAAAAACGGCGAGTTGTACAGCATGGTGTCGAGGCTAGGCCTCTTGTTTTCCTTCAGCGCCCACGTTGACAGGTTGCCAGGGGTGGCCATCAGGATGGTTGCGGGTACCGGTGCCATGCCGGATTTGACCTTAGTGCCCTCGTTGAAGGAGAGATAGCGTCTCCCGGCCGGCACCCACCAGAGCATTACCATCCCCGGAAGGTACGCCAACACATTCCCGTCAAGGAATACCAACTCTGAGAGGCTGGGGCTCACCATTTCACAGAGAGCCATGAGCGCGTCGCGCGTGAGCGGACGCCCCGTCCCCCATCCTCCTTTGTCCGTGATGTCGTGCTGGGTCACGAAATGGCGTATCTCAGGCTGTTCCGGAGAACCGTAAGGATTTGATGGTGGTCCTTCTTCCAGTCTATAGATTAGCAGCGCACAGCATGCCCTCAGTTTCTGATTGTTCAGTTGTTTCATCATAGTCATTTTTCTCCCATAGACGTCCCTGATCGAGGAGCCTCTGTGCGGTGACGAGCTGCTTGACAGCGCGTAACGCCCGGATCAGGTCCTTTCTGTTGTTTATGGTGAATTGCCGGTACGGGTACCCTAAACTCTGGGAATCAGCTTCGAGCACTTCGTTCCAATACTCTTCGACCGGGCCGCCGACTTCCCAAAGCACCGCAAAGCCCATGCTAATGTCCATGGCCTCGCGGTCAGAGGTATCGTCGGGGTCGGCAAAAGCCGGTGACCGCAAGGCAGACCATATGAACTCGGCCATGTCGAGCAGCCAGGATCTTTCGGCGTCGCTTAATGCATCCCGCGGAAGATTATCTATGCGAGTCTTCAGGTCGGGTGCGAGCGTCCGTATCTCCCCTTCCGAAAGTCGGGCAATATGTGCTTCGAATACCTCTTTTTCCTTTAGTGCCGCATCGAACGCTTCGTTGCGCTCGTCATCCCCGCCTGTTTCCACAATCTCCGTGATTTCCGGTTCGACCCAGTATTCATAGATCAGGGAAGGCGTGATACAGGTATTGTGGCTCATACAGTTCGCGAAACAGCTGAGGGCCATCCTCACGACCTCGTACACCTCGGGCCGCGCCTTCTTCAGGGCAGGGAGAAAACTGGCAAATATTACGTAGTAATTCCCCAGTTCAACCCCTATCTTCAGCACCCAGCCGCCGCCTGCATCATAGTCCTGCCAGACAACAGAGTCCAAACTGCAGCCCGTGGCGCCCTCCGCCTTTCGGGTGGGGGGGGTCGGGAGAGCTTCACCTCTTTGCTGCCCTTTTCCCCCGGGGTCTTCGACCATAGCCCCCATCCGCGGGCGGGCGGGCCATGACGGGGACCGACGCCCGCCGGTCTCCAGATAGAAACGGGCCAGGCGCCCCGCAATTCGCTGCAGAGCTCCCAGCCTGAACAACAGTTCCGTCGTCGTGTATTGAAGCCTGATTTTTCTGAGCGGCGGCGGGAGCATCACGGCACCGGCTCAAGGACTTCAGAAGGCGGAAGGACCATCCTTTCCCCCCTGGCGGCACGCAACAGGACCTGTGCCGCCCTTTCCATAAGGAACCCGTCAAACGGTAGGTCTGGCGGTCTCTGGTCAGACGGCCGGGAGTTGATAAGGTCCACCACCGAGATGACCCCTTTCGTACCGACGGTCCGGACGAACTTGTAGGCGACCCGCTCGGGTTCGTTGTGCGGCCCTTCCACCTGAGACTGCGTGAGTTCCGGGTAGATGTTGGCCCAGAACTGCTTCACGTCTTCGGGCGGCATCTTTGGATCCGGATCGTCGAGCGCAATCGCGTTGTAAGTGAAAACACGGGGCAGAGCCTCAAGAGTCAACGCCATCTGCCACCTCCTGTTCTACCGTGGTTTCGGGTTCGGCAACGAGGGTCCCCTGGGCCCGTGCTGCCGGTCGTTCTTCAACCGGCAGGCGGGGAAGCGCAGCGCTGAAGAGGTCCATGGGTTTCGGCGGTTCTGGCTTGACGGGTTTGCTGGATGCGCACGTCCCGGAAATGGCCTTGGTTGGGGCAGCCGAAGAGGCTTTCGCAATTGCCTTGTCCAGCAGGCCGGATTTCTTTGCTGTTGCTCCGGACACCGTCTTTGCCGCCTGGAGCGCGGCAAGTACCTGTTGCTTCTTGGCGATATCCCTCACGGCGACGGCGAACTCAGCGGTCAACTCTTCGGCGGTCCCCTTGAGCAGCAGCGGGCCGAATTCTTCGCTCTGCTCTTTGCCTTTGATCTTTGGCGCATAGAGTACCGTCACGGTATTCTCCGTCTTCGTAAACGACAGTACAAGCGCACCTTCATTTGGTATGATTTCTTGCAGCTGCGTGAAATTGATCATACATCCTCCTTAACTGCTATTGCTGGTTGTTGGTTTCTCGACTTGGATGGGTGGGAATGTATTTGGTAGAACAACGCGAAGCCGGAGCCAGGAAAACCCTGCCCCGGTAGTTCCTGCAGGAATTACAGTACCGGTGCGTAGTGTAGCTTCACACGCGATAGATCCACGGTCCAATCCGGCAGGTTGCCTTCGGCGCTCCCTGCAAAACCGCAGTCCAGCCAGAGGCCTCCGGGCATGACGTCGGGGTGGTGCTCCTTGTCGAAGTTGATAAACAGGTCGAACAGCCTGACGGCTGTGCTGTGTGACACCCTGGGATATCCTTCGATCTTCTCAAGGCGGTCGTAGTCAGGCAACGCCTTGCGGTAAAGTGCAAGCGCGGCCTGCTGCTGAGTTTCGGCTGTCGAGAAAATGTTGGTAATCTCTTCTTCGTCCAATTTGATTAGCATAGTCATCCTCCTTTTCTGGATTTGAAATGTCAAGGGGCAATGCGGGTTCGCCGCATCTGTGACGGAGATTATCCGTCCCCGGTCGGGTTTAATGTGATTAAGGGTTTCGGAAGCCTAATGAAGGAATATGTTCTGAAAGTGTATTACTTTCCTTTCCGAAGTCGGATAGCTTACCCCAGAAAAAAGATCAGCAGCAACTGCGGGAAGACAGAGTTAATGAAAATAATGACGGGTAGCTCTGATTCCTGTAATCGATCTATGTTTCGCCTTATTCTGCACCGCAAGGGGCGATGTGTAGTACACAGGGACAGAACAGAAGGGTTCCGGTTTGCTGCTCTTGCAGGGGATAATTGAGATACACAAGAAGGTGTGTTACACATATTTGTGTGTATGGCAAAGGAGGGCCAGATGGAAAAACAAAATGTTACCTTGTCACTTCCCAAAACACTCGTGAAGAGGGCGAAGCTCCTCGCCGTAGAAGAAGAGAAATCCTTTAATGAGTTGGTCCGACAATGTCTGGAGCAACGGCTGACCACCTCAACTGGCTATGCAAGTGCCCGAGCACGACAACGTAGACTGCTCGAATCCGGTTTTGACCTGGGTACCGGTGGCAAAGTCGCAACCACAAGGGAGGAGATTCATGAGCGGCGATAGGACATTTGTAGACACCAATGTCCTGGTCTACGCATACGACAGGTCCGCCGGATCTAAACGTGAGAAAGCTCAAAAGATAGTTGCCGATCTCTGGGATTCAGGGCTCGGGGTGGTGAGCACCCAAGTGCTGCAGGAATTCTTCGTAACGGTGAAACGAAAGCTCCCGAAAACAATGGATCTGGATACCGCGAAAGATGTTGTCAGTGACCTGCTAAAGTGGGACCTCGTGGTGGTTGAAGGATCGGTGATTCTGGAGGCGATAGCTCTTCAAAGGGATCACGGGTATTCCTTCTGGGATTCTCTGATTATTGCGGCCGCTGCGAAGGCGGGCTGTACGATCTTGCTTTCGGAAGATCTTGCCTCCGGCCAGAACATCAAAGGAATCACAATACGGAACCCATTCGAGTAACCCCGGTTTGGGAAAGTAAAACCGTACCCTAAACTAATCATCTCTGGATAAACAGGTTGGTTGCTCGCGGTGCCTCGATGGAACTCCGGACCAGATCGGAGGCACCCAACTGGCTTCCAGCGCAGTAACATTGTGATAGAATTGATCAAAACAGACTGGAATAGATCCAATCAAATGGACTACAGGGAAACGCTAAGCTGGCCTTATAATGAGTAGCTGACGGGAGGTCAGGTTTTCTTAACCGGGGGGGAACCGAATGGTGGTCGTTTCTCCTCAAAGAGAATTTCCGAATATCCCCCTTCCTCTCTGCAAAAGGCAATCTCCCGTATTGTTCCTCATTCCATCATCAATACAACCCTTTCCTAAAGTCGTTTATCCTGCGTGTATCTGCCGGACATATCTGAATCCTTTCATTGCCCAAGCGCTTCCTCACATTTCTCACATTTTCGGGCTCGTCCGGATCGCAGCCGAGAAGAAAAGTGATATTTTCTGACGACAACTCTGCTGCAGTCTTCTCGAACAAAGTTAGTCCGCCTCCACCTATCTTTGATTCATCCAATAAGATAAACGTTTCGCTCGCCATCCGGATAACATTATTCTTTTGGTCCGATTCATCAGCATTGCTAATTGTAACGATAGCTTTGACGGGGTCAGACTCCGTTACCGTCAACCCGTCTGCGCCCAAGAAAGCTTTTTGAAATCTATAGTTAGATTCACTCAATATCTTGTTGACCCATTGCCCGGAGAACGAGCCTAAATCGGCATTAACTTTCCCGCCCACGACGTACAGTTCCCGAATCCTGTTGCTTCTCATCAATCTCCACATCACATAGGGGTTGGCCGTAACTACGGTCAGGCCGCTGACATCTTCATCCATAAGGCAGTCGGCAAGGTGCATAACCGCGGTGCCACAATCCAAGAAGATAACATCACCATTTCTAATATGTTTTACCGCACACTCGGCGACTTTCTCCTTTAACGGTTTCTGATAGGAAAGACGTTCGTAGAATAGATCGGTTTTGCTTCCAGTTCTCCAGTACAGTTCGATTTTGCCTTTCTCTCTCCTCAGAGCCATATAATCCTTGATCTGATGATAGTAGTTATAAATTGTCTGACGGCTAACCCCCAGCTCCGTGGCAAAGTCCGCTATATCGAGATCTCCATCGTTAGATAGTCGTTCAAGAAACTTTCTTTGATTTGGGCTTAAGATTCCCTTTTCTGCTCCACGACCTTCCATAATATTCCTCCTTATACGTCTTGTAAGTCATTTTAAGAACCCACAAAATGATTATAAGCAATTTGCGACATTTTGTGTAGGGAATTACTTTCACATCCAAGGTTCCTTCGGCCGTTTACCTCAAAAAGCCCGTTTTCCTATCGCAGCTAGGATTCCATGGTGCATAGCTATTCTGTTATCGATCCAACATCCGTTTGCGCCGAGACTAACCATTTAATGTGCCCCAAGTAACCCGCTCAAGTGTTTTGAAAGTAAGTTTAAAAATATCGTTTTTTCTTGACAATGAGTTTTCACATCTGGCAGGATAGATTGTACGATATTTCACACTTGGCGATAAAGGAGGACAAATATCACAAAATTGGCTTTTTGGTCATCTGGGCTAAACTCAAGTATCGGGAGGGGTTAGATTTGAAGAAAATGGGCTGCCGTCTAATCCCACGAAGCGCAGAAAGTGGCGTCAGTCAGGCGTGAGACGTTGAGTAGTTTCTCTCGGAAGATGAGAGGGGCCGAAACAGAATTGGGCTTTAGGAATGGAACAGGGCAGAAGCGACTTGTGATAGTGAGCACTTTGTTATGGTCCTTTCTCCAAGAAAGAGAAAGGGGCTCTTTAGGGTGAAGGTTAAGTCAACCAAGGAGGGATCATGAAGCTTATGACGGAAACAAGTTGGTTTGAGGAGAGATTACTCTTTGATTACCCGAAGAAGCTCGCCGCGGGGATGGCGTTCTGTGCCCTTGGAGCCTTCGCAATGCTTGCCTGCTCGGGAGATTTCTCAGCGGGCCTCTGGGGCTGGATCGAGCGGTTCGGTAGAGCGATAACGGTGTTTCAAGTTGGGCTGACTACATTTGTTCTGGCAGTGAGATCGTGGCACGGAGCCGGTAAGAAACCTATCTTTGCCTGGGGTCTGGCCACGGCGTATGTATTTGTGGATCACCACCTTGGCTCTTATGCCTTGCAGCATTTCAAGGTCCATGGTTCAAACACCCAATTGCTCGCCGGTCTCCTTGTTTCGATCGTCGTGTATAACAGGCTTGTGTATATTGATAACAAGCGGTCTTGCTTCGACGGTACGATGAGCTCGGTGCGCAGTTTTATAAATCAGATCGGAGTGGCGACTGAGCATTTTCAGAAGGCGGTCGAGATAGCCCGGCGGGCGGCGATCAGAGCCCGATACAACATGGACACTACGGCGAGGCAACGAGGAAGCAGGTTGAGCCGGGTCGAGGTCGTCAGTCTGATAAGAGCGCTTGACCACGCCAGCTCCGTAGGCTATCTGATGAAAAAGGTTGGCCGGAAAAGCGCTCCTGCCCTAAGCGACTTCCAACTCGTTATCGATCTCCGTGACCTGGGAAGATCAGCCGACTGCTGCTACCAGTACCTGCGCTACCTTCTTGGCAACGATCAGGGTGCGTACTTGTACGTACCCAAGAATAAGTGGTTCCTTATCAGGTCAGAGTGTTTGGACACCCTCATCGATAACGCGAACGCTCTGCTTGACTGGATGGACCCTCAAACAACCTCTTATGCACTCGAATAGGCATGGGAGAGATCTGCAGAGAGGAATCTTAAGCGAAAGGAGGACCGGGATGACGAATCTTCTGACCAGTAGCTTTCTTAGAACTTTTGCAATTGTCGCCCTCAGCGTAGTCTCCATAAGGACAACGAGCTTCGGCTTCATCCAGTACTTCCCTAGCCAGGAGCTTGTGGCGTGGACAGCGTCGCTGGCGATCCAGGTAGTGGTAGTTGGTAGCGTTTTTATCCTCACGGATTTTTCACTGAGCCGGGCGTTAAGGTGGCCAGCTATGGCCCTCTATGCTATAGCATTGTTTTTTAGTGTGAGTGGGAGTTTTCTTGAATTTGACAATTGGCTTGCTAGGGGAGACAGGGAGGCGCGTAATACGAGACAGGTCCAAGATGAGTTAACGGCCTTTCAAAACGGGGCACTCAGAGCGAATGACGTGAGAATAGTTGTTCTGGAAAAGGAATTAGCCACAATCAACAGGATGAAACTGGATGAAGGCGAGATGGGCATTGCAAGTCACAAGGGAAGCGGCCAAGGGCCGATGTTCAGGACCTTCCAGGCGATATCCGATTCCCTGGATGGCCTCAAGAATCGTTTCGAAACCGCCTCCAATTCAATCCAAGCCTGCGGGACCAGCAACTCCGGTCGACTTGACCGTGAAGGGTGCGCGAAAGCCGTGGATTGCGTCGCAACGTGGATTGCGAAAGCCCCAAACGACGAGTCCGTGCATGAGGCATTAAATGCCGCTCATGACCTCCTTCGCAGAACCAAATACGGATCGGTATTCTCGAGACCCAGCTTCGAGTACGCATATCCCGTCAGGCCCGCCATCTCCGTGGCCCGGGCTGGGTCCATGGAAGAACTCTTCGACGGATCCCTAAGTGATTTGCGTGAATGCAGGATTACTTCGCTTGTGGCACTGGCGGGGGCTATCCTTATCGACCTACTGATACTGATGATTGCTCTGGTGGAATCGCTGGTGCATGATAAAACCAGGACTGAGAAACGCCCGGCCGACGCAGAAAGGTTCGTTATCGCCAAAGATCGAAGAAGAGATGCGTTGGTAAGAGCCCTGGAGAAGACGGCACTGTGATCACTTGAGGGTGAGACGCATAATAGGGGGCGGACCAGGCATCCGCATTCTCGGAAGAGTTACCGAGAATGACATGGCGCAAATAACAAGGGGGGTGGAGTTGCAGCCTTGAGACCCTTCCTAGCGAGGAGTCGGGCCCATGCAATGGGGACAAAGGCAGTTCTTAGAGTTAGGTAAATGAATGTTCCGGGAGCGGAAGTGATGATCAAGGACTCTCTCTTCTTACACGCGAAGAAGACATAACGATTAGCCTTCACAAAGGCTTTCGTTAGCGCGAAGTTTATCGTACAGACTCTTACGGCTTATGTCCAGAAGGCGTGCGGCTTCAGTCTTGTTGCCTCCCGCGAGTTTTAAAACTCTTTGAATATACCTCTCCTCGGCATCCCTGAGCGTTAGCACCCTAATTCCCGATCTATGATCACCAAAATCCCTTACGATTGATGTTTTACGTAACATCGAATCTGGCAGGTCACAAACAGTCATCCTCTCACGAAGACCGCTTATAATGACAGCCCTTTCTACCACATTTGCAAGTTCTCGAACATTTCCAGGCCAGTCGTACACAAACAACCGCTCCATGGCTTCGGGTGAAAACCATTTCCTCTTTTCCTGCCTGGAGAACTTGTCGACGAAATGGTCTATCAGCAAAGGAATATCCTCTCTCTTTTCCCGAAGGGGCGGGAGATTGATGGTAAAAACATTGATCCTGTAAAAGAGGTCCTTTCTAAATCTGTCCTCCTCCACCTCTGTTTTCAGATCTTTGTTGGTGGCAAATATGAAGCGGACATTCACCCCTGTCTCTCTCGTATCCCCCAGTTTCCGAAATGTTCCCGTCTCAAGTGCCCTCAATAGTTTCGCTTGAACCGTGGGACCCATATCACCCACTTCATCCACGAAAAAGGTACCTTGGTGAGCTACTTCAAGAAGACCTACTTTCTCTGTTTCTGCACCAGTGAAAGCACCTTTCTTATATCCGAACAACTCACTCTCAAGCATCGTCTCTTGCAACGAGCTTGAGTTGATGGCGGTGAAGCAGTTGACCCTGCGGGGGCTCATAGAGTGAATAGCTTTCGCAGCTAATTCCTTGCCGGTACCAGTCTCGCCCAAGATAAGAACATGTGTATCAAAAGATGCTACCAAGGATATGAGTCTTCTTACTTCTTCCATCTCCCCGCTGACACCCACAAAATCATCGCAATTCATCTTCCTGTCGTGTTGTTCCTTGGCGAAGCCTTTCCTTACGTTCGACATTTGTTATCCTTATTAACAGCCTATCCGTTCCGATAGGCCTTTCTGTCCCATGAATTACAGACACAAAACATACGAGAGTTCTCTGGATTTGTTTGAATATCGGCTTATACCATGCCGATTACCATACCATTCAGGATCCATGTCTAGTTTGTCGAAAGGATGCGGATCCTCCGACAACATGGTACAATCGAACCTGACCTGAGGTTTTCCGACCACAATGAAACCGTGTCTTTTGCCATTTCGCACCTGCCATCTCCGGAGCCGCCGTCTCTTCGGCGACCGTCCGCCTCCGGTGGAGTGACCATAGGCGGGTGTCGTTCAGCACTGCGGGAACAGTGCTGATATCCCCGGAGACGGACGTTTGCTTGCGATGTATCCCGTTACATCTTCTCGTTTCGTCGTGCGGGTCGCCAGCCGTGCATATTCAGCAATGCCGGCGACTGGTTTTGCATGATACTGAGAGAGCTTTGGAGCAATTCAAAGTACCGTTGCCGCCAGAAATCGCCGCTCCACATAAGGCCCTCCGAGAGGCCCTGAAGGAGTTCCGTGAGGTATTCAATCTCTTTTTTTAATCGCGCATTTTCTTCCAATATATCTTCCATATCCTGTCTCGTTCACTGCGATGATGCGTTGTGTCAGTCTATTTGCCTAGCATGCTTTTCGGGGATGTGCCCGGGATCTAGCGTTACCAAAGTCAACGGGATTTATCGGTCACGTTAAGGATGATATCTCTTCCTTGATCATTCTCCTCGTT
>CAYOYU010000048.1:0-5339 GCA_964408265.1 uncultured Syntrophorhabdaceae bacterium
TCTTTAAAATACGGTGCGGCAAGGGCGGGCAGTCGTGTCTTGAAATAGGCTCGGGCCGCGCCTCTGCCGGTTTGCTGCTGGCGCGCATGCTTTACGAGGAATCGAAGAGTATGCCTCTAATTCTGAGCGACATAACCTGGGGCACTGTGAATAATGCTATTTCTTCCGAGGCTGACGCTGTCGTTCTCCTAAGGCCGGAAGACATGAGCGGCATGAAGAATGCGGTTAGAAGATGGAATGAAATATTCTCCGAGGAATATGGGAAGACTGAAGGGAACCTCCAGGCATTTGCAGAGGAGAATCCGTCTGTTCCCGGTTTTGCTATGAACAGCGCTATGACAGGGAAGGTTCTTTCTCTTCTCCTCGCATTGCCTCATGGTGTACAGAAGATGAGCGGCGATCTTGAAGGCATGGTGGAGACGTCGTCTAACGTGGCGGTCGTGCGCACTTCCGGGACGGAGATGACGGTAAACGTCTCGCAACGGAGTTCGCTGGATTCGTCGCTCGATGCCATTATCGGCCGATGCGAAGCCGTAGCTCATCTGGCCGGGGCGACAGTGAACAATGTGGGCACAACGTACGGATGGAAGCCGGATATGAAATCGAAGCTGCTCGCCTCCTGCAGGGACGCTTTCCGCCGTGTATACGGGGAAGAGCCGAGGGTGAAGGGCCTCCATGGAATGCTGGAGTGCGGGATTATCAAGGCAAAATATCCCGATATGGACGTAGTCTCTATGGGTCCCACCATACCGGATGCCCATGCGCCCACAAAGTCGGATTTTGTTCCCGGGACAGATTCGGATACGACGGGGGAGCGGATTGATACGGCGAGGATGCCCGTCTTCTGGGAATTCGTCAAGACCGTCCTCAAAGAGATAGCATGATGAGCGCGACGATCTTGCCGGTACGAAGCCGGCATATCCCTGATAAGAATCAGAAATTTGCCGGGAGACCTTATGGCGGACAGTCCATACAGGGTTGAACCTTTTCGGCCCGCCGACGCGGAGAAGGTGACCCAACTCTTCCTCGAGGTCTACGGAGATGCATATCCGGTGAAGAATGTCTATCATCCGGAAGAGCTTATTGCCGCCTTTGAGGGCGGCCGGTACTTCTCCTTCGTCGTTTGTACTGATTCCAGGGATATTGTTGCCTACGGCGCCCTCTATCATTCGGCGCCGTATAAAGGAATTTACGAATTCGGCCAGGGGATAGTCTCTTCTAAGGTCCGCGGTGGCGGTATCGGGCGGGTCCTCTTCGAATACGTTGAAAAGTACATACAGACGTTGCCCGGATCTGAAGTCTATTTCGGAGAGGCCGTTTGCAACCACACCCACACGCAGAAGGCCGGGACAATGATAAAGACCATAGAAACGGGCATAGAGATAGACCTCATGCCCGGCGAAATCTACAGGAAAGATACTGCGGTCACAGGGAGAATAGCGGTCGTCGATATGTTCAGGTCGTTCGTTTCGAAGCCCCACAGGGTATATGTCCCCGAAGTCTACGAAGATGCCGTCCGCTCCATATACGCCGGTTTCGATGACAGCCGCACGATTGCCCTGTCAGCGGCGGATCTCCCTTCTCGCCGGTCAACGGAGATATCCGTGAGAGTCTTCGATTTTGCGGGCGTTGCCCGTATGACCGTCAATGAGGCTGGTTCCGATTTCGAAGAGGTCTTCGCATCGACGGAAGAACCGCTTCTGAATGAGAAGATGACGATACTCCAGGTATGGCTGAAATCTTCGTGGCCCTGGATCGGAAGGGCGGTGGAATCCTTAAGAAGTAGGGGTTATTTCTTCTGCGGCGTCTTCCCGCGGTGGTTCGATGAGGATGGTCTTATGCTGCAGAAGGTATCGGGGCAGCCCAACTGGGAAGGTATCCATCTTTATTCGGAGCGGGCGGAAGGCATCTACAGCTTCATCCGTGACGATTGGGACAAGACGCGCAACAGCTAGATGATGAAAGGGAATGGTGAAATGGATAGCCCCTTCGAACCTCTCCGCGGCATCAAGGTGATAAACCTGTCCGTCAACCTGCCCGGTCCTGCCGCAGGCGCGGGACTCGGCTCTTTGGGGGCTGCAGTCACAAAGATTGAGCCCCCGGAGGGAGATCCTTTTGAGAGATATTGTCCTGCCTGGTATAAAGCCCTCTGTGCGAAACAGAAGGTTCTGCGTCTCGACCTGAAGACTGCGACGGGCCGCGACCGGATGGAGAACCTCCTCAACGAGAGCGACCTGTTTCTCACCTGTTTCAGGCCCTCGGCGCTTGAAAAGCTCGGATTGGGGTGGACGGAACTGAGTGGTCGACACCCTGAGCTCTGCCAGGTTGCAATAGTCGGATACCCTTCACCGGACCATGAGAAAGCCGGTCACGATTTGACCTACCAGGCGCCGCTGGGGCTTCTGTCTCCGCCACAGTTCCCGCGAACTCTCCTCGCCGACCTGGCAGGCGCCGAAAGGGCGGTAAGCAGGGCCCTGGGGGTTCTTCTTTCCCGAGAACGGGGCAGCTGCGCAGGGTACGTTGAGGTGTCCCTCTCGGAATGTGCAGAATATTTTGCCGAAACGCTCCGACAGGGCTTGACTGTTTCCGGGGGTCTGCTCGGCGGAGGACTGCCCCAGTACAACCTCTACAGAGCGAAAGAGGGCTGGATTGCCATTGCAGCACTGGAGCCGCATTTCTGGCGAAACCTCACGAGAGAGCTTGGCTTCAGCAAGCCTGATGTGAGCTACGACGAACTACAGGAGATATTCCTCACAAAGAGTGCCCTTGAGTGGGAAACCTGGGCCGAATCGCGTGACCTGCCCCTGGCGGCGGTGAAATAGCTCTCCCCCTTCCCCAACATCTATTCTGTTGACAGTCGCCTCTCAATCCTATTAGCATTCCATAAGCATTTTGCCTTAAGGTAGTGCTTGTTCAGCTCATGCCCGGCACCATGCTATCGCTCCAAGGAGGCTTTCTGCGATGATGAGACCTTTGTTCCTGGCAGCCTGCATTGCCCTTTCCGCCTGCATCTTCTGTCTTTTTGCCGGTGATGCAATGGCGTGGAAATTTGCCTATATGAGTGACCACAAGGACGGCAGCGCCCTTAACACCACGGGAGTGAACGGCGCAGCAGTAAACCGTATTGCCACAGACATGAGAAATCAGGGGGTGGATCTCGTTCTTGTGGGGGGCGACCTCATCGACGGCAGAGGCTGCGGCCCGACAACGTGCCCGGACGGAACGACGCTCGGTCTGAATGGCCAGTACGCTGCATTTTACAATGCAATGGCCCCTCTCACCGGCGCGGGTATTCCCATCTACTCAGTCCCCGGCAACCATGAATACTGGAGTGACAACAGCAACAACGCAGCAATCGCCTGGACCGAAACGGTCGTGCCGAGGCTTCCGGCGGAGAGGACGGATAATCCTCAGTATCCCGGCCGGGAATACAGCTTCACGTACCAGAACGCACTGTTTATTGGCCTCGATCAGAACCAGTGGGAGCAGGGCCCCTCACCCGGCTACTACAGGGGCAATGATGTGGACTGGGTGGTTTCCAGGCTCGCCGCGCGGAACGCCATGAGCGAACCCCATGTCATTGTATTCGGACATATGCCGCAGTTCATGCTGCGCTACGATTGGACGACGCCCGCTTACAAGGTGAACAGGGAAGAGTTGTGGAACGCCCTGGGGACTGCGGGGACGAAGATGTATTTCACGGGGCACAGCCACACCTATGCACGCGGACTGGCAACAACCGTTGACAATCGCTATTCCATCTGGCAGATCCTTGCGGGTTCGGGCGGGGCAGGCTTTGAAACGAGGAACCCCGACGGGACCCCCTGGTCATGGGATGGCGTGTATAAGGAATCAACACGTGTTTCACCTGCGGCCCCACCTACCGGTTTTAGAAACAATACCCACGAGGGCTATGCCCTGGTGACTATCCTCGGTTCCGATGTAACGATCGAATGGCGTTACTACGATCCGGACAGCGGCACCTTCGCCGTGGGTGACACCTATTCCTATACCTATACGCCGACGGCGACGGTCACCTCCGCCAACTCCACCATCACCTCATACAGCGTCACCAACCAGGTGCCCGTCATTGGTTTTCCGTCGGAATACACAATTGATGCCGTGGTAAGCTTCACTGCGACTGGTGTGGGCGCAGGAGGGGCTACCTTTGCCGTCAAATTTCCCTCCGTGCCGATGAATCCTGCCTATTTCAAACTTGCCGGGCTTACATTGAAAGAGCTCTACCCGAGAAATGATTGCGGCGGCATCTCCAATGTCACTCTCCAGAACTCGACCCTCACCTATACGATGCTGGCGAGCTCGGAATGCAACAGCAGTTCCGTTGCCGGCAGGATTGACGACCCTGTAATCTCCGCAAGCGGACCGGCTGTCGTGACGGGAAGCGGAGGCGGAGGCGGCAGCGGTTGCTTCATTGCCACAGCCGCCTTTGGCACCTACCTCCATCCTTACGTAAAGACCCTGCAGGCTTTTCGGGATGTCTACCTGCTGACGAGCGCGCCGGGCCGCTCCTTCGTCGCCTGGTACTACCGGGTTTCACCCCCGATTGCACGCTGGATAGAGACAAGACCGGCCATGAAGAATGCCACGGGTCTCCTCCTGCTCCCTGCTGTGGGTGTGGGTTATCTCTGTCTGAAAGTGGGAATGGTGCCGGCGCTCCTGATCATTATGTTCCTGGCCGGCCTCTTGAGTGCTGTTCTTATTCGGTTGCGGCGCCTGGTCTTAAGGCCAAAGGGGGCGGATGGGGATGTCTTTTAGCGATCAGCCCGGGGAGAAGAGAAGATGACAATGCCGGAAAAGGGTATCTCCTTCACCATAGATGAAGCCAGGGCTCGTGCAGAGAGGAGAGGCGAGAAGGTGGTGCCCACTTTTTGCGCCATGTGCGGACCCGCGGCAAATTGCGGTATCTACGCATTTGTAAGGGACGGCGTATTCACGAAAGTGGCGGGCATGAGCGAGTCACCGGTGAATAGGGGTTCCCTCTGCCCAAAAGGCCATGCTGCTCCGCAGTGGGTGTATTCGCCTGACAGGCTCAAATATCCCCTGAAAAGGGTGGGAGAAAAAGGCGAGGGCATGTTCCGCCGCATATCCTGGGATGAAGCCCTGACCATCATTGCCGACACCCTGAAAGAACAGAAGAAGAAATACGGTCCCGAGTCTCTGGGGATACTTTCTCCTGCCAGACGAACCTACAGCGACTACCTCTACCGTTTTCTTATGGCCCATGGAAGCCCCAATTACGGACACAGCGGCATATGTGCAATGCAGCGGGCTTTCGCCTTTTCTTACACCCTCGGAGACTGGCCGTGGACAGTTGACTA
>CAYOYU010000048.1:5349-23063 GCA_964408265.1 uncultured Syntrophorhabdaceae bacterium
GACTACGCAAATAGCGACCTCGTTCTGGTCTGGGGAAGACAGCCCATATATTCCGGTCCTACGCAGGAAGATGCCCGGGCCTTCATAGAGGCAAAGGCCCGGGGAACGAGGCTGATCGCCATAAAGCCGAGCGTGGAGCCCGATGTGGGCCTGGCCGATGAATGGCTGCCCATCCGGCCGGGCACTGACGCTGCACTCGCCCTTGCCATGCTCCACGTGGTAGTCAATGAGAACCTTATCGATCATGACTTTGTCGACCAATGGTGCTACGGATACGAAGACCTGAAGGGTCATATACGAAAGTACCCTCCCCTCTGGGCTGAAGAAATCACCGGCATCCCGGCGCGTCGCATAGAAAATACGGCCCGGCTTTTCTCGACCACAAAACGGGCCGCAATCGATTTGGGAAACGGGGTGGAACACGTGCCCTCTTCCAGCGACGCCATCAGGGCAGTGGCCATTTTGATCGCCATTACGGGCCACCTGGACAGGCCCGGCGGGAACCTTTTCGCAATGAGAGGCAGAACAACCGGTCCCAGGGGCGTCCACATGAAAGAACGGTACACCAGGGAATGGGTCGACAAACTCGTCTACCCTGAATTTCCCAAAGCCTTTCAGCCCTTCGTGGAAGGCACATCGTCTGCATACTACGGGCTCCTCGACAGTGTGCTGACGGAGAAACCCTATCCCATGCGTACCATCATTGCTCCGGGGACCCAGGCACTGTTGAGCACCAGGGGGACGAAACGGGTCGTCGAGGCTCTGAAGAAACTCAACTTCTACGTAGTGGTTGATGTGACACGGACTGCGGACATGCCTTATGCTGATATTGTGGTCCCCGTTGCAACGCCCTACGAGACGGATCACCCCTTCGAGACAAGGGGAAACTGGATTATGGCGCGAAACAGGGTGATCGAGCCCCTGGGCGATTACAAGTCCATGTTCGAATTTCTCTGCGACCTGGGAGTGAAAATGGGGTATGGCAATGATTTTTGGGAAGGCAGCATGGTGACATCGATGAATTACCAGCTGGAGCCCCTCGGTCTGACCATTGACGAACTGAGGAAGCACCCTGTGGGCATCACGTATGAGGCAGCCCCGAGAACGTACGAGAAATACGACTCCGTTTTCCGGCGGAAAAGCCCCGGCATTTCCAGGGAGCCCTATCTCGCCCAGGAGAAAGTGGCGATATACAATACAACCTTTCAGGAAGCCGGCTTCAATCCTTTACCTGAATGGAGGGAACCTCCGGAAAGCATTACCGGCACACCGGAGCTGACAAAGAAGTATCCCCTCCTTCTCTCCGACTACCACACATCGAGTGCTTACACTGCTTCGTGGCTAAGGAATGTGCCCATTCTGCGGGAGATCCTCCCTTATCCGACCCTCCATATCCATCCCGACACCGCAGCGGAACGGGGGATTGACAATGGCGACTGGGTGCGGGTGGAGTCGCCTCACGGCTGGATCAGGGTCAGGGCAGAGCTTTATCCGGGGATACGGCCCGACACGGTAATGGTGCTGCACGGCTGGTGGCAGGGGTGCAAGGAACTGGGCTATGAAGATTTTCCTCTGTTCGATGGAGGCGCAAACGTGAATCTCATGTACAGTGTCGATCCTGAAAAGGCCTTCGATCCACTCATCACCGCCATGAGCAGTCAAACGCTCGTACAGGTAAGCAAGGCCTAGAAAGAAGATGGCGACGAGGAGTCTTATTCATGGACAATGAATACGTTTTTTCTTTTGCCCCTGAGGGATGCATTCAATGTTTTGGGTGCGAGGCGGCCTGCAAAAGCTGGAGAGCGGATGCACCGGGTGTGAGAAGGAGGAGGGTTTTGAACCTCTGGCGCGGCGCCTTTCCCGACGTAAAGAATACTTCACTAACTGTCGCCTGCATGCACTGTGTTGACCCTGAATGCCTGAAAGCCTGCCCCGAAGAAGCCATAACCAAAAGGAAAGAAGACGGGATGGTCCTGGTAGAAGGGGAGAAATGCACAGGCTGCATGATATGCCTGGAGGCATGTCCCTACGGGGTCCCCCAGTTCGGAGGGGGTGGAAGAATGGAAAAATGTGATTTCTGTGTAGATGAGGTGCACCTCGGTGAGGAATTGCCTCCCTGTGCCGGCACATGTCCCACGGGGGCTCTCACACTGGTGCGTACCGGACCAGACCGAAAAATAGCCGAAGAAAAAGCTCTTCATGAGCTCCTCACAACCCGTATACCCTTATAGACAAGGGGGCCGAATTGAAGGCAGCGGTTAGCGGACAATGCGGAGCGGAAGGGTAGGTTAATCGCAGGCGGCTGTGCTGGGGTCAATATGGGATGATTACATCACTCGTTATAAATACAAATAAACGGTGCCTTAATTTACTGATAAAACTGCCACACGAAACGTGACGTAAATTAATACAGTTGTATTTTGTTACCAATCAGCCTATACACCATGATATCCGGTAACGGTAATCTCCCATGTGCGGTTATAGAAAGAAGGTCCGCCGGTCCGTTTCACCGAGTACATGAGATTCTGTTGTGCTGGCCCGTTGTAGCAGGCCGTGCCTGTGGCGCCGTCGTTGAGCGGGATGGATCCGCTGCACATCTCCCCGCGAGTGCCGGCGCCGATCCACCAGTATTTGGCCTCCAGGCTCGTGCCTTCGAGGAATGGCTGAATCGTCGGCCCGACGGTCACCTTATCGCCGGCGTGCAAGGCGTATGTCGTCCCTGCCACCACGACCCGGATCTCCAGACTTGTATTGTAGGTGGAATCATTTGTCGTCATGTGCAGGACAACCGTGTGAGGGTCATCCCCTGCGGTGACCCCTGATACACAGAGAAGAACGATGATACAGGCCAATACAACCCTTGTTCTCATTTCATCCTCCTTGAAATGGTCATTTCATGGAACAACAACCTTGCCTTGAATGCTCATCCCGGAGATCAAATTAGCCTATAGGGTTCTGTTCCCTAGTTTAGCACAGGAAAAGGCCACTGGCTGTAAAATAGCGGACATGGCCGATGTCTGCTCGCCTATTTTGCTCTACGCTAAACGCTAAACGCTCTGCTCTTGTACAGGGGGCAGAGTTCGGATGAGCCTGGAACATAGTTGCGGCATACCAGCGGGCGGGTATCGTAAATTTCACAGAAGAAGGATGAGTCTTTCCAGCTGAGATACGTGCAGCTCGTCACTTTGTTCCCCGACTTCCGCACGATCCGGTCACCTGCCCAGACTACCTCATTGTCTTGCAAACGGGCGAGGATGTTCCGCCGCCCCTCCTTTTCCCATCTCCGGATATCTTCGTCAGAGATGTAGGCGACCATATCCACGTGGCAGCACACCCCGCACCGGCGGCATGCCGTGTCTCTATTGTCTGTCACTTTCTATAGTTGTAGCGCTCCGTGCCGGCGAGGTCAACAATTTCTTTCCTCCCTATTCAGTCGACTATAGCCGCACTGTTTATCTTCATGATGTTGTTGTCGTCTATATATTGGTAAACCGTTACGGTTGTTGTGACGGCCCCATTGTCTGTCTTGGGAAAGATGGAGACGAAGGTGCAGGACGGAGTTGCGTTATCCACCCAGGCGCCGGAGTTGGCATAGACGGCCCACAGACCCTGGTGGTTTAAGGCGCTGAAAAGCCGGGCTTGGTGGGTGTGTCCGAAGACGACAAGCCGCTTACCCGATGCGCTGTTCAGGAAATACTGGGAGATGGATTGCCCATCCAGGACGGGGTTGATGGCCCCGGCGGCGATGGCCACGTCGGCGAGTATGCTCACGGACACCTGATTGCCCTGTTGCCTCAGATTCCAGTTGTCTATGATCCCCTTGTAAAGATTGACGTCCAGAGGCCCGGTGCTGGACTCGTGACGGGGGATAAGGTCATTGATGGCATAATCCGTAGTGTAGCCGTCAATGACCGTCTTTATTATTGTGTCGTCCCAGCTTTCGTTGACGGGCTTCTGCAGCATGATAAGCTCCCATGCTGCCCAGTAGGAGAGGTAGTGGCTGCCGGCTTCGGTGGCCTTGGAATTCGTCACGTCCTGCCTGTAGAAGCTCGATCGCTGATGCTCCTTGTCTGATGTGGAGGCGATCTTGGAGACGAAGAAACCGGGCGGCAGGATGGAATCGGTCTGCGTGATGGACCGGTTCGAGATCATGTCGGGTGCGTTGAAGAAGTCGTAGCGGTGACCGTGTTCGATGATGATCCCGGGATACCCATCGGGGGTATAGGCGCCGAGCCCTTGAGCATCCCGCGCCTCCTGGATGCCGGGAAAGATCCTCTGGACGTCCGTCGGCTGAACCAGCATGTCATGGTTGCCGGGGATTTTGGTGACCTTGATAAGGCCATCTCCTATAATTCCGTTGATGGCGTCGATTATCGGCATATTTGCCGCGGCGATGAGGTCCACGAAGCCCGACTGGTCCGTGTTATCAAAGGTTGCATGGTCCATGGGCGCTACCCATTCGTCGAAGAAATCCCCGGCGATAACAAGCTCTTTTACGTGCGGTCTTTGTCTGACGAGATTCAGGAAAGCGACAAGCTTGTCCCTGTTCTTGATCAGCCAGCCATATCCTTCGCTGATGCTCCTCGCATCCCCTAGGTGTGTATCGCTTATGACCACGATAACGGACCTCGATTCAGAAAGCTCGGGTATAAGAGGCATGGCAAAGTCATAGTCCGTTGCAAAGAATCGGACAACATCCTTTGTCAATGTCTGGCCGGTTACTGAAAGGAGTCCTTTTCGCACTGTGATCTGATACAACTCACCTGAAGGGAGGTTTTCGCCGTTCTTAGTCCGGATGGTCACCCGGCACGGGTTCTGGGGGTTCGTGACGATCTCCAGCTGATTCTCAAGGGCCATCAGCCTTTGACCTGTCTTGACAACCTGGAGGAGGACGTTGTCGCCGACCGTACTGAAGTAAATGGGTGCGCTGAACTCAAGGATGACGGCATTCACAGGGGCTACTGTGGCTGGTGCCTGCTGCACATCGGAGGTTGCTATGCTCATGGTCATTGTCAATGGTTGGGGGGTCGAAGATGAGGTGTCGCATGCCAAAAGGAGGAGCGGCAGAAAAGACAAAAGCCAGAAAATGCGGAGCTGTTTCAAGGAGATAAGACCACTTGCCAGTCCAAAGGAAATCTTCACCATCCGGTTCATTTCCGTCACACCCACCCGTTACCCGCCGCTTAAGCGGTCATTGCAAGGCAAACAGGACAGCCCGAAAGCAGCTCCGGCCTGTCTCTTTCCTGTCACGTTTGTCTCAAGTCTGCTACAAAATGTTGAAAGTCACAAGTACTTTTCCGGGACCGATGAGCCGAAAATCAGTGCATAGCTCCTGGTTCCATGCTCCACACCGCAGGCTAATCGCTGTCAGCCCATTCCTTATCTCTTGACACTCATGACTGACGTCATTTATAGTCTCTCTGTGCAAAGCTCCATTACCTCCACAATCCTTTCAAGCATGAGCGACGGCGTACTTGTTCTTGATTTCGGCGGCCGGCTTATATTTCTGAACAGGGCAGGGCAGGAACTGCTTCATCTTCAGGAGATCGACGGGAAGAGCTATGTGGACCTCTTTATGAGGGATTCTCAGAACGACGCCTTCAATGACATACTCTTTGACGGTATACAGAACCGTGAGCCTCATTTGTACAGGGAAATTCCCTATTGCCGTTCCGATGGGAGCCGCATCGACCTTGCCGTAACCACCTCTTTTCTCAGGGCCGCAGAGGGACCGGAGCAGGGCGAGGGGATCGTGGTGGTCTTCAAGGATATCTCTGAGTTGAAAGCCCTGGACCGAGCCCGGCAACGGGTGATAGACCACCTGTCCCACGAATTGAAAACGCCTCTTGCCATCATCGGGGCTACGTTGAAGAGGTTTAATAAGCCCGAGACTGCTCAGTATGTGGAGCGAATGGAGCAGAACCTGAAGCGTCTGAAAGAGATTCAGGTTGAGGTGGAAGATATTGTCAGAGAGGTCCGGGGCAAAGAAGGGACCCTTTTCGAATCCCATATTGAGCAGATGACTGACCTTCTTGATGTGCTCTTCGAGGAGAATGAGAGCCTCAGGGAACCCATCCGGTTACTGAAGACTGAGATAGAGCAGCTTTTCCAGGCGGAAGAGAACTCTCCTCAGGCATTGGAACTGGGAGAACAGGTCCTGGAGGCTGTCGACCTCGGACGAAGCCTGGCACCGCAGCGACAGTTGGCCTTAAGTGCCACGATTAGCTACAGCCCGAAGATCTGGATGGACCCGAACACCCTGAGAAAGATTCTTATGGCCCCCCTGCGAAACGCAATCGAGGCCACGCCTGATGGCGGAGAGATTAACGTTATTGTCAGACCCTTTGGCAGGGATGTGGCTGTGGAGATCCGGGATACCGGCGTGGGCATTACGCCGGAGAGCCAGGCGCAGATTTTTGGCGGGTTTTACCATGCCAAAGATACGAACCTCTACACCACAAAGAAGCCCTTTCATTTTGGCGCAGGCGGCAAAGGGCTTGACCTTCTCCGATTGAGAATACTCTCCAAAGCGTACAATTTCAGGATAGAGTGTGAGAGCACCAGGTGCCCTTTTATCCCGGAGGAGACGGATCTCTGTCCGGAGTCAATCGAGGCCTGCCTCCACGTAGAGGGACCCGAGGAATGTGCCCGGTCAGGAGGCACCACCTTCCGGATGGTTTTACCGGCCCTTGAGCAGCATATACCGCAGGGCGGATAGAATGACCATAGGACCTTTACTCGACGCCACAGCCTATCTGCTATTTTTGTGGAATCCATTCCCCACGGTATGGAGCCGATTCCATAACGGGGGCTAGATTTTCTCTGCCTTTCGTTGCACTGCAGGCTCTTCTTCCTGAAGGCCCCGGCAACCGGTTTTGTCCATAGATCAAAGCAAACACGAGGATTATGACAGCGAGCTGAGTCTGCCGATAGACCGCCATCGGGAGGCGCCCTGCCTCGGAGTGTACCGGCATCTTTTTTGCACCGTTGCCTTGCTCAGTGCTGAATCGGTATCTTTCCAATTATCAAGCCCAGGGTTGTCCCGGACAAGAGCTCGAAGGTTAAGGAGAGGTGATTGATCGTGCGCGGAAATAGAAATTCGGGGAGGATCGTTTATGAAAGAGAAGAGGCTCATCAAAGGTATCATTCTGTCTTTACTGATACTATTTGGCGGGTTCACAATCATCTGCAGTGGAGGCGGTTCCTCGGATACGGCCGTTCCGCAAAGCGCTCTTCTGAACTCCAGCAACATTAACCTAATCTTCGTAGTTACGCCGGATCTGGCGAACGACCCCCTGGGCGATATCAATCCGGTCACGGCAAATCTCAGCAATCAGGGTCTTCAGCGCTCGTTAATGATGGCCACGTATCTGAAACAACAGCTGCTGGGAGGAAGGAACGTAACAAACATCTCCGTGCTCGAACCGATGACTCACCCGCAGACCATCAACAATTATCCTGACATGGTCCCCATCGGGTTCATTCAGCAGTTCGCCCTTTTGAACCAGTATAAGATCCTCGGTGCGACGGCCAACAGCTTTCCCCTCGGGGTATCCTATGCAGCACTGGGTGACGTGCCCGCCGGAGTCGCCACGCCGCTTGCATTTCCCACCAGCTGCCGGGGGCTCGCTTTCAATGACGCCAGCGGGAGTAACCTTAAGGTGGCGACAGACATCATCGATGCGAAGGTTCCGGGGTACTTCGTCTTCTCTGCGCCATGGGGGACGACCAATGCCCTCTTGACGAATATCAAGGCGGCCAAGAGTTACACCATCGACCTTCCGGCTATTTACAAGGGACCCAATGTGGTCTACGTGCTCTCCGTCGACCCCTCGGGGAATGCAAGCCTGGCTGCCTTCGACAGCAAACTGAACCCTCCTGCTGTCTACCCCGTGCTGCCGGCCCCCGTGGCGAGCGCCTCGTGCACCCAGCAGGACTTTTTCAGCTACTCCCGGATACAGGGGGTGAACGGAGTCGTGGTCCCGCCGGGTGCCAATACCAACCAGACGGTATATATGATCCGGCACGCAGAGGCCCATCCCATAGCCAACTGGGATGACGGCAATTACATAGGATTGGGACAATGGCGAGCGCTGGCTCTTCCCGACTTTCTGCCAAACTCCCTGCGGGGCATGCCTGCCCCTACCATGGTCTATTCCGTAGACCCCGCCCAGTCCTTCGTATTGGCGGGGGACTTCGGCTTTGCCTATGTCAGACCCTCCTTGACGGCACTGCCCTATGCCGTTGCCAACAATCTGCCCTATAATCTGGCAGCAAAGTTCCTCATAAACATAGATTACACCAATGATACAGCGGCGGAGAATGCCAAGAATTTCTTCTTTACCGACACCGCCGGGGTCAATCTCTCCAACCAGACCGTCCTGCTGGCGTGGGAGCACAAGCACTTCCCGTTACTCGTACAGCATCTCCTCAACAGCTACGGCGGTACTGTCCCGGCCCCGTCGCTGACCTGGCCGGATACCGATTACGATACGATCTGGACCGTGACGTTCGATGCCGTGGGCAACGTGACAGTGAGCAATGCATTATGTGAAGGTATAGACACCTCGGCCTTGCCTGCCGCGCCCCCTCAGTTCTGAACTCTGCAGCGGAGAAGACGGAGCGAGGGAGGATTGAAGACAGGGGAAGGCTCAGCGGTTTTCTTGGAAGGATGGCGACGCCATCGGGGGACTTATTTTCAGCCGGACCCAGGCTGGTTCTGCCGGTAGACCCAATCCGGCAGAACCTGTTGGCTCTTTGGGGCCACGTTTTCGCTTTCGCAGCTGGGGCATTTCGGCGCTTTCTCTTCTTCCGTTACCTGGAAGGCGCGCCCGCAATCTTTACACTGGTACTCTTTACTCTGCATCTTTTCCAACCTCCAGGACGGCATTCAACGTAGTAGATATTATACCACAGCGGTCAGGGCATATTATTCTTTCCTTATGTTTCATTCCCGTAATGCGATAAATTCCGTAAGGCAACAGGTTTGTGATAGAAGAAAAGATTCAGGAAAAGATCCCGCATACCTTATCGAGTAGATCATCGAAGATGATAGCAAGGCTGCAGAATAACAGGCGCCTTCTTCGTGCTGCCGCCCGGCTTGTATTGACGCTCATCATACTTGTCGCCATCACCCATGCCTGCGTTCTGTCCACGTCTGATGCGCCCGTGCCCGTCCAGTCGCCCGTGAGTGCACCTGTACCTCTCCTCGCTGCCGGTCATCCCGTGGACTGGTGGTTCGTCTTCAAGTTCAACTCGGCCAACTTTCCCGGCTGCAGGGGCGATGCTGCGCGGGCCTGCCCGTTCGGCGGCGAGGTGCGCCAATATGATAATCCCTTCGGGCAGCAGTTTGTCTATGCGAGCAGCGAAGACCAGACGCTCCGGGTAGGTTCCGATTGTCTAGGCGACACCACCACCGACCCCGTAGGCGCAACCTTTGACTCCGTGTATAACGGGGCCTTCAACTACGTTGTCTGGAACGACCAGTTCTACGACGACCCCATGATCCAGGGCTGCACCAACAGCTGTTCCGCTCCCTGGGGCCACTCGAAGGGCATGCTGGCCTGGGGTGACGATGGCAACGGTCTGGTCATGCAGGTTTCAACACCCTCATGGCCTGCCTCGGGAAATGCGTCTTGCCCGCGAAGAACGGACGGTAACACTTTAGGCTGCGTCAAAGACGACAACCTGCTGGTAAGCCAGCATTTCTTGGCACTCCGCCTCACCAAGGACGATGTGGTGAAGGTCCTTGTCGCTCTCGGCAACGCCGGCATCGTTACCGATGTCGCGAACCCGCAGATCGTCAGGAACGGAGGCCCCGCCGACATCCAGCAGCTGGTCGGTACGCTGGGCAGACAATCGGCAAGCAGCACGCATATCTCCTCCACCCTCTCCAGCGGAGTCGTGGTGATCTCGAAACCCTCGAACCTGCAAGTTCCCCCATGGCAGATGGTCTCTGCCATACTCGGCGGGACTCCTCTTCGTGCTGCCACTTGGTGGACCACTCCGGACCAGATCTATTCGACCACCGCAACCACGGCTGTCGGCTGCTGGGATCCATCGCTGGGCAAACCGGGTGCAGTTCAGATCGCCTTGACCGGACAGTGGGAAGGCACAACGCTGGGCCTCGCCGGCGGGGTAGGTCCCGACTTCAACCACGCCAAGATCGGTGTTTCAGCCTCAGGTGCTGATCCATATGCCATTTTCGGCGATATGAATCAGCAAGGATCGCTCTCGAAACCCGATTGTGCCAGCAGCCAGAACGGGCGGGGCGGACTCTTCTACGTGGTGAAGGATCAGAAACTCCATGATGCCGTGGCGCAGCTAATCTCGGGAGGATCGGCGCCGACGCAGTAGGGAAGACCATCCCGCAGAGATGA
This sequence comes from uncultured Syntrophorhabdaceae bacterium, assembly GCA_964408265.1. GTDB lineage: Bacteria > Desulfobacterota > Syntrophorhabdia > Syntrophorhabdales > Syntrophorhabdaceae > CAYOYU01. The sequence continues at coordinate 15,729 of CAYOYU010000048.1, forward strand.
TGCCTGCAAAGAAGAGGCCCACAAGAAATGCGGCAACAGGCCCTACCCGGACAGAGATGTAGCTGAATCCTATGGCAGGCAGAAGCATGATCCTTACCGATGCCTTCATCACCGTACTTTCCCGTATCCTATCGGCTATGGGCGGGGATATTCTGTAGTACCAGCCCACAAGTAGCCGCCCGAAGGCAGAGGTGAGGAGGAATCTGTCCCGGAATAGCCGGAGTATCTCCACGTAAGGGTGAAGGTATGAGCCGTAGGCGGCGGTGGCAATGAAGCACTGGGAACCGCTCCCCCCTGTGCTCATGGGGGCGTTGCTCCGAAGAAGGCTCGCAGACCCTATGGTGACAGCAAAAGAGCCGGTGCCGGGGCTTGCATGCTCCACGGAAACATAGTATGTTCCGCCTGTTTCGGCCGTCCATTCCAGGAATGACATATGGGAACCCCTATAATGTGAACTCGATGCGATCTCTGTAGCGCTGTCGGATTGATAGAGCGTCAACAGGGTCGCCATGGGGGTCCCGCCCGTTGAAACGAGGTTGCTTGTCTGGATAAAATAGCGCCTGCCTGCTGCTGCCGTGAATTTGTACCATATCACGTCGTGGTCATTCCTTATTGCACCCCAGACCCTGGTATTGTCAGTGGGGATGGTGGCCGCATTGGAGGGGGTGCTCAGCTCGGGGTCGTATCCTGACACGGTTATCTGGGCGGTGGCAATTATCGAAAAAGGCGGCAGGGGTTGGATCGGCTCGTCATCGCCCGATTCGAGCGCCCCGGCCGTGGAAAGGTAGGCGTTGCCGGACGGGTTTGTTGCCCTCACCGTGACGGTATAGGTTCCATTTGCACGATAATTATCCACGATGCCCGAGTAGACGCCGTCGTCAGCCATGTCGTCCACGTTCTCCTCGTCGTCGGTCAACTGGACGTCAGGGACGGCAGGTGCACCTTCGGGTGGAGTGATTGTGGCAAAAACCGTTGCGCCTGCCACCGGCTCAGGCCCATCGATGGAGACCATGATCCCGATGGGTTCAGGGTAGACTCCACCAATGAGTTGAACATCCATGATCATCTGGGACTGGGAGCTGACCTGTTGGCTGATTGATCCGTCCGATATGACACCGGCGGCGCTTGCCCGGCCTATCCAGGTCCCTTGTGCCGGGGTAGTAACGGTATACATTGCATAATCCAGGTCGGACAGATAGCTCACGCCCTGAGGCAGGCTTGCAGGTCCGATGATTCTCCCGGAAGGATCTACCAGCTCATAGCCCACGCTGTCGCCAGCCTCCCAGCTTGCCCGAAAGGTAACTTCCGATTCCCTGCCTGTCAGGAGGGCCTGAAGCTCACTCCTTTCGCCTGCTGCGAGCGTCCCCGACTGTTCGCTCACCACCACCGTGTCCCGGCTGGTTATGTCGCGGTTGACGGCAGCATAGAGGTTTGCCAGGTCTTTCACTCCCGAGGTTGCATAATAGGTGCCGCCCGTACTGTTCGATATACTGGTGAGCTGCTCTTTGGCGGCCTGTCCACCGAGGCCGATAGTGTGGATGGGAATGGAATTGGCCGTAAAATTCTTGAGGTCCGGGGGACATGTGCCCCTGTTGCAGCCGCTGTCGGACACGAGGACCACATACCGGCCGTTGCTGGCAAAGGTGGGCGAATCCAGCAGCGACCAGGTCTGGTCGAGCCCGGCAGTATAGTTGGAGTCGCCGCCGGCGGTTATGGTGTCTATCTGTGCTTTGACGCTATCCTTGGCTCCCTGGTTCGTCAGAGGGGTAACGCCGACGAGCGTTGCGGCAGCGGAATTAAAGGTTACGATGCCGACGGAGTCGCCGATGTTCATCAGGTCCACGAACTGCTTCGCTGCACTCCTCACGGCGCCTATCCCTTGCGCTCCGACGTTCCCCGTCTCATTGATGACCAGGATTGTCACATTCTCCTTCATGTAGAGCACCTGGAAGTGGGAATCCCATCCTGCTGACGGTTTAGTCAACAGGATGGGTGCGACCATATTTTCAAATTCCTTGTACCGCACCCGGGGATTATAGAGCTTGAAGTCTTCCGGGAGTTTATCATCTTTTGGGTCGCGGACCAGTGTCTCCCAGGCGGAAGAGTTGAATATGCGCCATTGGGCAGTATCGCGCTCCTCCGTGTTGGCGTAATCGGAGGGGATGCTGAGCCACTGCCATTTCCCATGGCTGCACATTACGGTATCCCGCGGTGTATCCAGCAGGACAGGGGTGCTCGGGCTCTTGGCGGTCAGTGCACTCCCCTGGTACTCATCGTAGACGCTGTAGGCGTAATGGCCGAATTCATGGGCTATGGTGTGGCCGATGTAGGAAGCCGTTCTCGCGGTTCCGCTTGAAAATCCGGTATAGGTGAGGATCCTCTTGCCCGAGTTGAATATGCCGCTGATACTGGCATTGGAGCGCCCGCCCTTGTTCAGCAACCTTACGTCTGCATTGCCCATCTGAGCGCTGTTGGTGAAAACGTAGACTTTGCGTATCTTGTTTCTTCCCTCGGATATTATGAATACATCCTGGGCGAACTGTTCGAAGGCTGTCTGCAGCAAACCGTCCTTTTCCGGTTGTGCGGGGTTCCAGTCGAGGCTCACCACTATATCGAAAAAACCGACACCTGACAGGAGTTCATGTTTTGTGTAGGGATGCGATCCCGCCCCGACGATGCCGGGGGTTACCGTAAGAAGAAGAATACAGAACACATAGATGATATTACGCTTCAGGCTCCTGTATAGCATGCTGTCACCCCATGGTCTCCCGATAACAGGGAGGTAGAAGACATTCTCCTGCAAAGCACCTTTTTTATCAACTGTAAACCGCCTGCACAGGTTTGCTGTCATGCGGAACGAGGAGGACCGGCTGAAGAACCGTTTTTTATTGACATACAAGCCTGCCTTATTTACAAATAGTCTTGTCAGGCCGATAAATTACGTAGCAGGTATCCTCTTGAGTTACGCAGCGAAGGGGTGAGGATATTTATCGGTTCCTTTAGAATCATGAGGAGGAAGAAGCGATGAAACGCAATGCAAGCCTGGCGCTGGCTCTTATGGCGGTGATGGCGGTACTCTTCGCGGGCTGCAGCGGAGGGAGAGCCAAAATAGAAAAGCTGTCCGATCTGGAAGGCAAGACGATCGGAATGCAAAGCCTGGGCTCAGGCGTCTCGAATGAAACCTTTGAGAAGGTGATTTCGGCCAATCTGGGGGTTAAACCGAAGGAAGTGGTTTACTTCAACAGACTGCCGGATGCCATTGCGGCCGTCCTGGCCGGGAAAATAGACGCTGTCTACACACCCAGCGTAGTTGCCGACTATTACTTGAAAAGGAATGGGAACATCAAGCTGATTGCATCGAAGCGAAACCAGCAGTTCAACGCCCTTATGGCACTTCGCAGCGAAGACGTGAAACTAAGGGATGACATAAACAAAGCGATTGCTGCTCTGGAGAAGAACGGCGCCCTCCAGGAGCTGCAGGATGAATGGATTACCGGTCTGCCCGCGAATAAGGAGCTGAAAGCGAGAGAGATACCCAGGATCCCGGGCGCCAGGACCGTTCACATCGGTGTATGCGGCGATCTGGCCCCCATGGACTATATCGGGGCGGATGGGCGACCGGCGGGCTACAACGTGGCGTTGCTCACAGAAATCGGGAAGCTGTCGAACATCAATTTCGAATTTGTCTCCATGGAAAGCCAGGCAAGACTCGCGGCGCTCCAGGGCAAAAGAATCGATGTCGTATTCATCCATCTCGATTCCCGCTCAGACAGCCTGCTGGCCAAGGAGTTCAATAAGAACAACTGGATATTGACCAGCCCATATTTTTCATTTACGGGTTCTTCCTTTCTTGCAAGAAACGGATAGCCACCCGTGGTGGAACGGTATGCCTGTTAACAGGCGATCTGGGGATGCTTACCAGTCGGTATTATCTACTGTGGATCAGAAATTGGCCCGGGTCGGGCCATTCAAAATCATAGGAGGAAGAAACACCATGAAAAGCAATTCAAAATTAGTGCTGGTTCTTGCTGTCGTGATGGCGATATTCTTCACCGGGTGCAGTGGAAAGAGTGGCAAGATAGAAAAGTTATCGGATCTGCAGGACAAACAGATTGGGGTAATAAACCTGGGTTTACCCCCCACAAGTGAGTACCTCAATAAACTGATCACCGCCAATCTCGAGGTCAAACCCAAGGAGATAGTCTCCTTTAACAGACTGCAGGATGCCGTTGCCGGGGTCACAGCAGGGAAAATTGATGCTGCATATACTGTGAGCATAGTTGCCGACTACTATGCAAAAAGGAATAACAGCGTCAAGGCTATCGCCGGCAAACAGAACCATCAGGTAAACGCCGTCATGATCCTTCGCAGCGAAGACGTGAAACTAAGAGATGAGATAAACAATGCCCTTACGACCTTGAAGGAGAACGGAACCTTGAAGAAGCTGGAGGATGAGTGGATCATAAATCTGCCTCCCGACAAAGAACCCAAGGCGGCAGAGATCCCCAAAATCCCCGGCGCCAAGACCGTCCGCATCGGAGTGTGCGGAGATGTGGTCCCCATGGACTACATCGCGGCGGATGGGCGTCCGGCAGGCTACAACGTGGCCCTGGTCGCGGAGATAGGGAAACTGTTGAAGACTAATTTTGAGTTCGTACCCATGGAAACGGCAGCCAAGTACGCAGCCCTGAAGAGCAAGAAGATAGATGTGGTCTTCGTTCATCTCGATATTCAAACGAATAACCTGGTGGCTATGGAGCTCATCGATAATAACCAGCTGTTGACCAAGCCCTACTTCTCCTTCACCGGCACGTCTTTCGTGGCAAAGAAGTAAGGCAACCATACCCGCTACGCCGGTACGGATTTTTGCCTACCAGGCCGGGACGCTCAGCCGTTGACCGTTCAAAGAGGGGAGATTGAGATAGGGTCGGAAGGAACAGAAGGTGAAGAGCTTTTTCGAATCCGTGGCCAATTCATTTCACAGGAACCTGCTGGCAGGGGACTCCTATCTGACCATCCTGGCGGGGCTCTGGGTAACGGTGACCATCTCGGCCCTGGGGCTGCTCTTCGGTACAATCTGGGGAGCGGCTCTCTGTTCCTTGAGGATGTCGAAGAAGGGATTCCTGGCGAAAGGTGCGGGGCTCGTTATCGCTGTCCTGCGCGGCAGTCCCGTTCTGCTTTTGCTCATGATCCTCTATTACGTGGTCTTTGCGGAATCCAGGATAAGTCCGGTGATCATTGCGGTCATCGGTTTTGCCTTGAACAGCGGGGCACACATCGCAGAGGTGATGCGCTCGGCCCTTGAAGCGGTTGATAAGAAGCAGATAGAGGCTGCCCGGATGCTGGGCTTCTCTCCCGCAAAAGCATTTCTTGCCATCACGCTGCCCCAGGCAGGGAAGATAGCCAAACCCGTCTACCAGAATGCCATTGTCAACCTCATCCAGTGGACCTCCGTGGTGGGATACATCACCATCACTGACCTCACCAGAACCGTCAATAACATCGGTACACGAACGGGTGACCCTTTCTTTGCCCTATTCCTGGCGGTTCTGATTTACCTGGGATTATCCTATTTCGTCTACTTTCTCTTCTCCATCAGGGAAAAGAGGGGCAGTTCGGCATGATCACCGTAGAGGGCCTGTTTAAAGGATTCGGGAGTTTACATGTCTTGGAGAATGTAAATGCCCATATAGAACGAGGGGAATGCGTGGCCCTCATCGGCCCCTCCGGCACAGGGAAGAGCGTCTTTCTCCGTAGCCTTGCCATGCTTGAAACGCCGGACAGCGGGCGCATCTATATCAACGGCACGGATATTACGCAGAAGGGGATAAACCTCAACCACGTCCGCGAAAAGATGGGGATGGTCTACCAGGGCTTTCATCTGTTCGAGCATCTAAACATCCTGGATAACATTACTCTGGCGCCTCGATGGGTAAGAAAGCAAAGCAGGAAGGAGGCGGAAAGACGGGCCCAGGACCTTCTTTCCATGGTGGGTCTCACGGACAAAGCCAGGAGTTATCCCCGTGAACTATCGGGAGGGCAACAGCAGCGGATCGCCATTGCGCGGTGCATGGCGATGGAACCGGAAATCATGCTCTTTGATGAACCGACCTCGGCGCTGGACCCCATTATGACTCGTGAGGTGCTGACGATAATCAGAAAGCTGAGCAAGATGGAGCTTACCATGTTGATCGTTACCCACGAGATGAGCTTTGCCCAGGACGTGGCCCACCGGGTATTCTACATGGACGAAGGCGGAATCTATGAAGAGGGGACGCCCTCCGATATTTTCGAGAATCCCCAAAGAGAGAAGACCCGGGCCTTCATCACCAGGCTGAAGACTTTCAATTACGAAATCCATTCCATTGACTTTGACATGGTGAGCATGAACGCCCAGATCGAAGTCTTCTGTTACAAACATGGTATGACCTGGGCTCAAATCTCCCGGATTCAGCTCCTTATCGAAGAACTCATCATGGAGATATTCAGAGTTTGCTACCAGGATATCCGGCCTGACATGGCCTTTACCATCGCCTTTGCGGAAGAGACTGAAGAAATATCAATCAGCCTCACCTACAGGGCAGACTTCTTTAATCCCCTCGAGTTCGAGGGCACTGAGGGCGATCCTGATCATCTGGGGATTGTCATCGTCAACAACCTTGCCAGGCAGCGGGAGCATATGTTTGCCGACGGCAGGAACACGATCAATCTGAAACTCTAAGTGGAATAAGCCTCCTGCTTCCGCATCCTACCAGGGGAGCCTGCGTCCAAAATGGAAGAAACCTCCGGATGGCCCGTCGGGCGGCAGCAGGGCGAGGGCGACCGCTGTCTGCGCTCCTTCTGCCAGGTTCAGATGACCTGCAGGGTTCATTTCACTTTTCGTGTCACCGGGATGGGCCGAGTTGACCTTGACGGCTGTCTCCTTGAGTGCATCTGCCAGGTGTATGGTGAAGGCGTTGAGCGCTGCTTTACTGGCGCTGTAGGCAAAGGGTTTGTACTCCTCCAGGCCCGAGCCGGGAGTGCTTTGCAGGGTCAGCGAGCCCAGTATGCTCGATTGATTTACGATGCGTCCCGCAGGGCTTCGCAGAATGAGGGGAAGGAGCCGCTGTGTCAGGTCGATGAGTCCGAAGAAGTTGGTCTCGAAGATCTTTCGAACCACTCCCAAAGGGATGGAATCGGCTTTGTACTCCGAATCAAGGGCAATACCCGCATTGTTTACGAGCACATCGAGACGGCCGAACTCCTCGCTGATATAACGGACGGCAGGGTCGAAGGTGGCCGGTTTCTCCATATCCAGAAGAATGAAACGTACATCAAGCCCCAGGCCGGTGAGCT
>CAYOYU010000048.1:23073-24293 GCA_964408265.1 uncultured Syntrophorhabdaceae bacterium
TGTTCCTGGCCAATCCGTCCGAGACGTTCTGTGGGCTCGGGCTCCGCATGGAGCGCCACGCGGAGCGGCGCGACCGGAAGCCCTATGACGCGCCCCAAGCATAACAGTAATCTCCATCTGAGCCAGCTGGCGGCAGATCTCGAAGCCAAGACCTTTGTTGGCACCAGTTACCAGCGCGATTCGACGTTCAGCCATATTTCTCTCCTCTCTTTGGGACAGTTCCAGCCCCGGTCTCTCCATTCTCCGCCGAACCCCGCCAAAGATGCAATTGATTTAAGAAGGAAAGGAAAATGGGCACCGCCACAAACAAGTAGCCAAATTATTGACGCTAGCCGGCAGAAGCCTCTTCGCGGCAAAAGCCCTCAGCCTCCATCTGTTTTGAAATGACATTCCCTCGGAGAGGCCCCCTGGGAGGGGGTTCAGGTGTATGGACCGGCGGCGCAATCTTGGTGAATCATAAGAATCTGGTCTGAGGCCCATAAATTGCACACACACTACCGATTGCACCTTCTGAAAGGAATCGAAAAGGAATTTCAGGAAGTGTACTGAAGGAATGACCTAAAGGCTTTATCGCTTAGGTTACCACCCTGTTTTTGGGACCGGCCCTCGACAGGCCGTGTCACTTCTGAGGCGTACGAGGAGGATGGGAATGGAAGGAAAATTGAGCAGAATTAGTCGGGCAATCCGGATATGTCTGGTCGGAATGTTGGCGGCTGTCATCCTCGTGCTGGCAGGATTCTCTTACGGAGCAAATGCGAACCTTAAGAAGGGGCCATATCTTCTCTTCGCGGCAAAGACAGGTACTAAGACCGTTGACAACACAGCCATGACCGTGCTCTGGCAGACCGATTCAACGCCGGGGAGCGCCGCCATCCAGTGGGGGACCAGCCCGGGCGGAGACGGACCTTCTGTTGCTGTCACAGAAAGCGGAGCCGGCAAGGATGAGCACCAGTGTTCTTACGTCATCACAGGGCTCAACACGGGGACGCTGTATCACTATGAGGTCACCGTTGACGGCACGTCAACGCGTGGTTCTTTCAGGACCCCTCCGGACACTGCATCAACATCCCTCACCTTTTACGGATATGGGGACATCCGGGGAGAGGAGTGGCTCTCAGATACCTCCTATGAGCAGCACAGCAAAGTAGAGGCACGGATCATGACGGATGTGCGCGAGAATTCTCCGGTACGGCAGACATTGCTTCTCAACGCCTCCGACT
>CAYOYU010000049.1:0-524 GCA_964408265.1 uncultured Syntrophorhabdaceae bacterium
TGGCTTTCAGGGTTGCCGCATCGTCGCCGAACTCTTCCAGGTTACCTACGACCTCCTCATAACGGCGAACCGCCTCGGAAACCTGCCCTTTCCAGAAAAGAAAATCGCTCGTGGACAGGGCGGCTATCCTGAGCATACGCGGGTCCCCTATTCGTTCTGCGAGCTTCCAGAAATCACTGAAATAGCGGGATGCCTTTTTATATCTCCCTGCGGCTTTCAGCACCTGTCCCAGGGAGAGTTTGATCCGGGCCATGTAGTCCCATTTCCTGTGATCCTTTGCCACAACCTGGGCTTTGTTCAGCAGCGATACCTGCTCCTGGATGGGTATGAGATGGCCTGCCACGGAAAGCCTGCCGAGGACGCTGTCGAGGTAGTCGCCTGCATTTTCCCCGGTAAGCTTCTTCCCGGTAAAACCGTTCAGAAGATGATCGTAATACTGGCCGGCTTTCTCCCACTCCCCTGAGCGGTAGAGGATATCGGCTGCCGTCTTGATCGCGGCGAGGCCTTCCCCGCATTCACCGGTC
>CAYOYU010000049.1:534-1672 GCA_964408265.1 uncultured Syntrophorhabdaceae bacterium
TTTCGGGTGCCCTCTTCCAGAGAGAGGCTATAGAAATCGATGATCTTCTGGAGGACCTCATGTCTCCGTTGCAGCGCCACGTCACAATGAACGAAATCAACCAGCCCGCGATCGTTTACAAAGACAATACCACGGCCGAAATCATGTTTTTCGCAGACCAGCTTCTTCCTTATGAGCTTGTCCATGACGTTCAGGACCTTGACTGCAGGCACTTTTGCAAGGTTTCCGAGGAGATCCAGGGAGACAGGCGGAGTGGTATAGACAAGAAAAAGGATGAGCTCTCGTTCTTCCCCGTCAAGATGCTGCCAGAGATTGCGGAGATATTCCGGCGTCTTTCCTCGGGCTGTCGAAGGGGTATCTTCCTTCGAAGAGAGTTCCTGAACTCCTTTGGCCATACTACCCATTATAGAAGAAGGAGGGCGTGCTGTCAAAGGTGATTTACGAAATATCGTAATGCTTACTAAATATCGTATCTATATGCCCATCCATTTGGTACCATGATTTGAGAACTTCCGGTATTACAACGACTTATCCAAAACGGCACAAATATTGTAATAGCAAGAGGCAGCAAATCAAACCAGTCGTGAAGAGAGGTATTGATGAGCCTTCTTTCACAGATTCTCCAGTATGCAATTTCGGGTATTACAGGTGGAAGCATTTACGCCGTCATGGGCATCTGCTGGAGCCTCGTCTACCTTATCACCAAGGTACTCAACTTCGCCTCAGGAGAATTCGTCATGCTGGGCGGCATGCTCACCTGGGGTTTCCACGGAGCAGGCTTCGGAGTCTTTAACTCAGCGGTCCTTGCCATTTCCTGCACCGTGGTCATCGCCATCCTCCTGGAACGCATCGCCATCAGGCCTGTGCGGTTCCCCAGCGAGCTCACCTACATGATGATCACCATCGCCGCTGCCTCGGTGATAAAGGGGGTAGTCCTCCTTGTCTGGGGCTCGGAGACGCGCTCCATCGAACCTTTCTTCGGCAACCAGGTGATCCACCTGGGCGGCGCCACATTGACGTCACAGGTGCTCTGCGTCGTGGGACTTCTCATCATCGTTACCATAGGGCTTTCCCTATTCCTTAACCGGACGCTCTTCGGCAAAGCACTCAGGGCGTCAGCAGTGAACCTCACGGGAGC
>CAYOYU010000049.1:1682-2790 GCA_964408265.1 uncultured Syntrophorhabdaceae bacterium
AGCAAGTCTGATGGGCATCGATATCAGCCGCTTCAGGCTTTTCTGCTTCGGACTGGCAGGAGGTCTCGGCGCAGTGACCGGCATCGTCATCACCCCCATTACCTTTACAGGATATGAGACAGGAATGCTCACGGGTTTAAAGGGCCTGGTAGCGGCCATTGTCGGAGGATGGACGATGGGCGGGACGGTGGCGGCGGGCCTGGCGCTGGGTCTTCTCGAAGGTTTCGGGGCCGGATTCATATCGGCAGGGCTCAAGGATGTCCTCGCACTGGTGGTGATGATCATATTCCTCATTGTGCGGACCATAAGCTTTCCCTCGCGGGTAAAGAGGGGGTCTCTATGACGGGTTCATTGAAGGAAAAGATCCTCTGGCTCTGCCTCGCTGTAATAATCATCGTCCTGCCGATGGTGGGTCGCTCCTATATCATCGGCGTCATGTGTTTTATCGCCGTTTTCGGGGCCCTCGCGGTGGGTATGGGCCTGCTTCTGGAACAGGCGGGGCTTTTTTCGCTCGCCCACCCGACCTTCTTCGGTCTCGGGGCCTACGTCTCCGGTATTCTCGCCGTACGGGGCCTGGCACCACCGTGGCTGGCCTCGATCATAGGCGCCGCCTTCGTGGCATTCATTTCATACGCAATCGGCGCGCCCCTTCTGAGGCTTCGCGGTTATTACCTTGCCTGTGCAACCTTCGGTCTGCTCATGATAGTGGAGATCAGCCTCGCGCAGCTCGGACCGCTCACCGGGGGCCACGAGGGGCTCATGGGGATCCCGCCCCTTTCAGTTTTCGGTTTCGTCTTCGAGACAGATGTGCACTACTACTACCTCTCCTGGGGGCTTTGCCTCGCAACGCTCTGGTTCCTGTATAATCTCATGGGGTCCAGGGTGGGAAGAGCGGTTCGGTCTTTCAGCGACAGCGAGGTAGCCGCGAAGAGCATGGGCGTGAACGTAGCCGGCTACAAACTGAAGATCTTCATACTCACCGCGGTCATGGCCAGTCTTGTGGGCAGCCTCTATACCTTCTACCTCAGATTCACCCAGCCGGGGATTTTCGGATTTCCCCTCCTCGTGGAACTGACCACCATGATCATCATAGGGGGCGCAAGGACCC
>CAYOYU010000049.1:2800-11004 GCA_964408265.1 uncultured Syntrophorhabdaceae bacterium
GGAATTGATCCATCTCTATCTGGGCGGTATCCTCCCGAGAATGACCGCCGAGGTGGACGCCATCTTTTTCGGCATTCTCATCATCGCAATTCTCATCTTCATGCCGGGGGGACTCGCGGGCTGGGTAGACAGGCTCTTCAGCCGGAGAGGAAGAGTGCTACGGAGGGATTCCGATGGGTGACATGCTCCTGGAGGTACGGGACCTAAGCAAGCATTTCGGCGGCATCAGGGCTGTGGAAGGTGTCACCTTCAGCGTCGAGAAAGGCTCCATCATCTCAATGATAGGGCCCAACGGAGCAGGGAAGTCGACTTTCATCAACGTCGTCTCGGGCATCTATTCACCCGATGGGGGCGAGGTGAGCTTCAACGGCTCAGCCATCGGCGGACTTCCCGCTCACGCCATAGCTGGCAGGGGAATCGGCAGGACCTTTCAGCTGGAAGAACTCTTCGGCAGTCTCACGGTCCTTGAAAATGTGATGGTGGGATGCCACACGGGCAGCCGGTCGGGCATCATGAAGTGCGGCTTCGCTTGGCCGGCAGCGAGGAGGGAAGAGAAAAGGATCAGAAGCGAGGCCATGGAGTGCCTGAAAGAAGTGGGCCTCCACGAGCGAGCCGGAGACCCCATCTCACGCCTCCCCCTGGGGGAGAGGAAACTCGTGGGAGTTGCGAGAGCACTGGCCATGAAGCCCAGCCTCATCATGCTCGACGAGCCTGCAGGGGGCCTTGCGGCACACGAGGTTGAGAAGCTCGTGCACCTCATCCACGCCCTTGTGGAGCGAGGCCTCACCGTCTTCATTGTGGAGCATAACATGCCCTTTGTCATGTCCCTGTCGGAGAAGGTGGTCGTCCTGGATGAAGGGGTAAAAATCGCCGAAGGGCCACCGGATGAGGTAAGGGCTAACGACGAGGTGATAAAAGCCTATCTTGGCGAAGAGGTGTCTTCATGACGGATATCGCGCAAACCCAAGTCTGTTGTGAGGCGGTTGAGCGTCAAGGTGATGAGCGCCTCCTGATCGAGGGACTCTCCACCTTCTACGGTGAGGCACAGGCTCTGAAGGACCTTTCCATCTCCGTTCACGCCAGGGAAGTCGTAGCCATTCTAGGGAGCAACGGTGCAGGAAAGAGCACCCTCCTTAAAACGGTAACCGGCCTTTTGACCCCGCGCTCGGGACGGATCCTCTTCGAGAAAGAACCCATCACCGGCATGGCGGCCCACCGGGTTATCCGCAAGGGCATTGCCAGCGTGCCCGAGGGGAGGGAACTCTTCGGCTCCATGACCGTCTGGGACAACCTGCTCATGGGGACCTATTCGCTCTCCAAAGAGGAAAGAGAGGAAGTCCTGGGAAAAAGACTCGACATGGTCTACTCTCTCTTTCCCATCCTGAAAGAGAGGCTCGAACAGAAGGCTGAGACAATGTCCGGCGGACAGCAGCAGATGCTCGCTGTGGGGCGCGCCCTCATGGCAAACCCGAGACTTCTGGCGCTGGACGAACCCTCTCTCGGGCTTTCGCCCCTTCTCGTGGCCGAGATGATGAGGTCCTTGAAGCGGATCTGCACGGAGCTTGGCGTATCTCTTCTTCTCGTGGAGCAGAATGCCCGTGCGGCCCTTAAGGTAGCGGACTACGTCTATGTGCTCGACCGGGGCCAGGTGGTCCTGTCGGGATTATGCAGGGAGGTCATGTCGAGCCCCACGATCCAGTGCGCCTATTTGGGAGGATAACAGTGAGAAATGAAAACCCTAATATCGAAATCCTAAAGGAGGGTCAACCCCCTGAGGAAGCACTAATGTCTGATATCGAGAGACTAAACGTAGACCCGGAAGGGAGCAAGCAGATATTAGGAATTAAGATTTGAATCAAGGTTTACCATTTAGAGCTTAGAGGGTAGTGTTTCCGATTTATCTTTACGGTGTCACCATTTAGCATTCCGGATTTAGTGCCCGCAGTTTGGTTGTTGGGATTTACCGTTTAGGATTTAGAGTTTTTAGGATTTAAGGATTGCATTCAACAAAGGAGGGTTAGCATGAAAAGATTGGTTGCGGCAGTAATTGTTACATTTCTCGGAATAGTTTTCCTGGCGTCCGGAGCCTTTGCTCATAAGCCTGCGCCCTATACAATAGGGTTTGTTACGGACCTGACAGGGCGTATGTCCGATATGGGTACCGCCTGCAAGAGGGGCATGGAAATCGCCCTCGATGAGGTGAACGCCGCAGGCGGCGTCAACGGCCGGCAGTTGAAGGTGGTCGTCTACGACGGCGAGAGCGACCCGTCAAAGAGCGTGCTCCACACCAAGAGGCTCATCGACGTGGACAAAGCTGCCATCGTGACGGGCTATAATCTCTCCGGTTCAACGATGGCTTCCATACAGACCGCCGAGGCCGGCAAGACGGTGCTTTACAGCGCCTCAGCCTCGGACAAGATCTGGATCCCCACGAAGAAATGGGTCTTCAACGTTGTGCCCCGCCAGTGGGAAGCATCCATACCGATGCTCATAGACGTGCTCCAGAAGAAGGGGGCAAAGAAGATCGCCTATATCTACATCGATACGACCTACGGTCAGACGGGCAAAGAGACCTTCGACAAGGCAGTGAAAGAGATGAAGTTCACCCCTGCCATCATAGAAAAGTACGCTCCGGGAAGCACCGACGTGGGGCCCCAGATAACCCATATCAAGAGCGCCGGCGCAGATGGCATCCTGATTACGGGGAATCTGGCAGACACTGTCACGGTGATCAAGAATGCACGGGATATGGGGTTTACCGGTCCCATAGTGAGCGATTATGCCATCGTCGGGCCTGAATTCATCAAACTCGGCGGCAAGTACGTTGAGGGAGTCGTCACAACATCCCTGAAGGCGCTGGTTGCTCCCGAACTGCCCGACAATGACCGCCAGAAAAAGATCGCCCTGGGGCTCTACAACAAGTATGTCAAGGCTCACGGCGCCTTCAGCCTTTATGCCGGTCACATGTGGGATGAGATATACATGATCACAGAAGCCCTCAAGAAGGTGGACCCCAAGCTTGACCCCACGAAGGATGCCGACATTATCAAGATCAGGGCTCAGCTCCGCGACGGCCTGGAAGGCCTCAAAGGGTTTGTGGGGCAGAACGGCGTATTCAATTATTCACCGGATAACCACAACGGTCTCCCGCCGAACTGCTACGTTCCCGTTGTTGTTGAAGGTGGCAAGTGGAGGCTGTATAAAGGAAAGTAGGATAGAGCATAGCGGATAGCGTTTAGCGTACAGGAGAAGCCAGGGTAGGATAGCAGATAGACTTTACCGGCTTTTGCTTATATTGTTACTATCCGATATCCGCTAAACGCTAAGAAATTAAGGAGGTTCCTATGAATGAAAAACTGGTTAATTTTATATCAGACCTTATGGAGGATGAAGCGCTTGCCCTCGTGAAGGAACTGATAGCACAGGGTGTGAATCCCATGGACATCCTCGACGATGCCCGCCAGGCAATGGAGGTTGTTGGGAAAAGGTTCGAGAGCTGCGAATACTTCATTCCTGATTTGATGATGGCAGGAGAGGTCCTGAAAGGGATTTCCGATATCGTACGGCCTCTCATGGAAAAGGAGAGCGGCGGAGGGAAGAAGGGCAAGGTACTGATCGGGACCGTCGCCGGCGATATCCACGATATAGGCAAGGATATTGTCACCTTCATGCTCGATGTGTCGGGCTATGACGTCCTCGACATCGGTATAGACGTCCCTGTTCCCGTATTCGTGGAAAAAATACGGGAATTCAAACCCCAGGTGGTTGGCCTTTCCGGATTTCTCACCCTGGCCTTCGACTCCATGAAAAAGACCATAGAAGCCCTGGACGCCGAGGGGCTCCGCAAGGACCTGAAGATCATGATCGGAGGCGGCCAGATGGATGAAGAGGTCCGTAAATACGTCCATGGAGAGGCTTACGGGAAGGGTGCGGTGGCTGGAGTGATGCTCTGCAGGCAGTGGATAGGGGGTTGATCAGGGGCAAGACAGCGGGGGAACTCTACAAAGAGAGGGAGAAGAGGGTCCTGGATGCCATTGAATTGCGGAAACCCGACCGGATACCCATCGAGGTCCTCTTCGGCTTCTTCCCTGCCCGTTACGCAGGTATGACTGTGGAAGAAGTCATGTACGATCCGGAAAAACTTTTTAAGGCACAACTGAAAACCCTGCTCGACTTCAAACCGGATATGGATCAGAATCCCTTTGGCTTGCGTTTCCTGGGTCCCATTCTTGACGCCCTCGATTTCAAACAGCTGAAATGGCCCGGCCATGGTGTGGGCTCGACGGTGACCTACCAGTTCGTCGAAGGGGAGTACATGAAGGCCGAGGAGTATGACCACTTTCTCCAGGACCCGTCGGACTTCATGTTCCGCAGGTACTGGCCCAGGGTCTGCGGAAATCTGAAAGGCTTCGAGAAGCTTTCATCTATTCACAGTATCGTCACTTACTACATGGGCATTCCTTTCGGCCTCGCCCCCTTTGGTACGCCGGAAGTGGCAGAGGCATTGGAGGCGCTAAAGAAAGCAGGCCAGGAGTCGATGAGGATTGGCTCGTACAGCAGGCTTTACGCTGAAAAGGCACGTTCCGAGGGTTTCCCCCTGCAATTCGGTGCCTTTACGCAGGCGCCCTTTGACACCCTCGGCGACTTCTTCCGGGGAACAAAGGGCCTCATGCTCGATATGTACCGCCGGCCCGACACGGTGATCAAGGCCTGCGAGAAGCTCCTGCCCTTCATGTTCGAAATAGCGGTGAACGCATCGAAAATGTCGGGTAATCCCCGGGTCTTCATCCCTATTCACAAAGGGCTTGATGGATTCATGTCCCTGGAGCAGTTCAAGAAGTTCTTCTGGCCCACACTGAAAGACCTCATGCTCGCCCTCATCAAAGAGGGGATGAACCCTTGTCCGCTGTGGGAAGGCGACTGCACCACGCGCCTCGATACTATCAGGGATATACCCGAGGGCAAGGCGTGTTATGCCTTCGAGGCCACCGACATGGTGAAAGCGAAGGAAGCCCTCACGGGCAGGGTCTGCATTCGGGGCAACGTGCCTCTCTCTATCATTGCCACAGGCACACCGGAGGACGTAAAGGCGTACTGCAGGAAACTGATCGACACCGTCGGCAAGGAAGGCGGTTTTATTATGGATTCGGCCACAGGCCTTGACGATGCCAAGGCAGAGAACGTGCGCGCTTTGTTCGACTTCACACGGGAATACGGAGTGTACTGAGACGCGAGGATGGGCTATAGATGACCTACGACCCCACCAAACTGACGGATTGGCAGATATCGGAGGCGGCAGAGGAGTTGATGAAGCCCTTGGACCTGCTCCGTGAAGAGATGGGTCTCGAAAGAGATGAACTACTCCCCTATGGCCGTATCGGGAGAGTCAGGTTCGGCAAGACCCTGGAAAGGCTGGCCGGGAAGGCCGACGGTAAGTACATAGAGGTTACTGCAATTACCCCCACGCCCCTCGGCGAGGGGAAGACAACCACCTCCATCGGGCTGATAGAGGGTTTGGGGAAGCGGGGGCGAAACGTGGGCGGCGCCATCAGGCAGCCATCCGGCGGGCCCACCATGAATGTGAAGGGAAGTGCCGCGGGCGGGGGCAATGCCCAGGTAATCCCCCTGACGGAATTCTCCCTCGGGCTGACCGGCGATGTGAATAATATCGTCAACGCCCACAACCTCGCCATGGTAGCCCTCACTTCACGGATGCAGCATGAGAGAAACTATTCAGATGAGGACCTGGGCAAACGGGGTCTGCGCCGTCTCAATATAGATTCGAAAAACGTCCAGATCGGCTGGGTCATGGACTTCTGCGCGCAGACACTGCGGAACATCATCATCGGTGTGGGCGGGAGGATGGATGGATTCACCATGCAGTCCCACTTCGACATTGCCGTAAGTTCAGAGATCATGGCGATCCTTTCCATCGCGAAGGACCTGAAGGATCTGCGGGAGAGGCTCGGCAGGATTACCGTAGCCCATGACAGGTATGGCAGGCCCGTTACCACCGAGGACCTCGAAGTGGCCGGCGCCATGTGCGCATTCATGCGGGAGAGCATCAACCCTACCCTCCTCCAGACCGTCGAGGGGCAACCCGTTCTGGTCCACGCGGGGCCTTTCGCCAACATCGCCATCGGCCAGTCGTCCATAATCGCCGACCGGCTCGGTTTGAAACTCTTCGACTATCACATCACCGAAAGCGGCTTTGCCGCTGACATCGGCTTCGAGAAGTTCTGGAATGTGAAGTGCAGGATCAGCGGCCTTCGGCCCAACGTCTCCGTCATCACCGCCACCATCAGGGCCCTCAAGATGCACGGGGGCGGACCGAGAGTGGCACCGGGGCTTCCTCTGCCGCCGGAATATACCAGGGAGAACTTAGGCCTCCTGGAGCAGGGGGTTCCCAACCTTCTCCATCATATACGCACGGTGAAGCTCTCCGGCATGAAACCCGTTGTCTGTATCAACAGCTTTTCTACCGACACCGATGAAGAGGTGGCTCTCGTCAGGAGGTTCGCGGAAGGCGAAGGGGCGAGGGTTGCCGTCTCGGAACACTGGCGTAAAGGGGGCGATGGGGCGCTGGAGCTGGCAGATGCCGTCATCGATGCCTGCGAGGAGAAGACGGACTTCCAGTTCCTCTACCCCATGGAGATGCCCTTCAGGGACAGGGTTGAGGTGATCGCGAAGAACGTCTACGGCGCCGAGAGCGTCTTGTGGCTTCCCCAGGCAGCGGCCAAAGCGGAAGACATCGAAAGAAACCAGGAATATGATGATTATTTTACTATGATGGTGAAGACCCACCTGAGTCTCTCCCACGATCCGGAACTAAAAGGGGTGCCCAAAGGATGGGAACTGCCCATTCGGGACGTTCTCGTCTATTCCGGCGCCCGCTTCCTCTGCCCCGTGACGGGGACCATCAGCCTCATGCCCGGCACCGGGTCAGATCCCGCCTTCAGGAGAATCGATGTTGACGTGGAGACCGGCAGGGTGAGAGGGTTGTTTTAAAGAGCAGCAAGCTAAGCTCCCTAGCGACTTCTGTCGCGCGAGGGGGAGGGCTCCGCTGGCTTAGCCAGGGGAGGGGGCGACGAGAGCCCCGGTCATCAATCGATGTTGACGTGGAGACCGGCAGGGTGAGAGGGTTGTTTTAAAGAACCGCATGCGAGAAGAACCAAGGGGTCCAGGATTCAAGAGGCCGGGTGCAACACTTGAACCCTCTGACCCTTAACATAAGGGGAGGTCCTATGAATACACGCGTGGTAAGTCCCAAGGGGAAGGAGGTAATCATCGGGGATGGACTGCCGACGGTCCTTATCGGTGAGAAGATCAATCCCTTTGGCAAGGGGCCCATCAAGGACGGGCTTCTCTCCGGCAACATGCAGCCCATTCGCGATGAGGCGATAAGGCAGGTGGAGGCCGGGGCCGACGTGCTCATCGTCAGCGTGACGGCCTTCGGCATCGACGAGGTGGACGTCTTTCCAAAGGCGGTACGGGCCGTGGTAGATGCGGTGGATGTGCCCATCTGCCTGGAAAGCAGAAATCCTGCCGCCCTCGAAAAGGCACTGCAGGCAGGGTGCGGCAGGCCCATCATCAGCTCCGTCAACGGTGAAGAGGCGCTCCTGGCCCAACTCCTTCCTCTGGTCAGAAAGTATGATACCGCCCTTGTGGTCCTTGCTTCCGATGCCTCAGGGATACCTGCAACCGCCGAAAAGAGAACGGAAGTAATTGCACAGATCGTTGCGAAAGCTGGCGAGATGGGTATCGCAGCCGAGAATATCATCGCCGACTGCGTGGCAGAATCGAGTGCCGTCAACAGCAACGCCACTCTCGTCACCCTTGAGGCCATGGCAAAGGTGCGACACGACCTGGGCCTCAACCTGATTCTGGGGGCAAGCAATGTCTCCTTCGGGCTTCCCAACCGGACCGTCATCAACGCGGTTTTTCTCTCTCTCGCCGTCTCCCGGGGGCTTACCTCGGCAATCGTCAACGCCAAGCTCATGAAACCCTACATCATGGCCGCAGACCTTCTTATGGGAAGAGACGACCGCGCCAGAAGATACACTACCTATTGCCGAAAACTGATGAGAGCCAATGCCTGAATAGGGACAGGTTTCAGGGGAGGAGCGTAGGCGTGGTTGCAGGAGCAGGAGTGGACCCGTCGTGAATGATCGAGAAAACGTAGCCTTATCCCTGCAGCATTCGGG
>CAYOYU010000049.1:11014-14863 GCA_964408265.1 uncultured Syntrophorhabdaceae bacterium
TTCCGAGGGGTGAAATCTTCTTTACACCGGCTTTACTGAACCATTTCTTCCCTGACCCCGAAGGAGATCAGATAAAACAGATCGAAAAGGCGGCCCGGTCCCTGGGGCTTTCCGTTGTGGGTGTTGACCTCAACGGGGAAGAGCCCGTGGCTCGCCTGGAAGAAGAAAGATACCGGGGGCTCGCCGACTATTTTGCCGTCGGGTATATCAACGGCCCCGTGGCGCACGTGGTCGCCAGGCTCGGATTCAGGCAGGCAATGCTGTCTATGAGAAAAGATCAACCTGCCTTTCTCCGGGTGGCTTCAGAGATTCTCAAGGAGGCAGCCGGCAAGGTCAGGTTGGCGCGGAAAAACGGTCTCAGTGCAATCCTGATTGCCGACGACATCGCCTCAAACAGGGGGCTTCTCTTCTCCTCCAAAGATTTCGCTGTCGTGGTGCTGCCGCTATACAGACAACTGGCATGGACGATCAAGTCGGAAGGTCTTTACGCCTTCTTTCACTGCGATGGTGATACCAGGGGAATCCTGGAGCCGCTGATAGAAGCGGGTTATGACTGCATCCACCCAATAGATAATCAGGCAGGTCTTGACCTCTACACATTGAAAAAGGACGTGGAAAAGCGGATAACTCTCATGGGACATGTGGACATCATAGGCTGGGATGAAGGGAGAATTGCCCGGGAAGTCCTGCAGGCCGAAGAAGCTTTCAAGGAAGGGGGGCTCATCCTTGGATCGGCCGGCGGGCTCTCCATGAGAACGGCGGGTCACAGGTTCGCGGCCCTTTACCCGCAATGGAAAATGAGAAGACAGGAAGATGAGACGCCATAACATACAATTTGTGCCGGCGATGCAGACGGTCTTGGGGGCTGAAGGAAGCACCATTCTGGACCTCGCAGGAGAGGCCGGGGTCTACACCGGTTCCCAGTGCGGGGGCAAAGGTACCTGCGGGAAATGCCGGGTCCGGGTCATGGAGGGCGATGTGAGCCCCTTCAGCCCCGTGGAATCTCAATTCATCAGCGATTCTGACAGGAGCCTGGGCTACAGGCTGGCATGCATGACCAGGGTTAGCGGTAATGCCACGGTCCTCGTGCCCGGTCAGCACGTATCGAGCATTGGGGAAACGAAGAAGACTTTCGCCACAAGGACAACGAATACAGATCCCGCAATAAAGAGCTACCCGGTCAATCTCGGCAGGAAAAGTCCGAGCCGCAGCGACCCCCTCAAGAGTATCCTTGACCACCTGCGAAAAAAGGGGCTGCCGGAGATCTCCATAGACCCCGGGGTGAGGGAGACACTGCAGGAGACCGCTGAATGCGCCCACGGCACAGTCACCGTCATCATCTGGATGGACCGCGAGATAATCGCCGCCCTGCCCGGCAGGCATGAATCCTGTTTTGGCCTGGCCGTCGACATCGGCACTACCGTGGTAGCCGTCTACCTCTGCGAACTGAGAAGCGGGGAAGTGGTCGGAAGCGGTTCCACCACCAATCCCCAGGTCCTTTTCGGTCCGGACATCATGTCCCGCATCTCATACTCCGTCGCACATCCGGGAGAGGGCGCAAAAAGGATGCAGCGTGAGTTGATTAGCTCCATCAATGAACTCATAGCCCAACTTACGGCAGCTTACCGTCTTGTACCCGAAACGATAATGGACCTGACCATTGTGGGCAACACCGTGATGCACCATATTTTTCTGGGCATCACACCGGACAATCTGGGACTGTGGCCCTTTACCCCATCGGTGAAGGGGTCGGTCGATGTGAAGGCGAAAGACTTGGGGCTCTCCGTCAATCCGGGTGCCTACGCCCACGTGCTTCCCGTGGAGGCAGGGTTCGTCGGCGCCGACAATGTGGGTGTACTGCTATCCCAGGAACCTTACAACAGGGACGAAATGTCACTCATCATAGATCTGGGCACCAACGGCGAGATTGTACTGGGCAACAGGGAGGGCCTTCTTTGCTGTTCCTGCGCTACCGGTCCGGCCTTCGAGGGCGCGCACATCTCCTGCGGAATGAGGGCCCTCCCGGGTGCCATCGAAAAGATACGCATCCATCCGGAGACCCTGGAGGTTGATTATGCGGTCATTGGAAATACGCTACCATCTGGTCTCTGCGGTTCCGGGATCATCGATGCTCTCGCCGGCCTCCTTACTGCAGGGATTATCGGGGAAAATGGTGCTTTCTCCAGGAAGATTGGAAATCCAAGGATTAAGAAAGGGAAATCAGGGGTCATGGAGTTCGTGCTGGTGTGGCGCGAGAAGACTGCTACGGGAAGGGATATTGTGATCACCCAAAAGGATGTGCGGCAGGTTCAACTCGCCAAAGCTGCACTCCATGCCGGCTGCAAGGTACTTATGCGCCGTATGGGCCTCGACAGGGTACCCAGGATAATGATAGCCGGTTCCTTCGGCATGCACATAGATAAGGAAAGTGCGCTCACAATAGGTCTTTTCCCGTGGTGCAAGCCTGAGAACATCGAAAGTGTGGGAAATGCTGCGGGTCATGGAGCCTATCTTGCACTCGTCAACAAAGCAAAGCGTGAGGAGGCGGGCAGGATCGCCCGATCTGTAACCCACATCGAATTAGCCTTGGAAGAAGGATTCCAGGAAGAGTTCATGAAATCTCTCGCCATGCGCCAAGGCTGACCATCCTTACCCCCAACCCACCTCATCTCTCGTTGACATCTTTTCGCCTGAATACTATCCTCTTCTTGGAAATTACCGCAGATACGAGGACAGGAGGGTCTCTATGTTGAAAAAGGTTGGCTGGGCATCATTTTCTATTATCCTTTTCCTGCTTATAGCGCCTTCTATCTGGGCTCAAGGACCCGGTCAGGGGGCTCAGGTCACAGCGCCCACCGAGACGGCGACGGACAAAGAGATACGCCGGGGCGCGGGAGCAGCCTTCGGCTGCTATGAGGAATTTCCTCCCGATCTTATCGTGAAAGAGAAGACGGACTGCATGGAACAACTCCTCAAAGAGAGCGAAGCAAAGAAGATCTCCACCGACCCCTACCTGCTGGGCCTCTACTTCCGGGCGTGGACGCTGCTGTCGACGGACCTGAAGAGTTTTGAGCCCATGTATTCCATGATGGAGAGGAAGGCCGAACTCGACATCATCAAGAAAAGAGTGGCCACCTATTTTCAGCGATACAAGGGGCTCCAGTCGAAGCTCCTCGTTGACGACAAGGCCCTCTGCGGCCTGTTGAAGCTCAATTATGATGCCACGAAGAAGGACATCGATGCCTGGTCATCAAAGAAGGAGTAGCCGGACCGGGACATCGGGGGGGTCGAGTGGCGGGCGACTCACTGCGCCCAGATTATATCCCTCTTGACCGAAACCCAATAGGCACGGCCCTGATTGAAAATTGTAAGAGGTTCGATAGGGGCCGGGAAGACAGGCCATATCTCGTGTTTGCATGACCATACGCCGTTGCTCCATCCCCACACCATTGTCCAGGTATTGTTGATGGACTGGAGGGCCAGAGATGCGTCCTTTCTGGCCGTCCCGTTGAACCCTACAAGGTTCCATCCCCTGTAGAGCGCAATGGTCGCACTTCCATCTATACCCGTTATGGAAAGACTGGCGGTGGCCTTCATGTATGCCCAGTACCCTTTGCCCGTTTCGATGCCAGTCAGGGTGTTGTCGGAACGGCCGGGAACGTACCTGAGCCAACTCTGTCGCTGGTTGTCGTAACCCCACAGGATAGCAAGATTTGGGGCTATCCCGCTCAATACCTCTGTTATGCGTGTATCGGAAGGCTGTTTCGGTGTCGAGATGAAGTTCCAGCCCTGCACGAGGCCGAGGGTAGTACTGGAGACTGCTACGGTGTGATAAAGCGTCCCTCCTTC
>CAYOYU010000049.1:14873-17304 GCA_964408265.1 uncultured Syntrophorhabdaceae bacterium
CCGACCGTCACACAGGTGTCTGCCCCGCAGGCGATGGCGAAGAGATTTCCGGCGCCCGGAATGGAGTGGTCCTCCCAGGACGTACCGTTGGAGGAGGAAAACACAGCACCCCCCTGCCCCACAACCACAAGGTATCCCCCGCCATAGGCCACGCCAAAGAGTCGCATGGTTGTGGAAGGCGAGTGGTCCGTCCATACCGAGCCGTCCGGGGAAGTAAGAATGGTCCCCCAATCCCCGACAGCCACAAACTGCGTATTACTGTCATAGAATATGCCGTTAAGCCCCTGGTCGGTCGGTATTGAGGCCGGCGTCCACAGGGTCCCATCAGTTGAAGTAGCGAGTGTACCCATAACGGTATAGTTCTCATACTTCCAGCCTGCAGCCGCGAGGATGCCGTCGCCCGATGCGATTGCTTCGAACCCCTGGTGCGACACTAAGGACTGCTGCTTCCACGTTGCTCCGCTGTCGACAGAAGTGAGAATGCGGCTGGCAGGCAGATCGCCACCCAGGTACCACCCCACCGTCGTGAAGGTCCCATTGCCGTACGCCACGCCGGTGAGTTCACAATCGGAGAACCCTGTAATCGTCCGCTCCGCCCATGACTGGCCATTATCTGAAGAGACGAGGATAACGCTTGTTGTGTTGCCGACGTCGTCCTTGCCTGATCCCACCGCCACAAAGAACCCGCTGCCGAATGCAACGCCGTTGAGCGCATAATCGGCCATATTGGTTGCCCAGGTAATCTTCGTCCAGGATATTCCATCGGGGGAGGTGAGGATGGTGCCTGAATTACCTACTGCCACGAAGGTAGCGTTGCCGTAGGCGACCCCGTTCAGGGTATTGGTCGTTCCCGACTCGCCCCTGGCCCAGACATTCGGCCAGGCAGCGGGGCAGAAGTGGGGGGTAAAGATAATCATTGTCAAAACAACGGCACATAGGAGTCGTCTTTTCATGCTCAATCTTCCATGGGAACATGAGATCCCGGAGGCTTGCCGGTACATTCTCAACTGACAATATATGGTCTGAATTGCCCGCGTCAAGGAGTGTCATGGAAAGAGAAGATTCGAATCCGTGACTGAATCGGGCCTAAAAGGTATTTCCTTATGGAATGGCGTATTCAGCAGCTTCGCAGCGCCCGCCTAGCGTGTCAAGGGGAAGATACTCATTGAGGTCTGGTCATTCCATAGGATCGCCGCAAGTGTGCGATTGTCATCGTAGAAGGATAGATCTGACAGCCAGGCAACGCCTGAGGTGTAATTTGTCGCGTACGGACAATTAGTCACATTTACCGTCACCCCGTAGGCGTTGAAGGATGGGTTGATCACGCTCACCATTCCCGAGAACTGGCAGCCCTGTGGTGTGTTGAAACCTGTCAGTTGGCCGGTTGACGGGTTTATCGTGATAGTCGTTGTTGTATTGTTCATGTCCGTGATGCTCCAGGTATACCCTATCTTGGCCAGCGACGCTGACCGGTCGTAGAGAGAACTGTAATTGAGATAGAAGGTACCAAAATCCCCTACCCCGCTATAGGTCCCCGTTGCAGAGGATTTGGCGGAAACTGTACCGGTCAGCGACACCGGCCCTATGAAGCTTCGATTCGGGAATTGAAAACCGGGGGCGGCATACGCGGTAAGCGCTCCCGAATAACTGTTCCCGTTAATCACGGAAAAAGAACCTGTATACAGGGCAGTAGGGGTGGCCCCAATAGCGCCCTGAAAGGCACCCTGGCCGTTTTCTGCCACCACACCGGTAATGGTTTGCACGTTGGTCGGAGCAGGCATCACACTCGACGTAAGGGTACCGCTCCAGAGGCCGCCTCCGGCAAAAGGCGCCGGTGCCGTGGTGAAGCTGAAGGTGTAGGGGAGCGGGTAGGTGCTGAGCCCGTTTCCGGCAAGGTCGGTTATGGACGTTGTTAAGGTCACTGTATAGGTGGAACTGTAGGAGAGCGGGCTTGAAGGAGTAAAGGTCGCCGTCTTTGTGCCCGGATCATAGCTGATGAAGCCGGCGAAAGTCGTTGAACCAAGGGCCACCAAAAAACTGTTGCCGACGAAAGTGGCCGCGTTCATCTCTTCGCTGAAGGTCACGGTGATCGAACTACTCACCGGCACATTGATGCTCCCGTTGGCAGGGAACACCCCGGTTACCGAAGGTCTGGTGGTATCGGGCGGGGCAGCGGTGGTGAAATACCACATATAGGAAGACGCCATGCCATTGCCTACCATGTCCTTCGCTCCCGTGGTAACGGTCCCTGAGTACAGGGTCGAGTAAGCCAGGGGAGCGCTCGCCGTGAACGTGGCAATACGTGTTGCCGCGTCATAGGTCACGTTCCCGGGAACAACGGTCTGGCCCGCCTTCACCATGAATGTAGACCCGTTGATCGTGGCGGGGTCCATCCTTTCGCTGAAATTGGCAGTAGCAGCCGTACCCACCG
>CAYOYU010000049.1:17317-21793 GCA_964408265.1 uncultured Syntrophorhabdaceae bacterium
TGCAATGACCCAAGGGGCATAGGTGTCGGGTTCCCAGCTTGCCATGCCGTTCACCTTGAGCCAGTAGCCCCTGCCCTGCTTCAAAGTAATGAGCAGAGGGACCGGAAGTGCCGTGGCAAAGGGATGCCTTCCGCTCCACTGCCCTGTCCCCTGGACCTTTTCCCAGCCCCAGAGCATGCCCCATTTATCCCAGATGTCGGGACTGCTCAACGCCCTGGCAGCATCGGTGTTGTCGGGACCATTGTATCCGATGAGGTTCCAGCCGGAATAAAGGGTAAGAATCCAGGATAAGGTGTCCCTCCACTCCGTGAGATAAATGGTTGCATCACCATCCATGTATACCCAGTAACCCTTGTGCGGCTGGAACTCTCGAAGGGTATTTGCTTCACCTCCGCCGGGCACCCATCTGTTCCAGGTCTTGTAAAAGTTGTCGTAGCCCCACAGAATCCTGACTTTCGCTGTCACGTCAGGACCAAGGGCAAATGCTACCGGGTCATCACCCTGATTGGTGGAGAGGGGAGGCTCTTTGGGGAAGGCGATAAAGTTCCAGCCTGCGGTGAGAGGTATGGAGTTGATGGTAGGGATACCCTGAGACTGGGCATCCGGTGCGCAGATGCCCATAAGGCCGATTCCGGTCATCAAGGCTATAAAAATGGCGACGAGAGACCTCATGTCTTCAATATTTACACCACCAGCGCTTCCCCAGTCAACCCCGTTGTTTCACTGATCGACTATCCCTACACACCCCCTTGGCTCGTGACCTTAGCCTCATCCCGTCCGCCTCAAAATAGAATTATCACCTGTAGTAAAAGAAAGAAGAGTTGGACCGACGACCGGGTCCGAAGGTTGTCTCTAAAGGACCAAAAATGCATTCCCCAAAGGGCCTATTCTACTGTGATAAATATCATTGACGTCATTGTTGTAATCTGGTAACTATGCTATATTTAATAAAGTAGACTACATCAGATAAGGGCGGAGCGAAAAGATGGCTGGCGTGCGACGAGGTGATGGAGAAATAATGCTGTCCAAACAGCCTCTTAGCATGAGAATCATGCCGTTCTCTTGCGTGATTGTCAGCGATTGTTCCATGACCCGATCGGTATGGTTCCTGAAAGAATTTAAGGTAGGCGATAGTGCGCGATAATTTCCGTTCAGTCGAGATGGGCCGGTCAGGCTCGCTGGTCATTGCCCTGACTCTCTGTCTCCTATTGACATCTCCCCTTCTCGGTATGGAGCGGAGCCTCTTTTCGACCGCGAGTGACGGCAAGATAAGCGCCCGAATTGACAACATACCCTTGAGGCAAGCCTTAGGCGACCTGACCAGCAAGTATGGCCTCGAATTGAAGGGCATCCCGGTGAACAGCGATCCTGTGAGCCTTGACCTCTCCGACACGAACATTGAGGAGATTCTGAAGAGGCTTCTGCGCGGATATAATTATGTGGTCATAAAACCGGATGCTTCCGGGAGAAACAAGACCGTCGTGATGGTTCTTGGAAAAGCACAAAGGTCCAAATACGTCGATACCCCGAGCAGCCCTAATACTTCAGGTATCACAGCCCCCGCGGCGCCCCCGCAGCCCGAGCACAGGATCCAGCAGCCTCAGCCTGTCGGGGCCGGACAGCCGGCAGCGCCATCCATACCACCGCCAGCTACCGCCCCTCCCACCGGACCGGCAACTGGATCGCCAGGTACCTCCGGCACACCCGGAGCCACTCCCTCCACCCAACCCGCAGGCTCCGGGGGCAGCGGCTCGCGAGGCGGGACTCAGTCCAGCATGGACATGATGCCTCCTATGCCTCCACAGATCGCCGGGTTTAGTAGTGATTTTATGCCGCCTATGCCTCCGGCTTCGGAGTTTATGAGGCAGTCGGCATCAAACTCTCAAACTTCTACAACAAACACTGGCACATCCAGCTCATCCACAAGCCAAACAGCGTCTGCATCATCCGGCGCAGCTTCAACCGCTGTCTCTTCGACAGGAACATCTTCGAGTGCGTCGACTTCTTCCGCATCCTCATCATCCTCTTCCTCTTCGACCGCCTCGACATCTTCTTCTTCGACCCAGACAGCGTCGACATCGACGAGCGTTCCGCAGCAGGGATCAACAACATCCACAACAGGCAGCACAGGCACCGTCATAGACCTGAGACCACCCCAGATACCTTTTTAAGGAGGGATACACATGTTGATAAAAGGGCGAGTTAAGACGAAAGGTTACCTTTTGCCGTTAGTCGTCATACTTCCTCTGTTTTTCCTGCTCTTTGCAGTAACCGCCACGTGGGCCGTCAACACGCCGCCCACTGCCCTCTTAGGCAAATGGGGTTACACCCTACTGGCCCACGGAGCACCGGGTGGCAACGGCTTCTTCACCTGGAAGACCGAAGCGGGTACCATGATATTCAACGCAGACGGGACCGGCTCCAATCTTTATGCAGAGAGCGCTGATGTCTGTCCCGATGCAAATTACTGCAAACCTTCCTCTGCAAACGGTTTTACCTACATTGCCACCGCCAATGCCGACGGAAGCATCTCCGTGGCTATAACCTTTACCAGCGGGGATCAGACGGGCGATCAGGTCACCCTGAGATACATAATCTCCGATGACGGTTCCACGGCCCTCATAGACGGCACCACGTTCCCAGGCGAACAGATGCTTCTTCTTGCCGTAAAGATAGACACCGCACACACCTATACCGCGGCCGATGCGGCAGGAGACTACTACATGGTCTCCTACGAACATGATGCAACTGGTGGGAACAGCGGGTATTATCGACTCTATTCAATGATTTCCACCCTCACTGCCAACGGCGCGCAGACAGGCACCATAAGCTCCTATGGGGCCTTTGATCATGATGGATCAATCACCCAGATTCCCCAGGGCACCCCTCTTGCCGGGACTTTCACCATAAATGCCAACGGTTCCATGACCGTTAACCTTGGTGGATCCATGCCAGGTTTTGCCGGAACGGGGAAGGCGGCTATCTTCTCCAACGCCGTGGGCGGAGTCACCACCGACTGGGCAAGCAATATCGCCCTTAAGAAGGGTGACAAGTCCTACTCGAGGGCTGACTTCACCGGTACATGGGCGATTGTAGCATTCAGGGATAAGTTAGTGACGGCAACAGGCGCGCCGGTCAACTTTGCAGCCCAGATAGGCACCATGACATGCCCTGCAGCCGGCGACTGTCAGGTGGTTCTGAAGAAAGCTAAATCCGACGGAACCATTCAGTACCAGACAGGAATCCTCCCTATAACCTCGGTTACTGCCGATGGTATGTACAACGGTTTTTTTGTCGGCCCGGAGACGATGCACTTCGCAGGCGCCATAGGCAACAACGGAAACACCATGGTCTTTCCGATACAGAAGGATGATTCCGATGCAAACACGAACAACCGGAACATGGCTGTGGCAGTGCGCTGCACGAACTGCTCGAACCTGGAAGGCACTATTTCCTTCTCGGGCAGGATCAACGACGGCAACCAGACCAACTTCACGCCTATAGCGGGTGCCACGATAGAGATGGTCGGAGACCCAACCAAGACTACCACCTCTGACTCCGGCGGCTACTTCACCCTGCCGGGCCTTCCCCCCGGCACACCCTTCGTTCTGAAGCTGACCAAGAACGGATACAACACAACCTATTCCGGGAACACCACATCCAGCACCAATATACAGGCGCCGCGTCCCTTTGTAATGTGGTCCGCCTTCGGAAATCCTTACTCACCTCCTGTCACTCAGGGCAAGGGTTGGATCAGCGGCAAGGCCGTATCCAGCGTGAGCAGAGCCCTCGGGTTTGTCAGCGGGGTAACGATCTCGGCGACAAGCACCAACTACCCTGGAGGGGTACCCTATACGATCGTTTACAACGGCGGAGGTCAGTCTACCAATGCCAACTATAATGGGGGTTTCAGCATTCTTAACGTCGACGACGGGGATGTGGTGACCGTAACCGCGACCAAGGCAGGCTGGTCATTCCCGACACCGAGCGTCGGTACAGGCCACAGCAACAGTGCCACCCTTATAGCCATTTATGGCGACACCACTGAGGTAACTTCGGTCACGGGGGCCGTCCAGGACACGAGCACGCGACCCGTAGCGATTGCCAACGCCAGAGTTGAAATGATGGGGAATTCATCCCTCTTCACCACCACTGATGCCAATGGCAACTTCACCCTCGGCGGGATACCTAAAGGCATTAATTTTGCCCTCAAGATAACGAAGGCAAATTATGCACCTACCTACACGTCCAACATGTCCTTCACCGATCCCTTCACTTTCCCCCGTCCCTATGTTCTCTTCACGCCGGGCCAATTGACATCATGGGGTGTCACTTCAGGCAAGGGCGTCATTGTCTCCAGGACCATGGACCAGAATAACCAGCAGTCAGGGTTTATACCCGGTGTGACCGTGACGGCGGCAAGCACCTTTCACTCGTCAACGCCTTACCCGGTGATATACCAGAATGAAGCAGGGC
>CAYOYU010000049.1:21813-23591 GCA_964408265.1 uncultured Syntrophorhabdaceae bacterium
TACTCGAACGGAAAATTCTTTGTCCTCAACGTCGATGATGGGGACACGGTCGCTACGACCGCCACGAAGACAGGCTGGGTTTTTGTCGGACCTAAACTGTTCTCTGCCCACTCCGATGCGGCCACTCTCGGAAATATGCTCGGCTCGGCAACCGGTTCTATCACCGTCAACGTAAAAGACTTTGTCACACAGCTTCCCATCATTGGAGCGGCGGTGACCGTCAGAAATGCAGTCGATCAAAGCATCTCCGGAGTCGGGCTGACCAATTCCTCCGGCACCGTGGTCATCTCTGTTCCCGCCCCCCCCAATGACCAGGCTACGGCTTACAACTATGAAATTGGGGTAACTGCTCCCGGGTACGACGAGTTCTTCTGGCGCGATGCCCCGCTCACCCTGGGATGGAATGATACGCTGCCCACTCCCGCTTATGTCACGGCGGTCTCCTATGACGTTGCCCTCTTAAAACTGGGCTTCACCATCTCCGGCAACGTAGCATATCCAAGTACCGGCGGACCGGTTGAAGGCGTGACTGTGCATGCTACCACCGCGGGCGTCGACGTATCTGCGACGAGTAATGCATCCGGAAATTACACGACCTCAGGGTTGGCCAATGGGGCCTATCTCCTGACCCCGTCGAAAACGGACTGCACCTTCGTGCCCTCCTCTATAGCGGATGTGGCCGTAAACGGCGCTGATGTGACGGGAAAGGACTTCGTTGCCCATTGCTTGGTAACTATAGCCAATCCGGCGGTACTCAACTCCCAGACGATCACGGTGACAACTACCGACCCTTCAGCACGAGCTTTAGATCCTTTGAGCTGGACCCTTGGCGTCTCCGGTGGCGCAGCTGTCCAGATATCTTCCATTACTCAGGGTAGCTCAGCGGGCACCTATCTCATCACACCTGCGACAGCCCTGACTACAGGCACCACATACTCTTTGAACCATACAAATTTGCCTACTACTCCGTCACATAAGGTCTATTTGTCAGGCAACAACTCCATTCCGAAAAACTCTTCCTTTACCGTCACTCTTAAGGGAGAGATTCCGGCCAACAAAACGCTCCAGGCATTCACCATAACCATAACATATGATGCCACCAAGATGTCCCTCACCGGGATAGGGAACCTCGCCACCAATTCGTCGGGAAACCCCTTTACCATACTTTACACAAACCCAAATACCTTTCCGAGCACCACAGGCACGATACTGGTTACGGGGACCGATGTCACCGGTATCGCCGGAGGCAGCACCGGGGCCACCGCGAACCTCTTCAGTTTTACCTTCCTCACCGGCAACACTACGGGTTCCTCGACAATGACCATTACCGTGGATACCTATCAGGATGACACCACACCCTTCATCCCCTTTGCCCAGAATTTCCCGGTCACCGTCATCTCATATCCGCGGGGGGACGCGAATGGAGACGGCAGGGTCAGTATCGTAGATGCCCTGTGGATAGCGCAATACGTTGTGAATATAAAACAGTCCACCGATCTGCCGGGCTTCAGCGTAGCGGACGTCAACTGCGACGGGAGAGTCACAATCGTCGATGCGCTCTGGATCGCCCAGTATGTCGTTAACCTTAGAACGAACCTTAATTGTCCATAGAAGGAGGCGTGCCATGAAACAACTGAAGAAACTGCTACTTTTCTGTCTGCCTATTTTTCTCATCCTCTTTGCGCTCAGTTCCGGTTTGTCTCCGGCCTATGCCGTCGACGCCGGCAGAGCCTATTGGGCAGACCCGACCACAAACACCGAAATCACGAGCCTGACCA
>CAYOYU010000050.1:0-714 GCA_964408265.1 uncultured Syntrophorhabdaceae bacterium
ATACTGGTGGATATGGTGCTTGCGAGACTGGGGGAGATGATACTGTGAAAGAGAACGATCCCCAAATACTGGGAGAATACGAGGGCAAGGAAGGCAGGCATGCATACGTGGCCCATAAGGGCAGGGTAATAGACGTGTCGCAGAGCCCCTTGTGGAAAGGTGGCACCCACATGGGGAGGCATCACGCGGGCCAGGATATGACAACGGAGATAGGGGCAGCGCCCCACGGGCTTGAGGTCCTCGACCGGTATCCGCAGGTGGGTTCCTTGCAGCAGCCCCCCCCAGAGGGGAAGAGTGCAGAAAAGAGCGGGGAAGAAAGGGTGCCCCCCTTCCTCGCGAAGCTCCTTGCCAGGTTCCCTCTGCTCAGGCGGCACCCTCACCCGTCAACGGTCCATTTTCCCATCGTCTTCATGATGTCAACTACACTCTTTTCCGTTCTCTATGTCTTAACAGGGTACGCTCCCTTCGATACGACGGCTTTTCACTGCCTGGGGGCCGGCCTTCTTATGACGCCCGTGGCCATGCTCACCGGTCTTTTCACCTGGTGGCTCAACTACATGGCCCATCCCGTGAAGGCGGTGAGCATCAAACTCACCCTCTCCGTCATCCTCCTCCCCGTTGAGATAATCTGCTTCACCTGGCGTGCCATGACGCCCGATGTACTGGGTTGTCTCTCGGGACCCGGAGGCATCTACCTGTTCCTCGTCTGTGCCG
>CAYOYU010000050.1:724-18442 GCA_964408265.1 uncultured Syntrophorhabdaceae bacterium
GGTTTCCGGGAGTCGCGGGTCGTCGAGGAGTATACAATTGGCTTGAGCTTCGCTATGCCGGACTTTTTCCATCCAGTACCCGCCGGATCGCCAATGCCAACTCTTCTTTGACAATGGGTTTCATCAGGCATTCCCGGATTCCTGCTGCTCTGACCGTTTCCGGATTCACATGGTCGTCATGCCCCGTCCAGAGGATGACAGAAATATCCGGCCGTATATTGCGGAGTCCCCTGGCGAGGTTAAGTCCCGTTATTCCGGGCATGGTCTGGTCTGTGATCACGAGATCGAACTTGAACGGATCGGCAGAAAAGAGCGCAAGGGCCATTGTGCTGTCTGTCGTTGCCGTTACGGTGTAGCCGAGCCTTTCGAGCATGGACCCCCCTAATTCGGTGAGGAGCTCCTCATCGTCAACGACGAGAATGCGCTCTGTGCCCTCCGGTATTCTGGCTCGCCGGGCGGCAGCCGATTCCGTGTCCGTCATTGCCTTTGGGAGGTGGAGGCGGAACGTGGAGCCCGCGCCGGGCGCGCTCTCTACGATGATATTACCTCCCAAGGTCTTCATGATCCCGTAGACGATGGAAAGGCCCATGCCCGTCCCCCGTCCCTGCTCCTTGGTGGTGAAGAAGGGGTCAAATATCCTGCTCATCACCTCGGGGGTCATGCCCACTCCCGTATCCCGAACAGTAAGCTGAAGATAAGATCCCGGAGAGAGTCCTGATTGCGTTGGACCGGGCCCTATCTCCGCATCACCAAGCGTAATGCAGAGTGTCCCTCCGGTGTCCCACATTGCGTGGGCCGCATTTGTGGAGAGATTCATAATAATCTGTTGTATCTCGGTAGGGGTGGCGTGGACTACATCAGAGGCTGTATTGGTGTCCACGACGATCTCAATCGTAGTGGGAAGGGTCGCCCTGAGCATCTTTGCCGTCTCCCTGATGAGTGGGGAGAGAGACAGAGGTTTTCGCTCATAGGCGGTCTTCCGGCTAAAGGTGAGCAGTTGCCTGATGAGGTCCCTGGCTCGCAAAGAGGAGTTCAGGATATGTCCGAGATTCCGCTCCATGGAGGTTCCGGGGGGGGGTATCATCCAAAGACATCTCCGCGAATCCGATGATAGCGGCGAGGATATTGTTGAAGTCATGGGCTATACCCCCGGTGAGGGTCCCCAGTGCCTCCATCTTCCGGAGTTGCGCCAGTTGTTCCTCAACCCTGCGGCGTTCTTCAGTCTCTGTTCTCAGGGTCTCATATGCCCTGGTCAGTTCCGCGGTGCGTTCTTTCACTTTCTCTTCAAGTTCTTCATGGTATCTCTGAAGGGCTTCCTCTATCAGTTTGCGCTCCGTGACATCCCGGAAATAGACGGAAAGACCCTCCGGCTCCGGATAGCAGTGGCATTCGAACCACCGGTTGAGCGGCTCCGGGTAATACTCTTCAAAGTGAACCGGCCTGCCCTCATCACAGGAGAGGATAAACCGGGTGTAGAACTCCAGGTGGGGCGACTCGGGAAAGACCGCCCAGGGGGTCCGCCCCATCAATTCTTCCCGCGAATGCTGGAGCAGCCTCGACGCTGCCTCATTCACGTAGGTGTAGCGCCATTCGCTGTCGAAGGAGACGAAGCCGTCGGTGATGCTCTCCAGGGTTGTCCTGAGTCTCCTGTTTGCCTGCTCCAGCGCCTCTTCGGCCCGTGCGCGCTCGGTGATGTCACTGGCGTACAAGCGCACGACGCTGAACTGAGGGACGAGATGGAGAGTCTCGGCAAGAACTCTGTCTGCCATATGCACTTCTCTTCGGAAAGTCGATCCCGTCTTCTTGTCCAAATCCCTCAATATGCTGTTCAGGTCTTCAGGCAGGAAAGCCCTGAGATCTCCCCTGTCCAACCCGAGGCTTTCCAACATGGCCTGGGAGGCTGGATTGAAGAAAATTATCTCACCGGAAACATTAATCTCCAAAATCGGATTTGGACTGAGTTGCGGAAAAGAGGCAAGGCGTTCCATAGTCTCCCGGGCGAGCTTGCGTCCGGTAATGTCTGTGAGGACAACGCGCATCACCCGCTCTCCCTCGATATCTGTCTTGCTCGTATCTAATTGGGCGTAGAACGAGGTTCCATCAGCCCTCTTCAGCGCAATCTCGCAGGTCTGTTTCACGGAAGAGCTGAGCACCGCCTGCGTGTGAAAATAGAAAGCGTCCTCGAATCCAGGCTGGAGAAGACGATGAAAGGGTGTATGAACAAGGTATTTCCTCTCAATACCCAATAACCCTGCTGCAGTAAGATTCAGTTGGGATATCATGCCCGTTTCATCGAGCGTCAGGTAGCCAACAGGAGCAAAGTCGTAAAGGTCGATGTATCTCTCCCGCGATTCTTCGATCTCAAGGCGAGTCCTTGTAAGCTCCTCATTCTGCATCTCCAGTTCAATCTGATGGACTTGAAGCTCATGGGTGAGCCTGTCAGAATCGGTCTCTCCCGGGGTGGCGGCCTTCCTTCTCAGGGAAAGACGATTCTCCGCCTCCTTTCGCAGGGATTTGTTGGCTTTTGCTCTTGGGTTATCTTTTGGCACGATGCCTCCCGGTGAATGACCCGACTTTAGGGAAGTCAAGACACCAAAAAAATCTAGGGCTGGTGAGGAGTGCTGTCAAGAACGGCCTGCGTATGATCATTTACATCCCGCCCTTTCACATATAGAATAGTCTGATGCCGGGCTTGAGAAAGATGGTGGTTCTGCTGACGCTCCTGGCCTTTGCCGCCGGTATGGCCGGCTGTGCCACGGGGCCTAAGGTCTCACCCTTTGCACGGGAGGAGTGGAGGAGCAGGGCAGAGATCGTGGGAGTCGTCCCTGCCCGGTACACCCCTGAACCCTCCTTCGATACCTTTGCCAAGGGCCGTGGGACGGGTGCGGGCAAGGGCGCGGCAGGGGGAGCAGCCATAGGCGCATATGGAGGCCTGGAGGCATCGGTGCGGGCCGGGCCCGTGGGCATTCTCCTTCTTCCCTTCATCGTCGGCGGGGCCGCTGTTATAGGGGGCGCCGTGGGCACCGTTGCGGGCACGATTTCGGCCGTGCCTGCAGACAGGGCCCAGGAGGTAGAAGCCGCCATAAAGAATGCGCTCAGAGAACTGAACGTTCAGCAAACCCTGGGAAGTTACATCGTTGAATACGGCAGGGAGCGGACGGAGCGCCGGTTCGAATTGATCGAAGGTCTGGGTCCCGCATCAGTCGAGGAAAAGCCTGCATTCGAGGCCCTGAAAGCGAAGGGCGTCGACTCAGCCTTCGAGGTGAGGGTCGAGAAAGTCGGGTTCGAGGGCGGGAAGGGTGATGATCCGACCATCACATTCGTCATGGCCGTAAAGGTCTCCCTGTTCCTCCTCGGTAATGGAGAGGAGATCTTCTCGCGCACCTTCAGATACGAGAGCAGGCCACGGAAGTTCAGCTCCTGGGCTGAGGACGGATACCGGCTCGTAAGGGATGAATTTGAGGGCTGCTACAAGGACCTTGCAGGGAGGATCGTGGAGGAGGTCTTTCTCGTTGCAGACTTCCCCATGAGCCGGATGTCGAGCTATCACTTCTGCATGCTCAAGCCCGTCTCCCCGGAATACGAGTACGGATTCTTCAAGAAGGCCGGGGTCTTTGCGTCCGTGGATTCGCTGAAGCCCACGCTGGAATGGGAATCCTTCCCCCGCGCCCTGGACAGGGAAGACGATAAAGAGGAGGGCCTCAGCCGGGTAAGTTCGGTCACCTACGACTTAAGAATCTGGAAGGTCAAGAATGACTCGGTTCAGGAAATGGTCTATGAACGTAACGCGCTGCCTCAACCCTCCCACCTCCTCGAGGAGCCCCTGGAGCCTGCCACGCAGTATATCTGGAGCGTCCGGGCCCGTTTTCTTCTCGACGGGCATCAACGGGTGACGAGATGGTCCTATTCACGGAGACCCTTCAACGTGGTCACGAGCACCTGCACCCTCAATGTCGTGCCCTATCCCAATTCGTACCGCTTCATCACCCCTAAGTAACAGAGGCAGGAGCTTCAGATCTTTTTCAGCGCTTCAGCCTGTCTGCCGGAGGACGTCGAGCAGTTCTTTGCCGAAGGTTTCGATCCTCTGGGGGCCAAGTCCGTAGACTTTTTCCAGATCGACCAGGGTTGTGGGGGCCTTTCTGACGAGATCTTCCAGTGTCCGGTTGCTGAAGACAATAAAGGCCGGGATGTCCTCCGCCTTGGCATACTCGAGACGCCACTGTTTTATGGCCCTCATCCTTTCCGATTCTTCGGCGGTCAGCATTGCTGCGCCCTGGTCGGTTTGAAGGTCCTTCTCCTTCCTCTTTGCCTTCCGGGTTATGCCCTTGGGAGAAGCCGGCACGGCGAGCAATACTCTTCTCGGAGAATCCGGGTCGCAGATGTCGCAGTGGCCGCAGGACTGGATCCGGTCGCGATCTTTAAAGTAGGTAAGAATTCCCGCATGGCGGCATTCGCCGCCTTCGGCGTACTGGATGATGGCATCGAGGGATGTCCAGCGGGCATTCTTGATTTCAGCGGGGGCATCGCTTTGACGTATGAAGAATGACTGGAGGCCGCGGTCTTTTTTCGCATAGAGGAGAATACAGGTCGAATCTTTTCCGTCCCGTCCTGCCCGCCCCACTTCCTGATAATAGGAGTCCAGGTTTGCCGGCATCTGATAATGGATGATGAGCCTCACGTCAGGACTGTCGATGCCCATCCCGAAGGCATTTGTCGCCACCAGGATTCTCACGGTTCCCTCGTCATATCTGTCCTGCACGGCGTGCCGTTCCTCGCTCGAAAGCCCGGCATGGTAATAATCGACACCGGCAAATTCCGTACGGAGTTCGCCATGAAGATCCTCGCACTGTTTTCGTGTTCCTGCATAAATAATGATTCTTCCCTGAGGAGTCCCCTTCAGCGCTGCCCGGACGAACGCTGTCTTCCCGGCATCGTCCCTGCGGTTCTCGACCTGATAATAGAGATTGGGACGATAGAAGCCGAAGACGTGCTGATGAGGTTTGTCCATGGCCAGTTGTCTGGCAATGTCTTTCAGAACCTGTGGTGTCGCGGTCGCTGTCGTGGCAAGAATGGGTATGTCCGGACGGGCTGCGCGAAGCAGGTGCAATCTTCCGTAGTCGGGCCTGAAATCGTGTCCCCATTGTGACACGCAATGCGCTTCGTCGATAGCGAAAAGGGAGAGGGGCGTTGTTTTCAGCCAGTTTTCAAAACCCGGCCTCTGAGTCCGCTCGGGTGAAAGATAGAGCAGAAATGAATCGCTTTCCCTGATGGCGCGAAAGACCTTCCGGTTTTCGGCCACGTCCTGGCTTGAGTTGATGCAACCGCATGGAATGCCTTTCGCCTTCAGGGCTGCCACCTGATCCCTCATGAGTGAGATAAGGGGTGTTATCACCAGCGTGATGCCTTTCAGGCAGAGGGAGGGCAGCTGATAACAGAGCGATTTCCCTCCTCCTGTCGGCATCACCGCCAGCGTATCATGGCCGCTCAAAACCGACGAAATGATCTCGTCCTGGCCTTTGCGAAAGGACTGAATGCCGAAAGATCTGTTAAGAACCTCTACTACTTGCGATTGTTCCAAGACGTTTCCTTGTTTGCGCTGTACGCTATCCCGGTTCTTCCTTCTCTGTCAAGGCCGGCTCTATCTCTTGAGGTTCTCAGGCGGGCTTCGCGGCCTTCTCCGCTCTGTGGATCACCGCGATGCCCTGGGTCAGCCTCCGGTAGGTCACACTGGAGAAGCCTATCCTCAGGAGCGTTTCCGAGAGTTCGTCGGGGGTGGCAAAGACACGGATGGACTGGGGCAGGTAGGTGTACGCCTTTCGGGAGCCTGCCAGGAGTTTACCCAGAGAAGGCATGATGGCGAAGGAGTAGAAATCGTATAAGGGTTTGAACCACCATGTTACATCTCTTGAGAATTCGAGGCATATGAGGCGGCCGCCCGGTTTCAACGCCCGGTACATCTCTTTGAGCCCTTCTTCGGGATGGACCAGGTTCCTTATGCCGAAGGCCACCATGGCCACGTCAAAGGTGCTGTCCCGGCAGGCGAGCTTCTCCAGGTCCCCTTCCACGAAGACGATCCTGTCGCCGGTCCCCGCTGCATTCGCCTTTCTCACCCCCACTTCCATCATGGCCCGGTTCATGTCATAGACGACGATGAGACCGGGACCAGGGTCCGAGGGTCCGAGGGTCCGAGGGTCCGAGTGATTCCCTTGACCCCTTGACCCCTTGACCCCTTGACCCCTGGATGGCCTGTTTCCTCTCTCGGCCAGCAGTGCCAGGTCCGCTGTTCCGCCGCAGGCGTCGAGGATGCGGTCGGCCCTTTTGATGCCGGCCATGCGGACTGCGGCCCGTTTCCAGGGGTAATGGAGCCCCAGGCTGAGGAGCGTGTTCATCAGTCGTATTTTTCGGCGATTGAGTCAAAGTGGTCGTGGACGAGTTTCTCTTTCTCGTCGGCTGAGACCTTCTCGTAACCGAAGGAGAAGGAATCGTCTTTATCGCGCTTTTCTGTCATGGGGCTGCAGGCTCCTTGCCGGTAGAATGCCGTGGGACAGACTATTATAAGACATGGGACGGAAGAAAGAAACCGTATTAACAAGGAAAATAAGGATAGCCAATTGTGTCGACCCAGTGCTAGAATGGACCAAACCCTATTGGCGGGCAACAGACAACTGATCCACCGATCCACGTAATTCAGCCCTCTCCCAGGGGGCAGAGCATGGAGGAAAGATGAACCGGAAAAAGGAACGGACAACGGCCCGGAAGCAGGAGTCGAATCCCACAGCGGGACGGCAGAAACGTAG
This sequence comes from uncultured Syntrophorhabdaceae bacterium, assembly GCA_964408265.1. Lineage (GTDB taxonomy): Bacteria > Desulfobacterota > Syntrophorhabdia > Syntrophorhabdales > Syntrophorhabdaceae > CAYOYU01. The sequence goes on from CAYOYU010000050.1 coordinate 7,522, forward strand.
GCCATCGACAGGAATGCTGCTGCCTCTCATCTGGTTTGTGTCACTCTTTCTCTTCTTCTGTCCCGGCGGGGCGATTGCCCAGTCCGGGATTACCGGCGTAGAGATAAATCAGGTCCTGGGCGTTCAGAAAGACAACAACGCCTATTTTGTGGCGGGCAAGAATACGGTGGTACGGGCTTTCCTCGGCCAGACCGTGACCATCGACGCAAGCAGGAGCATGGTCAAGGTCTTCAAGGACGATCGCGAGGTCTTCCAGATCCTGCCGCGTACCTACAATGAGCCTGTTTCGACGGTCGACTTTGTCTGCAGCACCATGGAAGCCTGTGGAAAATGGGCTTCGGGCAACTACCGGTTCGATGTCACTGTGAACGGCACCATGACGAAGACCGTGCCTGCCACGGGGACCTATAGCTTCCGCACCAGCATCAACCTCCGCATCCTGGCCGTCCCCCTCAAGGCGAACTACAACAATGTGGTGATGTCGCTCCCCAACGAGAACTGGAAGACCATGTGGAAGTTCACGAGGAATACCTATCCCGTCGCCGATGACGCAATCAAGTGGACCCCCTATGCCGGGGGCGTGGTCGATGTGTCTGCCTCCAAGTACGACCTCCAGACGGACCTGGGCTCGCAGTGGGTCGTGAAAGAGCTGCTGGGTCTCATGCCTGCCATCTGCAAGACCAACCCCAAGGATGCGAGCTGCTATGAACTTATCGTGGGTTTCATGCCCAAAGGTGTCGTGACCCCCCTGGGCTTGGTGGAGGGTTTCATGTATCCCGGCGTGCCGGCGAACGTGGTCTCCCTGGCGAACGAGTCTGCCGAGGCGGTGGTGGCCCACGAGATGGCCCACACTTACGGCATAGGCGACACCTACAAGGGGGGTAGCATCCGGTGCAAGGTGAACGCCTCACCCGACGGGCAGCCGGGGACGGACTGGTTCACCGACCAGTCAATCCCTAACGGCTGCAGCGAGGGGAGACTCCCTTCCACAGTTGTCGGCCCCCCGGGGTACGAGGTGACGGGTACCCGCATACCTGACACCCAGCACGCTTACGAGGTCAACGGAAAGGGCCTCCTGGACAGGGAACTGCTCGATTTCATGGGCAGCGGAGCCTGGTTTAAGGACATCTGGATCACTCCTGACACCTACGACTGGCTCTTCAAGAGAATCGTCCTGGGACAGCCGGACACCAGGGTGAGCCAGGTCCTGGCCGGGCCTCAGTCGTTCGTCAGTTTCTCGGGCATCATTTCGAAAACAAATGTGGTGACCCTTAGTCCCTGGAAGACCTACACCGATACCGCCATTGTGACGGACACCGATGGAGACCTGATGGTGCAGGCCCTGGACGGAGCAGGCAACGTCATCGCCAAGACCGCTTTCACTGCCAGGTTCTATGCCAACAGTTCGCCGGGCATGCCCGTACGGCCCCTCAACGAGACCATTTTCTCCGGCGTCATCCGCTTCCCCGCCGGAACCACAAAGTTCCAGGTGGTGAAAAGCGCTGCGCGTGTCCTTGCAGAGATCACTCCGCGCACCAACCCGCCCGTGGTCCCAAACGTGACCCCCCTGGCCCCTACCACACTCAACGGCCCCTACACCATCACCTGGACGGGCACTGACCCCGACGGGGGCAGCCTGACCTACATGGTGGAGTACAATGCCGACGTGACGAACCCGGCTTCACCCTGGATGATCCTCGTTGACGACCTCGCTGCCTTGTCCTGGCAGGAGGACTTCAGCGAATTCCCCGGCGGCTCCCACGCCAAGATCAGGGTCACCGCCTCCGACGGTATTCTCACCACCTCGGCGGAGAGCGCGGAATTCATCGTGCCAATGAAAGCACCGGAGGTCTTCATCGACACGCTGCCCTGGGGCACCCGCTACCCTGCCGGGGCCGACGTCCTCTTATCCGGCGAGGCCTATGACCCCCAGGATGAGTGGCTGGCCGACAACAAGCTGAAGTGGACCTCGAACCTCTCGGGACTCCTCGGGTACGGCTCCGGACTCGTCGTGCAGAACCTCTCTGCGGGTACGCACACCATCACCCTCACCGCCACGAACAGTGCCGGTCTCAACGCATCGGAAAGCACCACCGTGGTGATCCAGTCACCGGTGATCACCAGCGGGGGCGGCGGGGGAGGTTCCGGTTGCTTTATCGCTACCGCTGCATTCGGCTCCTATCTCCATCCTGCCGTGGAGATACTCAGGTCCTTCAGGGACAGGTTCCTCCTTACCAACGGTCCCGGGCGGCTCTTCGTCTCCTGGTACTACCGGGTATCGCCTTCCATGGCCGACACGATAAGGACGCGGGATTCTCTCAAAACCGGGGTGAGGATACTCCTCCTCCCTGTGGTAGGTTTCGGGTACCTCAGTGTGACCATGGGGCTTATCCCCGCCCTCCTCGTAATCCTGTCCCTCGCGGCGCTTCTCTTCCTGGGGCTGCGGAGGGTGTGTCTCCTGTGTCGCACTCCCCTGAAGTGAAGGGTTTGAAAGCAGACTCCTTTGGACAGGGTGTTCCGGCAGGTGAAGGGTGATGAAGAAGATCGATCTCGAGACATATAAACGGAAGGGGATCTTCGAGGTCTTCAAGGATCGGGATATTCCCTGCTGGGCCACCTGCAGCAACATAGATATAACCAATCTCAAGAAGTTCATCGGGAGGGAAGGGTACGGGTTCTTTCTGTCCCTAAGCTTCCTCATCTCGAAATCAATCAACCTTGTCCCGGAATTGAGGCAAAGGATAATCGACGGCGAGTTGTACGAGTTTGAGAGAGTTGACCCGGGTTATACGGTGGAGTTGGACGATGAAACGTTCTCTTTTTGCGACTCCCGCCATTTTGAAGACTTTAAGGAGTACCGGGAGTACGCCGCCGCACGGATAAGGGAGGTCAGAGAGCGGCCCGACCTCGGCATGGGGGATAAGAACCATATGTTCTTCATTACCAACGTGCCCTGGTTCAGCTTCACGTCAATTGTCCATCCCTACTTCAAAAAGTACGGCTCCATCCCCATCATCACCGTGGGACAATATTTCGAACAGTGCGAAAGGCTGCTGCTTCCCGTTGGAATCCAGGTGCACCATGGCGTGGTGGACGCAATCCACGTGGGGAAATTCTACCGGCACCTCTCCGGCATGTGCCGCAACCCGGCTGAATGGTTAACGTGAAGAGCGGTAACGCATGGCTTCAGGCATGGAGGCCTTGATGTTGCTTATCCTCGTCTGATCGGCAGGGTGGGTGCTCAGGAATTCGGCCGGCGCCGAACCCTTCTTCGACTGTGCCATCCTTTCCCAGAATGAGACTGCGGCCTGGGGGTCGTACCCGGCCATTGCCATGAAGATGAGTCCCAGCCTGTCTGCCTCCGATTCCTGGAGCCTGCTGTAGGGGAGGAGGACACCCACCTGCGCCCCTGCGCCGTATGCGTTCATGAAGAGGGATTTCGTTGCCGCGGGCTGTTCCGTAAGGGCTACCGAAAGTGCTGCCCCGCCCATCTGCGCCAGGAGCCCCTGGCTCATTCGTTCCTTCCCATGACCCGCAACAGCGTGAGCGACCTCGTGACCCATAACGACGGCCAGGCCGGCGTCGTCCTTCGTCACAGGCAGAATTCCCGTGTAGACCACGACTTTTCCTCCGGGCAGGCAGAAGGCGTTCATCTCTTTTCCTTCCACGAGGTTGAATTCCCACTTGTACCCCGCCAGTTTGTCAGCTTGCTTGTTCTGAACGAAGAACTGCGTCACCGCGTTCTGGATCCTTACCCCCACAGCCTTGACCCGTTGTGTCTCGGCGGCATTGGTGGACAGTTTGTTCTTGGAAAGAAAGTCCTTGTACGCGTCGAAACCGAGCGTTGTCATCTGCTGGTCTGATACGAGGCTCAACTGGCTTCGGCCCGTGATGGGTACTGTTTCACAGGAGAGGAGGATAAAGGAAAGGCAGAGCAAGAGAGCGAAGAAACGGATGATTGTCATTTTGATCCCTCCATTTCATTAAGTATAGCACGACTTCCCGGCCCGATAAGTTTTCTGTATGCAGGTCGCCATAACCATGTATAATCAGAATAATCGTCAAATCATAATTGAAAGGATTGATACCATGAAAAGAAATCTTTCCAGGATCATCGTTTTATGTGCTCTGGTCGTTGCAGCCACATTTTCCGCTGACATTTCAGGGGCCTGCTCGGTCTTCAGGGTCATTGCAAAGGACGGCACCATCATCAGCGGCAGGACCATGGAATTCGGGTTTGACATGCAGTATTCGCTCATGCTGGTGCCTCGGGGCAAGGAGTTTACGAGCCCTGCGCCGGACGGCGGGACTGGCCTCAACTGGAAGGCCCGGTATGGGTACGTGGCGAACAACGTTCTCGGGATCGAACAGGTCATAACCGACGGCCTCAACGAAGAAGGGCTGGCCTACAGCGGTCTCTGGTATGAAACGGACACCAAGTGGCAGCAGATAGGGCCGGGAGAGAAGAAGACAGCCCTTGCCCACGTCATGTTCGGCTCCTGGGTGCTGGGCAACTTCGCCACTGTGGAAGAGCTGAAAAAGGGCATCGGGAAGGTGAAGGTATTCGGGCTTTACATACCTCAGATGAAAATGGCCATGCCCCTTCATGCGGCGATTCAGGATGCCAAAGGCGGATCGGTGGTAGTGGAGTATGAGAACGGCGAAGCGAGGGTCTATGACAATCCCATCGGGGTCATGACGAATGCCCCGAACTTTCCCTATATGGTGACGAACCTGCGCAATTACATCGGCATGTCGCCCACAAAGCTCGAAGCGAAAGAGTTCGGGGGAGTCAAACTCGACCCTACAGGGCACGGTTCGGTAATGTGGTGGCTTCCGGGCGACATTACGCCGCCCAGCCGGTTTGTGCGGCTCGCGGTGATGACCCGATTCGCAGAACAGCAGGATAACGGGGAGAAGGCTCTGAACCTTGCCCAGCATATTGTCAGCGCCATTCACATCATGAAGGGTATGGTGGTGGACAGGGCAGCGGACGGGAAGATCATCGCAAGCGAGACCACCCAGTGGTCCTCTTACCGGGATCTGACGAACAGGGTTTTCTACTTCAGGACCTACGACAATTTCAACATGCGGAAGATTGACCTGAAGAAGCTTGATTTCACCTCATTCACGCTGAAGAGCACACCCATGTACGGGGATGTTGAGGTGATAAAGGACCTGACGGACCGTTTGCGATAGGTTCCGGCTACGGGCAGAAAACAGAAGCCCCTGGTCGGAGGGGGCTTTCAGGAACAGCAGCTTCCGGGCGATCCGCAGGAATTCGGGTTACCGCAGCAACCACCCATCGGACCCATAGGCATGGAGCCTCCGCCGGCTGATTTCGGGGCATTATGGGCCGACATGAGCTTTGACAGCTTCGCGCTCCCGCATTCACATGCGAGGGAGTCTTCCTTGCTCAGGACGATGAACTCGCTTACTTTTCCGCACTCTTCACATCTGTATTCGTAAATGGGCATCTCTTTCTCCTTTTATTCTATAAATTCCTGACGACGCGACCGGGTCCGGTGCTGCTGCCTGTCTATGAGACCTCTTCTCCCTCAGACGTCGTCTCCACCTTCAGTGCTTTGCCCTGGATCACGACTTCCGCCATTTTGCGCCGCGCCCCGCTGATGATGCGTCCGAAGGTCGCCCTGGAGACCTTCATCTTTTCGGCCGCTTCCTCATGGTAGAGGCCCTCGTAGTCGGCGAGTCTCAAAGCCTCGAGTTCATCAAGGCTGAGGCAAACCTCCTGAAGGTCCACGAGAGGTATGCCTCTGGGTTTGAAATAGACGGCCTTGGGGTCACAGGCTACACATCTGTCTTTCTTCGGTCGTGCCATGTATAGTTTATAACATATGCTCAGAATTATCTCAAGAGTTGCGGCCTGTTGAAACCCCGCGGGGCAGGGAAGCGAAACGAAACGAATGTTTCTTAGCATATGTTAACGTAATGTTAACCAGGAAACATACACCTTCAGGCAAAACAGCCTGATTCCGCTGTCCGGCGGCCATTTCAGGCAGGAAACCGGAACGGCACGTACCTTGCAAACCTTCCAGCAACCCCGGCCCACAGGACCGGGGTCACACACTAAAGGAGGCTCAAATGGAGAAGATAGCGTTAAAGATAGAAGGAATGAGTTGTCAGCACTGTGTGATGCACGTGAGGAAAGCAGTGGAGGCATTGCCGGGTATCGCGAAGGCCGAGGTGCAGGTGGGCTCGGCTGAAGTCACATTCGACGAGACGAAAGTAAAGGCGGCGGACCCGGAAGGGGCCATGGAAAAGGCAGGATACAAGGTCGTGAGATAGGGGGTCGCCATGAAGGAGCGGTTCAGGGAATTTGCGTTGCGCCGGCAGAAACGACAGCTTGTTATGGCTGTTGCCTTCGTGGCGGTCATGGCCGGTGGCTGGTTTTTCCCGCTTCTGGGCTATTTCATACCGGCCTGTATGGTCCTCGGCATGGGTGTATCATTTTCCCGCGGGCGGAAATGGTGCGACTGGTACTGCCCGCGGGGAAGCGCCATTGACGTGCTCCTCAAGAAGATCAGTCCGGGGAAGGAGATTCCCGGGTTCATCAGGGGGTGGCCGGTAAGAACCGCCATCCTCAGTTTTCTCATGATCTTCCTCGCCTATCAGATCATGGTGCGCTGGCCTGACTTCTATTCTCTGGGCCGTTTCTTCGTGATCCTTCTCACCGTCACCACCGGCGTAGGGGTTCTCCTGGCCCTCTTTATCCACCAGCGCACATGGTGCTACCTCTGCCCCATAGGGACAATGCAGAACTGGGTAGGGGGAAAGAAATATCCTCTGTCCATCGATTCCGGGGCCTGTACCGAATGCACTCTATGTTCCAGAGTCTGCCCGGTCGGGATAAGTCCGCTGTCCTCCAAGGGTGAAAAGAGTGAAATCGTGAAGGCAAGGGACTGTTTGAAATGTGCATCCTGCGTGGCGGCATGCCCCAAGGGCGCCCTGAGCTTCGCGGGAGCCGGGAGCGCGCCTCTGCAGCCTAAAGACCGCCGTGCGGCCTGATATGGAAGTGCTGCCCTCTCACCGCTTGTAGTAGGGTCCCAGCGGGCCGGTCCCGGTTCTGTAGAGTTCCTCCATGGCCTCTTCATACCAGGCGACCTGCTCCTCGATGAGCACCTCGAGTCTTGGCAGATCGATACGTCCTGTCTTCGCCATCTTATCAACCTCGGCCAAGGTGTTTAAAGGGTAGAGACGAGAGTAGGAGGTGACATAACTGTTCAGGGCGTCGACACCGCCGGCGTCCTTCTTTTTCAGGAGAATAAGCGCCTTGTACCCCTGCATCCTCAAGGAGTAGGCGGTAGAGACGCCCAGTTTCTCTGCCTCCGTGATGGCCTTCTGGGCTGCATCGAGCTTTCCCAAACGGTAGTCCGCAGTAGCCAGGAAGGTGAGGGCAACGCCGTCCTTCTGCGCGGCGTAGGCACTTTCAAAGGCTTGGGCTGCCCCGGCGTACTCCTTCTCGGCAAGAAGGGCTTTCCCCTGGGCCATATCCCTGTTGTACAGCTGGTAAGAGGCGCAAGAAACGAGACCTAAGACGACAAGCGCCATTGTGATTCCGACATATACCTTCTTCCAAGTGTCCTGCATGACTCCTCCTCGTTGGTAGCGCCCATAGGGGTTTTGTGGATCACCGGCCTAACCTGACCCAAGCCAGTTTACCACAGCAGGGGTTCAGCATCAATAACCGCCGCGTCTCCCCCGTCTTGCGCTCGCCTCCATTATTCCGCCTTCAACTGGACTGCCGCAACCACTGCCTCAGCAGAAGAGGTTTGTTCCTCTCTCCTGCTGAGATAACGTTTCACACACTTCTCACACTCAACGGCAACAAAGACCATGGAAGAGACGCCAAGGACAAAGAGAAGCTGCGGCAGGCTCAACGGCTGGGTATGGAAGATAGTGTTGAGAAACGGGACATAGATGGTCACCATCTGAAGGATGAAGGCAAGAACCACAGCCAGGAGGAGGGGTTTGTTGGAGAAGAGCCCCTGGCTGAAGAGCGACTGCTTTTCAGAGCGGATGGCCAGCACGTTACCCAGCTGAGTGAGGCAGAGGACGGTGAAGACCATGGTCTGCCAGTGGGAACCCGATTCGAGGGACCATGCCTGGACACCAAGAACAAGGCCCGCCATAAGAAGTCCCACCCACAGGGCATGATACCCCAGCCCGTGGGCAAATACGCTCTCTCCCGGGCGCCTGGGAGGCCTCTTCATCACATCCCCTTCCGCGGGTTCCATGGAGAGGGCCAGCGCCGGCAGCCCATCGGTGACCAGGTTGATCCACAAAATATGGATGGGCAGGAGAGGAATCGGGAGACCCAGGATCGGCGCGAGAAAGAGGGTCCATATCTCTCCAGAGTTGGTAGTGAGGAGATATTTGATGAACTTCCGAATGTTGTCATAGATTTTGCGCCCCTCGGCCACTGCCTTTACGATGGTGGCAAAATTATCATCGAGGAGGATCATATGGGCAGCTTCTTTCGAGACATCGGTACCTGTTATACCCATGGCAATGCCGATGTCTGCGCGTTTCAGTGCGGGTGCGTCATTTACCCCGTCGCCCGTCATTGCAGCAAATTGCCCCCTGTCCTGCAACGCCCGGACAATCTTGAGCTTCTGCTCCGGAGCCACACGTGCGTATACCTGCACTTTTTCGACGATCCTTTCAAACTCCTCCAGGGAGAGCTGTTCCAACTGCTGGCCCGTCATAACCGCGGCCCCGTCTCCGTGGTTGAGGATGCCTACCCTCTGAGCGATCGCCCGTGCTGTGGCCGGATGGTCACCGGTAATCATGACTGGCCGGATGCCCGCGCTTTTCGCCAGGGCAACCGCTTCGATTGCCTCCTGGCGGGGCGGGTCCATCAGGCCGATGAGGCCGAGCAGCACCAGGTCCTTCTCGACTAGGCTGGGGGAGAGGCACTCAGGCATCCCGGACCACTCTCTCTTGGCGATGCAAAGCACCCTGAGGCCTCGTCCGGCCATCTCGTCATTCACACGGATGAGTCCTTCCCGGTCGACCGGTTTGAGTGTGCCGTCACCGGTTAACGTTGCATGGCACCGGTGGATGAGCAGTTCGGCTGCCCCCTTTGTGAATGAGACGCATCGATCCTTGCAGTTATGTATGGTGGTCATGGCCTTTCTGTCGGAATCGAAGGGAATCTCGGACATGCGGGGAAGCTCATTTTCCAGGTCGCCTTTATCGAAGCCGAGCTTCTTTGCGGCCTGAAACAGGGCAACCTCGGTGGGGTCACCAATAACCTGCCCTTCGGAGGATTCCTGCGCATCGTTGCTGAGGGCAAGGCCGGTGAGGAGATCCTTCCACTTTTGCGGGGTACCGTTGTTGATATTCACCATCTCTCCGTCGACCCACATTTCTTCCACCGTCATGCGGTTCATGGTCAAGGTCCCTGTCTTATCGGAGCAGATATAGGTGACGGAGCCGAGTGTCTCTACTGCGGGAAGCTTCTTCACGAGGGCGTTCTGTTTCACCATCTTCTTTGCCCCCAGGGCAAGGGAAATTGTGATCACTGCGGGAAGTGCCTCGGGGATAGCGGCAACTGCAAGGGAGATAGCAGTGAGAAGCATAAGGAGGGGCGGTTCGCCCCGCAAAAGACCCATACCGAAGACTATGGCGCAGATGAAGAGCACTGCCAGCGCCAACCGCCGGCCAAAGAGGGTGAGACGTTTCTGGAGGGGCGTCTTCACATCCTCTTCATCCTGCAGCATGGTGGCTATTTTGCCCAGTTCCGTCTCCATTCCCGTGGCTATGATGAGACCCTTGCCCCTGCCGTAGGAGACTATGGTGCCCTTGAAGATCATATTGAGGCGGTCGGCAAGGGGGAGGTCGGGGTCATCGATAGGCAGAGAGTGTTTCTCAACGGGCACCGATTCGCCCGTCAGCGCAGCCTCTTCCACCTTGAGCTGCACTGCCTCCAGGAGGCGCATGTCAGCCGGGACAACCATGCCGGTCTCAAGGAGGACAACATCTCCCAGCACAAGTTGGGAAGCGGCTATTTTCAGCGGTGTTCCCGCCCGGATTACCGTGGCAACGGGAGAAGCCATCTGTTTCAAAGCCGCCATGGCACGCTCCGCCCTGTATTCCTGCACGAAACCGACAACGGCGTTGACGATAACGATAACCAGTATCACCACCGTATCCGACAGGTCGCCTATAGCCCCTGCAACTATGGCGGCGCCTATGAGGACAAGGATCATGAAATCCTTGAATTGTTCGAGGAACATGAGAAACGGGCCTTTCCTTCTCTTTTCCGTCAGTTCGTTGGGTCCTGTCTGTGTGAGCCTTCTTGCCGCTTCGGACTGGGTCAGGCCCTCCACGCTCGTGTTGATCTCCGAAATGATCTCCTCAACGCCTTTCTGATGCCATCCCTTCTTTTTCACCTTTCTCCTCCCGGTGTCTGGTTTGCTGCTCTTGTTGCCAAAAAAAAGACCTTTACCGGTATTTCCGGTAAAGGTCTTGCTCGTCAGGTTCAGGTGGTCACTGACCAGGGCACCGGCTTAACAGCGTAATGACGATGTCCTGATGCGGGAGCTACTCCCCTTTAATTGGACCCTCAGTATATCAGAAGGGCATGGATGAGTCAAGTAATGCGGGGAGGCCCCTGATCCTGTCCTTTCTTTTCTCCCCGTTGCACCCGGGGAGAGGTTGCCTTAGATTCAATGAGGTAATGATGCTGCAATTCTTACCGCATAAAGGAGGTACGTCACATGGTAAATGTAGCCCTTTGGGTTCGTCTGGAAGCAAAACCGGGCAAGGAAAAGGACGTGGAGAATTTTCTCCTCGGGGGGCTCTCTCTGGCCCAGGAAGAACCGGCCACGATAGCCTGGTTCGGAATCCGCCTCGGCCCATCCACCTTCGGAATCTTTGATGCCTTCCCCAACGAGGC
>CAYOYU010000050.1:18452-23354 GCA_964408265.1 uncultured Syntrophorhabdaceae bacterium
AAGGCAGGCCCACCTTTCGGGCAAGGTTGCGGCAGCCCTCATGGCAAAGGCGGGCGAGCTGCTCGCCACCCCTCCCGTCATCGAGAAGGTGGAGGTCCTTGCTGCCAAACTGCCTGGAGAGGGAGCCACCGCGTTCGAGTGCGACATGCTGCCGACAACGGATTAGCCCGGTCCTTTTCTCCGGCATCACTTTTCGTTCTTTCCTGGTTTCCATGCCCCGGAGCCTGCTCCGATAAGGTTTCAGCGCTGCTCTCTCGTCCTTGATACCCCGTGGGCTTGCAAGATGTGGCCGATTGACACACTTCCATAGACTACAGAAACGGTTTCTGTAAAAGTGCAGGTTCGTTACAGACTCAATACTGGCAATGGCTTGCGCGGAATTGAGTTTCAAAACTGAAAATTTAGAAAAGGGGTGAAATACGTCGGAAAAACGGGGGGAAGCCGTCCCTCCTGGTTGGTGTCAGCGGGCTTCACGTCGAAGAGCGCAGAGAGATGCGCTCTCTGTCGGGAAAAGCAGCCTGTCCCCCTTTCCCGCTCGCCCCTTCAGGTTTCGTTGGCTCAGGAGACGAAAGAGTGGCCTATTTACCCCTCAATCCTCCAGCAATTTCGGAGAAAACGATTGACCCCTTTGTTATCAATGGGTTAGGATTTGGTATAGAAATGACTAATAGTCTGTTCATCACAGGTATCAGGGACAACCATAAACGAGGTCCTGTCGCTGATTTCCTGAAACAGCACATCAGAGACGGGTCGTACCTTTCCGTGGTGTCGGCGTTCTTTACAATCTATGCCTACGATCAACTGAAGGATTACCTCGACCGGATCGAGCACATGGACTTTCTCTTTGGTGAGCCCAGATTTGTCAAGGCTCTGGACCCTGACAAGACTGAAAAGAAATCATTCGTGATTGACGCGAATGGGCTGAAGCTTGCCACGAGCCTCCAACAAAAGCGGGTAGCGTGGGAATGTTCCGAGTGGATCAAACAAAAGGTTTCCATTAAGTCCGTAAAGCAGACCAACTTCCTCCACGGCAAAATGTACCATGTGGAAAACGGCGAAGTTGTTCATGCCATCATGGGAAGTTCCAATTTTACGAGCCGTGGCCTGGGTCTTTCCACAAGCAACAGTAATATAGAGCTGAATCTCATCGTCGACAGCGACCGTGACCGCGTCGACCTGAAATCATGGTTCGATGATCTGTGGAACGACCCGGGGCTTGTGGAGGACGTAAAGGAGGACGTTCTCCAGTATCTTGCGCAGGTTTACCAGAACCATTCACCTGAGTTCATATACTACAAAACACTCTTTCACCTTTTCGAGCAGTTTCTCGGCGGCAAGGACAAAACCGATGCCGACATGCAGAAGACAACCCTTTTTGAGACGCAGATTTGGAAGACGCTCTTTGACTTCCAGAAGGATGGCGTCAAAGGGGCCATCAACAAGATCCTGGCTCACAACGGCTGCATCCTGGCTGACAGCGTGGGCCTCGGCAAAACTTACTCGGCTCTTGCCGCCATAAAGTACTTTGAACTGAAAAATGAACGGGTCCTTGTGCTCTGTCCGAAGAAGCTCAGAGACAACTGGACCGTGTACCGGTCAAATGACCAGCTCAACCCGTTTCTCAACGACCGGTTCCGGTATGACGTGCTGTGCCATACGGACCTGAGTCGTGACAAGGGCGAATCCTGCGGCATCAGGCTCGACACGGTTAATTGGGGTAACTATGACCTCGTGGTCATCGACGAATCTCATAATTTCCGGAACAACACACCGGGGAAGAAAGATGAGCAGGGCAATGTTATCCGACGGAGCCGCTACGCCCGCCTGATGGAAGACATAATCCAGAGTGGCATCAGGACCAAAGTCCTCTTGCTTTCTGCCACTCCTGTCAACAATGACCTCAAGGACCTTCGGAACCAGATCTATTTTGCTACGGCGGGTAGTGATACCGCATTCAAGGACACCATCGGCATTCCCGACATAAAGGAGACCTTGAGACAGGCCCAAGGCCATTTCAGCGCCTGGGCGAAGCAGCCTCCGGCGGCGAGAAAGACTGCAGACCTTCTCCTCCGTCTCGGTTCCGATTTCTTTAAGCTCCTTGATGAGTTGACTATCGCCCGGGCACGGAAGCACGTGGAGAAGTACTACAAAAGCGAGATGACTCGCTTGGGTGGTTTTCCCAAACGGCTGAGACCCATTACCATTACGCCGGAGATCGACAACAAGGGTCTCTTCATGTCGTACGACAAGCTGAGTGCCGAGATCGATGCTTACAAGCTTTCCCTCTTCAACCCCTCGCAGTTCGTTCTGGAGGAATTCAAACCGGAGTACGAGAAGAGAATCGGCAACTTTACCCAGGCCCAGCGTGAAGATTTTCTCATCGGGATGATGACGGTAAATTTTCTGAAACGTCTGGAAAGCTCCATTCATTCATTTGCGCTCACTATGGAGCGGACGATTGCAAAGATCGACGCCCTGGAGAAGCGGCTGAATGCTTTCAAAGCCTACCAGGTTGCCAACCCCGAAGTTGACCTTGCCGATATAGCGCCCGATGACCTTGATGACGAGGAGCTTGTGGATGCCCTTGAAGTGGGAAAAAAGATGACGTTCAAGACCGCCCACCTCAGGGTTGATGATTGGTTGGCGGCGCTTCATGCAGACAAGCAGCAGCTTAACGGGCTATACGTCCAGGCCAAAGATGTCTCTCCTGAGCGAGACGCGAAACTTGCTGCGCTTAAAGGCCTCGTCGAGAGCAAGGTCCGCAAGCCATCATACACCAAGGATGGCAAACCCAATCGTAAGGTCCTGGTCTTTACCGCCTTTGCCGATACAGCCCACTATCTCTACGAGCACCTTCACCGATGGGCTCATGACGAACTGGGCATCCACGCAGCCCTGGTAACGGGCGCAGGAGACAACAGGAGTACCTTCCAGCCCAAAGGTTTTCAACAGCCCCTTGAGTTTAACAGAATCCTTACCAACTTCTCTCCTGTCTCCAAACAGAGAGCTATGATTACCTCGATGCCGCAGGAGGGCGAGATAAATCTGCTCATCGCTACCGACTGTATTTCAGAGGGGCAAAATCTGCAGGACTGCGATTACCTTGTCAATTATGATATCCATTGGAACCCTGTGAGGATCATCCAGCGTTTCGGCCGAATCGATCGGATCAAAAGCATAAATGAGGCGATCCAGCTCGTGAACTTCTGGCCGACGCCGCATCTGGACAAGTACATCACGCTGAAACACAGAGTTGAGGCCCGCATGGCCCTGGCCGATCTGGCTGCCACCCTTGAAGACAACCTGCTGAAACCGGAAGAATTGCAGGACCTTATCAAGGAGGATCTGAGGTATCGTGACCGTCAACTTTTGCGCCTCAAGGACGAAGTGCTTGACTTGGACGAACTGGATGATTCCGTATCGCTCACCGAGTTTACCCTCGATGATTTCCGGATCGACCTGCTCAAATACCTCGAAGCGAACCGCGCCCTGCTGGAAGGGTCGCCCTTCGGGCTGTATGCGGTGGTGCCCCCGCATAAAGATATACGGGCAATAGCACCCGGTGTCATCTTCTGTTTACGACAAGTCAACGGTAGCGGTAGGGATGACAAAGCGTCCCGGTCGGAACAAGTCAATCCGCTTCAGCCCTATTTCCTCGTCTATGTCCTTGAGGACGGCAACGTACGCCTCACTTTCGCTCAGCCGAAACAGATCCTTGGTGTCTATCGGGAGCTTTGCATGGGAAAGACCGAAGCCTACGACGATCTCTGTACGCTATTTGACGAATGCACTGCCGATGGCCAGGTCATGGACCTGTATAGTTTTCTCCTGGAGAAGGCGGTCTCATCCATTGCAGCTACCTTCCGCAAACGAGTGATCGGAGGCCTCCAGGGCGGGCGCTCCTTTGTGATTCCCACGGAGCAAGAGCAGGTAAGGGAGACCACCGACTTCGAACTGATCACATGGCTGGTCATCAAGGCCAACGAATGAGCCCCACGTTCACGGGTGACAAAACATGATGACACTAAGACAATTTGCATTAAAACCTGAAACAATTCCGACAGCAACCGCGTGGTATCTGGCTGACCTCGCTGAAGCCAGAGGCAAGCAGGAACTGTTTACGAAACAGTCACCCCAGAAATTGAAGGTCTTGAGGGAACATGCCCTTATCGAAAGTGCGGTATCGTCCAACCGTATTGAGGGTGTCTATGTGGATAAAAAACGAGTAGCAACAATCGTCTTTGGCAAGCCTTTGCTCGTCGATAGAGACGAAGAGGAAGTGAGGGGGTATCGCGATGCCTTGAACCTCATCCATGAGCTCGGTTCGGCCCTCCCGATTTCTGAGGAGACCATGCTGAGGTTTCATAGGATCTGCCGGGGTGACATATGGGATGCCGGGCATTACAAAGAGAAGGACGGAGATATAATCGAGAAATATCCGGACGGAAGAGAACGGATACGATTCAAGACGGTCCCTGCCGTGGAGACGCCCGAGGCAATGCAAACCCTAATCCGAATGTGGCAGCGATGTGTCGAGGAGAAGTGGGTCCATCCTGCGATTGCGCTAGCCGCATTCAACCTTGATTTTCTTTGCATCCATCCGTTCAGGGATGGAAACGGCCGGGTATCGAGGCTCTTATTGCTGCTTCAATGCTACCACCTCGGCTACGAGGTGGGGCGCTACATCAGCATTGAACGGCTTATCGAAGAGAATAAAGAACGGTATTACGAGACATTGGAACTGAGTTCCAAGGGATGGCACGAAGGGAAACATGATCCGTGGCCCTATGTAAATTATCTTCTCTACATCCTCAAGGCTGCCTACCGCGAATTTGAGGAGAGGGTAGGAAAGGTCCAAGGTCCACGAGGCTCAAAGACTGAGATTATTGAGACGGCCATCGA
>CAYOYU010000051.1:0-14947 GCA_964408265.1 uncultured Syntrophorhabdaceae bacterium
AGAGTACGAGTTTGCGGAACCCTCTGATGAGGACCCCGGCTAGAAGACGAAAAAGGCCCCTTTAGACGCCTTTAAGGCCTATCTGCAGACCCTTCAGAAGCAGATCGAGTTCGGGGAGCATGCCACGAAAGACAAGGGCCACACCTTTTCCGAGACCGATGCGGTAGCGCGGACCATTGCCTCGGCAGCGCCGAAAGAAGGAGGAAAGTAGACATGACAGAAACTTTGGGAATGACCACGGATGTTTTCACCCCTGACAAACTTCCCGCCGGAGACGCCGCCAAGATCGTGACGGAAAGTATCACCCTTCTCTCGGGCGAGAACCGTAAACGCGGCACTCTTCTCGGCAAGATCACCAGATCCTGCCCTGCAGGCGGCACCGCAGGCACCAATACGGGCAACGGCACATGCACCGGCGTCACCATGGGAAAAGACGCCAGGATCGGCACGTACGTTCTCACCTGTATTGCAGCGGCAACAAACGGAGGCACCTTCTCCGTTGTCGCCCCCGATGGCGCCCGCCTCAAAGACGCATCGGCCGGAGTTGCCTACGCCAGCGACCACCTCAACTTCACAATCAACGACGGCAGCACCGACTTTATCGTTGGCGACAGCTTCACCATCGCTATAGCTGCCGGGTCCGGCAAATACAAGATGAGCCTGGCTGCGGCGGTAGACGGTTCTCAGGACCCCGACATGGTGCTCGCGCGTGACTCGGACGCCTCCGGTGGCGACCTGGTGACGGTAGGCTACAAGGCAGGAGAGTTCAACAGCGGCGCCATGACCTTCGGCACCGGCCACACCGCCGCATCAGTGAAGGACGCGCTCCGTGACAAGGGGATCTTCCTCAAGACCACGGTGGCAGGATAACAGCCATAACACAAGGAGGCAACAATGATTGATATGTTTGCGACCAGAACAATGCTCCAGGCCCTGGAAATGATGGCCGAGGCAAGGACGTTCCTGCTCAACCTCTTTTTCAAATCAACAGAGACATCCACCACGCAGTACGTGGACATCGACGTGCACAAGGGCAAGAGACGCCTCGCCCCCTTCGTGCACCCCCTCATGCAGGGCAAGGTGGTTGACCGTACCGGCTACACGACCAAGACCTTTGCCCCGCCCTACATCAAGGAAAAGATGCCCTTCTCCGGTGCCGATATCCTGAAGCGCCAGGCGGGAGACACGATCTACCAGGGCAACTCCTCCCCGGCCCAGATGGCACAGGTCCAGCTCGGCAAAGATCTCGTCGAACTCAGAACCATGATAGTCCGGCGCGAAGAATGGATGGCAGCCCAGGAGCTCTTCACCGGCAAGGTAGTCTGCGTCGGCGAAGGCATCAATGCAGAAATCGATTTTCTCATGGCCGCCGATCACATCATAACTCTCGCCTCCGAAGCCCTCTGGTCGGCAGGCTCCACGAGCGATCCCATCACGAACCTCCGCACCTGGAAGAGAAAGGCCGCTCAGGATTCCGGCCTGGTGCCAGACGTGGCGGTCATGGGAGCAGACGTAATCACCTGTCTGATCAAAAACGACAACGTTCTCAAACTTCTGGACAAGACAAAGGTCACCCTGGGCAAGATTGATCCGCAGCAGCTTCCCGACGGCTCCACCTACTATGGCGTCATCGAGGGGCTCGACATCTACGGCTACGACGAATGGTACGTGGATGACACGGACGGGACAGAAAAGCCGATGGTGCCCGTGGATAAGATTGTCCTCGGATCGACGCGGAGCAGGACCGTGAGGCACTACGGTGCAATCCAGGACCTCAAGGCCACGGCGGCCGTCCCTTACTTTCCGAAATCCTGGGAAGAGGAAGACCCCTCTGTCAGATGGATTATGCTCCAGTCGGCGCCGCTCCCCTGCCTCCATCAGCCTGACGCTTTCATCATAGCCAAGGTCATCTAGGGGAGGTGCGTCATGAGACTGCGGGCACGAAACACGGTTCAGCTTAAGGCGGAGCAGTCGATTCCGCCCGGTGAGGAGTTTGAGACGGACAAAGAGACTGCCGACTTTCTCATCGCCGCGGGAGCGGCAGACATCATCGATATCGGCGAGGAGTCCGAGGAAGACAGAACGCAGGGTCCCACGAAGAAGGAACTTGTCGAGATCCTGGAGCGAAGAAAAGTGGAGATACCGCCGAAGGCGAACAAAGCGACCCTCCTGGAGCTTGTGGAAAAGACGAAGGATGGCAACCCGTGAGCTACTGCACCCTCGATGATCTGAAGGCCGCTTCGTCGGAAGCAAAGCTCATTGAGTTAACTGACGACGAGAACCTGGCACCGGAGTCTATCGATCCCGATAACCCGGATCACGCCGCCATCATGGCCCGTATAAGCGACGCCATCGACTACGCGGATCAGCTCATCGACGGGTACATGCGGACACGGTACGCGCTTCCTCTGGTTTCGGTTCCGAAGCTCATCACAAAGCTCTCCATGGATCTGGCGCTTTTCTACCTCTACGGAAGGCGGTTCGATACGGAGATCCCTGAAGGACAGACGTCGCGGTACAGAAATGCAGAGAGGATTCTGCAGCGTATCCAGGAAGGCAAGCTCTCCCTCGGCACGGACGAGTCAGCGCCGGAGGCCCCTTCGGGAGGCTCCTACGTGACGAATAAGACAGCCTCAGACCGTCTGTTTTCCAAAGAAGTGCTGGAGAAGTTTTGAGGGCGTGCTCACAGCGCCACAAACGCGCTGTGGCGAGAGGAAGGGAAAGAGGGCTTATGATACGGGTCCGGTCGGAAAAATCAATTCTAAAAGAGTTTAAAAGGGTCACAGCCGATAACTGCGGCTGCCCGAGGGAGGGGAAATGAAAGACGACACCAAAACACGGCGCACCCGCACCGGCGAGACCAGGAAATACCTGCTGCGCTTCGGCATCGTGCTCATCATCGTCCTGCCGATCCTTCTCTTAGTCCAGGGAGGAAACGCGGTGAAGATTCTCACCCATAAGCTGTGCATGGTTGCCGCAGGCATCGGACTGGCAGAGCTGCTCTGGGTCTTCTTCTTCAAGCCCGTTTTCCACAAAACCGAGGAGGTTGTCAGTGCATACAGGGAACGCACGATTCTTATGTTTCGCGGCATGCTTTACGCTGCTGTTATCCTGGCTCTTACCCTCGGCTTGTAATGCGCTTGACCGCTGCCTCAAGTATCGCAGCCAGGTGATCCACGAGACCCGGTTCTTTGTGGGGATGGATGCACCGGCGCATCTCTTCCTCGGTCAGATAGAACAGGAGTCGCGCTGCGAGGAGGGCGTTACTGCTTTCGACGGAGGCGCGGGCCTGGGGCAATTCATGCCCGCCACGGCCGAGTGGCTGCAT
The DNA here is from genome assembly GCA_964408265.1 of uncultured Syntrophorhabdaceae bacterium. Taxonomy (GTDB): domain Bacteria; phylum Desulfobacterota; class Syntrophorhabdia; order Syntrophorhabdales; family Syntrophorhabdaceae; genus CAYOYU01. The sequence goes on from CAYOYU010000051.1 coordinate 3,329, forward strand.
GAACGGGAAAGGGCTCTCCGCGAGATTTCGACGGAGCCCTCCCCTTACGATCCGCGATGGTCCATACGGGCGGTCATCCTCTACGATGACTGGCTTTATGGTGTCGTCGTCTGCAAGGAGTGGCTATACGCATTCCGGGCATATAACGGCGGAGCGGCCTTGCTCAACAAGGAAATTGAGCGCGCGGGCACCTGTGATACGCGCGCAGTAGAGACAGCCTGCAGGCGGAAGGTACTGATTCTCAAAAGCGGGAAGAAGCTGGATCTCTGCGCCGTCAACATCGACTACCCGCGCCGGATCGCCGCCAGAGGAGAGAAGTACCGATGATACCGCTGCCCTACCTGAAGATCGCGAGGTTTCTCCTTCCCTATTTGATCGGCGCAATGATCGGCGGCTTAGCCGTCGGCAAGGTCCAGCAGCTCCGCATAAACGGCCTTAAAGCGGATATAACCACCGCTAAAACCGAGCTTGCCGCCTGCCAGGACGCAAACGCCTCAAATGCGGTCACCATCGGACAGCTCAAGGAAGAGGTGAAAAGCGCCTATGCCACCTGCGGATCTCGCCTCAAGGTAAAGGAAAAGATGATTTCCGCACTGCGCAGAATAGACGGCCTCAAAAGCAAGGTAGTTGATCGGTCCACTGTCCCTCTGAAAGAGGGGGATCAGCCCGACCGGCCACAGAATAAAGGAGCACCAAATGAAAATGAAAGCCTTGGTTCGCCTGTTGATCCTCTGCTGCTTGAGCTTAACGGCATGTTCGGGACCCCGGCAGATAGTAAAGACTGAGTACATCCGGATGCAGGTTCCGGATCTCCCGGCACCGCCGGAATACTATACGGTCCGCTTCGAGCCGGTTGACGGTTTCTATTGCCTGGACCCGGAGAACGCCGGGAATCTCCTCAAGAACCGTGAACTGGATAAGGGCTACCAGGAGGAGTTGAGAACGATCCTCATGAACCTGAAGGGGCTCTGATGCCGGGCGAAATAGAACAGATCGAAGACATGATCATCTCCGACATCAAGACAAATGTAGTGGGGGTGGTCACCTGCGACACCTGGCAGGGCGACATTGAGGACCTGCTGAAACAGGCTTTCAGAAAACCTGCGGTCTGGGTGATCTTCGGCGGATGCAAATTCGGGCAAAAAGAAGTGATCGGCCCGGGCAATGTCGTTGAGCGCACAATGAATTACGGTCTGGCACTTTTCACAGAAAGCTTGAGGAGCAGGAAGAGGGGCTCCCGCGGCGCATATGATTTCATCGAGGAGATCACGGAACGGCTCAAAGGCAAGCGCCTCACGCCTCTTCGTGGGTACCTGTGGCCGGTGAGTGCGGAGCTGATGGTGATAAAAGGCGGCACTTTCGTCTACGGGATGGAATTTCAGAGGATCGCAAAGCAGTAGATAAGGAGGATTGTGTGAAGAAAGTCTATTACGACCAGGGACCGGAAACGATCGAAGTAGGGCCGAAAAACAAGGCAGTGAAGATGCAGCTCGGCTCGCCGCAGGAGTTCGACGACGAGACAGCAGCCTTGTTGCTCAATAAACCGATGTTTCACGAATTCAAGGAAGACCCCGTTTCTGCTCACACCGGCCAAGTCCCGCAAGGAACAGAACGGCCCGAAAAGAGGAGGTAACCAATGGCACAGGCAAGAGGATCTGCAACACAGATGATATACGACCAGGAGGCGACTTTCGGCGTCACCCCTGCCAGTCCGGACGCGAAGACGCTCTACTTCATATCCGAAGGCCTCTCTGCCAAGAGAGGTATCAACAAAAGCAACGTCATCCGGGGCAACCGGAATGCCGTGAAACCCACCCGCGGTAACAAGGACGCAGGCGGCAACATTAACACGGAGCTTTCCCCTTACATGGGCACCATTCTGAAACATCTCTTAGGTTCCGTGGCAACAACAGGCGCGGGCGCGAACAAGACCCACACCATCAAGGTCGGTTCGCTCCCTGTAGGCCTTTGCCTCGAAAAAGGCTTCACCGATATCAGCCAGTTCCTGCTGTACAACGGCTGCCGGATTAACAAGGCCAGCCTCGAATTTAACAGCGAAGGCGTCATACCCTTCAACCTCGACTTTCTTGCAAAGAAAAGAACCGCCAGCGGCTCCTCCTTCGATACGACGCCGGTGGATCTGGGTCACGTTGCCTGGGACATGATGGAAGCAACCATCGAAGAGGGTGGCTCGTCAATCGCCATCATCACGAAAACCACAATGGACATCGAGAACGATCTGGACGGGGGCTCGTACGTAATCGGCGGCCAGGGCGAGAGGGTCTCAATACCGGAAGGCAGCCTCCTCGTGTCCGGAGTGGTGACGGCTTTCTTTCAGGACCTCACGCTCCTTAACAAGGCGATCAACTTCACCGAATCGTCCCTTCGGATAATCCTGACCAGGGGCACCGGCGACGGTACTGCCGGCAACGAGTATTTCGAGGTAAAGGTGCCGGAGCTGATCTACGAGGAAAAAGACCCCATCGTCACCGGCCCTAAGGGCGTCCTTGTAGAACTGCCCTATGCTGCCTATTACGACAACTCCTCTGAGGCGAGCTCGATCCAGATGGTCCTCAAGAACACTCAGGCGACCCTGTAGGAGTGACAATGGAGAAAAGGGAATTTGAGTACCGGATCGGAGATAAGACCTACGTCCAGCGGACCCTCGTGCTCGGACAGATTGAACAGCTCTCGGGCATAATCGAGGGCCTTGAGATTACGGGCGACATGAAGGCTGAAGATATCCTCCTCGCCCTTAAGGATAGGGTGGGAGACGCGCTGGGCATTATCCTCTGTGAAAAGGGGCAGAAGCTTATCGACAAGGACCTGGAGGCCTTTGCCAGAGAACTTCGCTTTGCCGTTGAACCCGAGCAGATCGTGGAGGTGATCGCCGATTTTTTCGACTGCAATCCGATAGTTTCCGTCTTCGAGAAGCTACTCGGAGGCGCGGGACGGATCACGGAGGCCATAAAGAGCCAGCTGGCTGGATTGAAGAAATCTGCGTAGTCCTTTCATGCGGGGATATTACCAGACACGAGGCAATCAAATGGTCCTATACGCTGAAGCAATGCGAGCCTTATCTGGACTACCAGTCGCGCTGGCTCACCTACCGGGAGGCAATCCTTGCTTTCCTGGGAGTGGAAGACGGGGAAAAGAAGCGAAGGACGGCCCTTAACGACTACTGCTATGCCTGCAAGAAGGCGGGGCTTGCAGACTGCGACGCCTGCAGCAGGGATTTCGAATTCAAATGAGGGTGAAACGAACCCGGACAGGACATGACGGACAATAAGATAGAACTCATCCTTGAAGCCATCACCAAGGGGTTCCCCGAACTCAATGCAAAGATCGAGGGGATAAAGGGTCAGGTCCGTGAAACCCAAGCCGTCACGGATAAGCTGAAGAGCTCCTTCGGGGAGCTGAAGAACATCATTATCGCCCTGGCCTCCGGTGCCGGGGTGCAAAAGATCGCAAGCACCATGATCGATTACAACAAGACCGTGGAGACATCAAAACTCGGTATTGCGGCGATCCTCACCTCCATGGGCGAGATCACCGATGCCCAGGGCCACGTCCTCTCAGGGCAGGAGAAGTTTAACGCTGCCCAGAAAATAGCGGTGCAGGCCCAGCAGGAACTGCAGAAGATCGCCATGACAACTCCGGCCACGTACCAGGAACTGGTCTCGGCGTATCAGGGCATCCTGGCTCCTGCCATGTCGGCAAAGCTGACCTTCAAAGAGACTCTGGAACTCACCGGACTTATGACAAACTCCGTCAAGGCCATCGGGCTGCCCATACAGCAGATCGTCCAGGAATCGCGCGACCTGGTGATGGGCACCATCGACCAGAACTCGCAGCTCGCCCGATCCCTCGGCATAACTAACGACCAGGTCAAGAAGTGGCGCGAGCAGGGCACCGTGCTCCAGGAAGTCAAGACGCGGCTGGAGGGCTTTGTGTACGCCTCCAACGAGTTTGAAAATAACTGGGAAGGCGCCTGGTCAAACTTCAAAGACATTGCCCAGAGGAGTTTAGGCGAAGGGTTTCATCCGGTCTTTGAAGCGTTGAAGCGAGAGGTCAAGTTGCTCGCCGATTCGCTGGTGAACATCACGAGGGATGAAAAGGGAAAGATCATCGATATCCAGATCAAACCCGAGATCAAGCAGAAGCTTCAGGAAATCAGCCTCACCATAATGAAACTCATCGACTTTATCAAGGACTGCGCGAGGGTTGGCGGTGTCCTGATAGAGACAATAGCAAAGCCCGCCCTCTTTGCCCTCATTGCGGTCAAACTCCGGGGCATCGGCGATGCGATTCTCCACATCGGCCAGCAATCCCTGAAGGCCAGCGCCATGATGAAGGGGACCATCATCGGGGCAATGATCGAGGGCGGCCTCTGGCTCGGCGCAAAAGGATACGAGACCCACAAGGCAGCAGGATTTGCCGACGAGGTCCTGAAGGAATATGGAAAGCTGGGCGGCAATACCGCAGGTCTGGAGGGGATTCAACACACCGACGTCACCAGGCTCATCGAGGAGCATCCCGAGCTCTACGGAAACGCTCCCAAGGTGGCAGGTCTTATCCGGGGCGGCGTCGTCCGGATTACCGTGGCGCCCGAAGTTCCCACACTGGGCATGCTCCAGTGGGACAAGGAAGCGGTTAAGAAGTATCTCAACACTCCCGAAGAGGACCGGAACACCCTTACCGGGAAGAAGCAGCCCCTTAACGAGTCACAGCGCAAGGACGCACAACAGGCAATCCAGGCCGATCTCAAGAAACATCGCGAGATTATCGAGGTCGAAGAAACGAAGATCGTGGAAGCCTACAAAACTGCCCAGGTCCGGATAAAAGAGCAGTGGGAAAAGGGCGATATCGACCAGAAAGAATACATGGACCGGGACGAGGCCCTGCAGCAGGCCATTCTTGAGAAAGGGATCGAATACAACGAGAAAAAGATCGCCCTCGTTGACGCGTCCTGGAGAAAAGAAAAGGGATTCATCAGCGACAAGGGAGAAAATGCAAAACGCGAAGGCGAGATCGAAAAGGAGAAACTGACCTTTCAGAAGGAAATAGAGAAGCAGAAAGAACAACTCACAAGGACTGGCATCGAAGGCAACATCAAGGCCTTGGAATATGTGAAAGAGCTTGAGCGGGCCACAAGGGAGGCCAGCTCAAGGCGCTGGAGGAGGAGGCAAAGAGGAAGAAGGAACTTCTCCAGATCGACCTGGAACGAAGAAATATCACCCCGCGGGATGCGACCCGCCAGGAACTCTCGCTCGACGAGGCTGTCCTCCAGAAGAAGAAGCAGAACCTGGAAGCAGACCTGCGGGCGGAGAAGGACGATTCCAAGCGGAAAGAGATTGCCGACCAGATCAAGGTCATGGAGGACCAGATCGGTGATGCCGCTTACAAAACGGCAAGGATGCGGGAAGCGGAACGGCAGACGCAGGACAGAAACCGCGAGGCCCTGGAGGATGAAGTCCGGCAGCGCCTGGCCGTGCTCGATCTGGCGGAAAAGGAACAGACCCTGTCAAGGGAGGACGTTGCAACAGGGAGGGTGGAGGCGTACCAGAGACTCCTTGCCGCTTACCGGGAAAGCTGGGCGAATGCCCCGGACCCCAAGACAAAGCTCGACTACGCCAGGCTCATAGACGATACCAACGCGAAGCTGACGGAGCAGAAGATGCTTCTTCGCGAGGTTAACGGCACCTTCGAAGAAGGCTGGGGCTGGGGTCTCAAATCATGGCTCAGAGAATTGAGAACTCCCTTTCAGCAGGCCGTCGATCTCGCAAGACAGACTGCCCAGGCCATGCAGCAGGCCTTCTCCGATTTCTTCTTTGACGCCATGCAGGGCAAGCTCAAGAGCCTCACCGACTACGTCAACAGCGTGCTGGCCGCCATCCAGCGCTCCGTGGCCAACGCTCTCAGCCAGGCGGTGACAGGAGGGACCGGGGGATTTGGCGGGATCATCGGCGCCATAGCCGGATGGTTCGGCACACGCTCCGGCGCAAGCGGTAGCGTGACACCTACGCCGCCCACCAATCTGCCACCGGGTGTCCAGATTGCCCATACTGGTGGCTCCATTGCGCGGTATATCCCCGTCTTCCACCTGGGCGGCCTCAACAGTGATGAACGCATGGTCATCAACCGCGTGGGGGAACGCTACATCACCGAGGAACAGAATGAATGGCTCACCGGGATTGCACGGGCGGCGCGAGGCGGCGCCGGGGGCGATACGAACGTGAATATCCAGATGGAGAACAAGACCGGCCTGCCCCTGGGTCTCCGCGAAACCGGCAGGCGCACCGACGACAGGACAAAGACAAAGACCCTCGTTCTGGAACTCGCCTATTCAGACCCTGACTTTCTCAACGCCTTTAAAGGAGCCTTAAGCCGATAATGCTGACCTTTCCCGCATTGAGCATCACGCCCCTGATTGACGACTGGTCGGAAGAAAAGGCCTTCGATCCCACTATCGAAAGCAAAGCTGAAGGCGGGTACCGCATCACACGGCCGCGCTGCACCAGGGTCCCGAAAACCTGGAACGTGACGATCCGCCCCGCAACGGATAACGACAAATCCCTTGTGGAATCCTTCGAGGACTCCGTGGGTGTCGGCGCAGACATCTTTCAGTGGACTAACCCGAAGAACAGCCAGGTCTATCAGGTGCGCTTCCTGGGCAAGGTGAAATACCGGCTCTGGGTCCGGGATGACCAGTGGGAGATCAAGTTTGCCCTGGAGCAGGTGTAACCGATGAAAGACCTGCCTCCCGTACTCATCATAGAAACTCTCAAAATTGCATCGACCCATCCTTTCCTGTGGCTTATCGACCTTGTTCTGCCCGATGACTCCGACACATTCCGGTTTGCCCACAACACCGAGGACATTACCTACCTCGGGAACCTCTACCGCAAGGCGGGCTTTCAGATCGAACTGCCTTCATCACAGGCAAAAGGGCAGATACCTACCTGGACCCTGCGTGTGCCTAACGCAAACTGGATGCTTGAGCCTTACCTCTGGCAGTACCGGGGTTTAAACGGCGCAAAGGTGAAGTTACGCATTGTCAATGCCGGGTACCTCGACGTGGACCACTCGGAGCTTGAAGTCGACCTTGAGGTGATAAAAGGAAAGAGCAACGACAAGTGGGCCATCTTCACTCTCGGCGGCCCGAACTTCCTCAACCGGATCTTTCCGGCGATACGTTATCTGGCCAACCATTGTCCCTGGCTAAAGGTGGGCGGTTTCAAGGGCGCGGAGTGCGCCTTTACGAGCATGGCGCGGAATCACGGGTTCGACGATGAATCCCCTCTGACCCCTACCCACTGGCAGTGGTGGGGCTCGGTCGAGATAGTCTCGGGAGGTCATTCCGGGAACTGCGCGAAGTTCACCGCAGACGCCGCCCCCGGTTCACTTTTCAGCGACCTCTGCCAGCAACTCCCCCGCCTGGCAGGGTATGGAACTCTACCAGGCAAGGAGCACCGGGTGGGCGTCCGGGTGAAGCAGGGCGACGCGTCCGCGGGCCAACTCCGGGTCGGCACCACAATGGGCGGGGGTACGCTCCTCACCGTCGACTTTCTTGCCGGTGCCCAGTGGGGCGAGATATTCGGGACCTTTACAGGCACGGGCGAAAAAGTCTGGATCACGCTCAGAAATCCGAACCCCGGCCATTACCTCTATTTCGATACCGTTCTGGTTGAACCCGTAGGTTTCTCCTGTGACGGCCGCATCGATACCTGCCGGTCCCTCAACAACAGCAGGCGCTTCGGCGGCAAACTCGGACTCTCCCAGATCGGGGTGAGGCTGGTATGAATCGAATTGAGGTCAAAGACCTGGTGGGCGTGAGGTTCGTCGAGGGCGGCCGGACACCGGAGCAAGGGTTCGACTGCGCGGGAGTGGTGATCTGGATTCTGGAGAATCTAACAGGTTCTGTGTGCCGTATAAAACCCGTTAAAAGCACCTTTGATTCTCCGGAAACCCAGAACCAAGTTCTCCTCAACGCCCTGGCCGAGGAGTGTGAAGAGATCCGCGCACCGACACCATTTGCCATCGTTACCTTCCGCAGCATTGATCCTCTCTACTCGACACACTTAGGGCTTGTGCTGGAAGACGGGAACGACTTCATCCATTGCTCCAGGTCCGCAGGTGGCGTGGTCATCGACAGGCTCGATTCGGTCAGGTGGAAGCGCCGTGTAACCGGATTTTACCGGCTAAAGGTGGACAAATGAGAGACAACCTGCCATTGCCGGTTCTCGTGAAATCCTCTCCCTTCACCATGACCGACGTCCGTAGAATCGAGGTTTCTTCCGGTGCAACCCTTCTTGACATCAGGCGGGCGCACCTGCCTGCGAACATTCCTTTTGTCGCCTGCGTGGGAGACACGGTCTATCCCGAAACAGCTTTCGGCCGGATAACCCTCAACGATAGAACACAGATCGTCCTTGTCCCTGCGGCGGGCGACGACGAAGCGCTCCCCGTCATCGGCATGATCATCGTGGACATTATCCTCATCGCCACCCAACAGTACTGGGCGCTGCCCCTTGCCAACAGCCTGGGCTGGGGAACGACTGCAGGGGTCATGGCCATCACCATGGCAGGCGTCTTCGCCGCGAACGCGCTGATAAGCGCCTTCCTGCCCGCGCATTCTCCCCAGGTGGACTCCATGGATCTTTCCACGGATATCAGCTTATCACCGACGTACGGCTGGAATCCTCAGACCACCCAGCAGCAGGGGGCCGTGATCCCTCGTGCCTACGGCACCGTCAGGCTCTACGGCAACATTATCACATCCTTCCGTGAATACAGCCTCGACGCCCAGCAGCTCAACCTTCTCATATGCTTGGGCCTTGGGCCATACGCGGAGCTGTACGATTTCCGGATAAACGACCAGCCCCTGACTCCGGCAAACTTCCCAGGGGTAACCATCATAGCCCGCCTTGGCCATATAAACCAGGAGCCCATCCCCTGGTTCGATGAAGTGAAGGTGGAGTATCCCGTAGGAGTCACAATCCGCAACGACGGCGGTCCCTACACGCGGGAGACGGAAGGGCAGGCGTTCAACGGCCTCGACATCGATCTTGTCTTTCCGAACGGCATAGCCTATTACGCCAACGACGGGTCCCTCACGGACTGGTCTATCCAGATCAAGGCCGAAGTCAGGAAGCTCGTCGACGGCGCCCCCTGGCAGTGCGTCGCCCAGGAGGTCGCCACCACCACGGAAACGGTGATCGAGCAGCGCTGGAGCGCGGGCCGGTGGGGCAGCGATGAAACCGGAGCCTGGTACTGGTTTGAATCTGAGGCCGGTTCCACCACGCGATCCGACCATAGAGACGGCGAATTCTATGACGATGTCAACCGCTGGATGTGGATCGATGAGCCGATCACAAGGACCGTGTCAAGTCTGGCCGACAGGAAAACCTACATCAACCACAAACGGGGTGCTCTCTACGACACAATCAAGGTCCGCAACCTCGAACCAGGATTCAAGTATGAGATGCGGATTACCAAACTCTCCACAGATCAGGACGATACCCGGCATATCGATACGGTCCAGTTCTATACCTACAAGGAGGTTTCCGAAGGGGACGGCTTCGAGCATCCCCGCCATGTGCTCGTAGGCGTCCAGGGGCTTGCCACCGATCGTCTTTCCGGTTCCCTGAAGTTCTCCTGCATGGCGAAGGCGGCTCTGGTCCGGACATATGACGGGACAAACTGGGTCACGGCTCATTCTCATTCGCCCGCCTGGGTGGAATACGACATCCTAACGAGCCCCGTCATCGACAATGACGGCAATGTCGTCAGGTACGATGGCCTCAATCCTACATCGACCAACATCAACGCGGCGAAATTCAAAGAACTTGCCGACCACTGCGCGACCCCGGTTCCCAATGGAACAGGCGGCACAGAGGAGCGGGTCACCTTCAACGGCGTATTCGACTTCAAGACAAACGTCTGGTCCGCCATCTTACGGATATGCGAGATTGCAAGGTGTATACCCATCCACAACGGCAGGCAGCTCACCCTCGCCATCGACAAGCCCGAGACGCCCCGGCAGACCTTCACCGTGGGGTCTATCGAGACAGGTTCCTATGAAACAGACTGGCTCTCCACCACCGAACGTGCGGCGGAGTTGACGGCCTCCTTTGTCAATTCGGCCAATGAGTATAACCGGGACGAATACTCCCTCATCAATTCGAACGTCGAAGGCGACAACAGCGTGGCCGTGGAGTGCTTCGGCCTCGTCAAACCTTCCGAGGTCTGGCGGACCCTCAAATGGCGTCTCGCCCAGAATGAATTCATCCTCACCGGCGCCACGATCAGTGTTTTTGTGAAGGCCCTGGCCAGCATCTTCGGCGACGTGGTCAACGTGCAGCATGACGTTCCAAAGATCGGCTCAGGCGGCCGCATCGTTTCTGCCACACCGGATACCATCACCCTCGACAAGACGGTGACTATCACCCGCACCGCTGAGCCTCCCAACCCGGCACCGGCCTATGTGGCGATGATCATTTACACAACGGGCCACATCGCCAGGCACAACGGAGCGAACCACCTCTGCAAAAAGGCCCATACAGGAGCAGCAGACAAGGAACCGGGAACTGAAGGCGGCGCACCTTTCTGGGACCTCGTGACGCTTGAACCCCACGATGAGGAGTGGACTGAGGGTCATGCCTACATCCCCCCGGGGGAGATCGTACAGGCTACCGTGACAGACGGGTCCGGCAGCTATACGACGCTCCACCTCGCCTCCAACCTCCCCAAGGTCCCGTCGATATACGACGAGTACGCCTTCGGCCCCACAACCTCGCTCGTCAAACCTTTTCGGATCGTGGACATGCAGATGACCCAGGACTTCAAGGCGACGCTCACCCTCATGGAGTATAACGAATCGATCTATAACGCCGATCTGGGCGAACCGGTGCTGCCTGTTCAGAATTACACCGCCTTTCCCGCGCTGCCTCCCGTGACGGATATTGCCGCCACGCAGCACGGCAACACAATCGAAGGCTCCATGCGGTGCGACGTGACGCTCAACTGGCATAGACCGGAAAGCGGACGTTACAATCACGCCGAGATCTGGTGGAGGACCTTTGATGGGGGATGGACCTGCGGAGGCGTTTCTGCGGGCAACAGCTTCACCATCAAAAACCTTCTTCCCGGAAACTACGATTTTGCCGTTCTTACGGTAAGCACCACGGGCCTAAAGGAATCCCTCCAGAAGGCCCCGAAATATTCTGACGGCGGTGCTGCCTATATCGTCACCGGCTACAGCAACACCATCACCGTTGGCACTCAGTATGTAGGCGGCAACGTCCGTACCCTGGAAGATGCCGTCTCGGCGGTACAGGCTGCGGGCGGCGGCTGCGCGGTTCTCAAGAACGGCATATATACACCTGACACCATTACCGTTCCCGACATAGAGATGGAGATCCTCGGAGAGAGCGTCGACGGCGTTGTCCTGAAGAATTCACCTGGAAAGAGCCTCTTTGACTTCGGAAGCGCCCATACAAGCAGGTTCACCATGAGGAGCCTTACTGTGGCGAGCCAGAACACCGGCGTTTACAGCAGGCTTATGAATTTTGACCAGTCCACGGTGGAATATGTCTTTGACAGGGTCAAGATGAATCT
>CAYOYU010000051.1:14957-17058 GCA_964408265.1 uncultured Syntrophorhabdaceae bacterium
TAACTTCGATGGAGATATGGGAATCTTTTTTGCCGGGAGGCAGACTGGCGCACAAGCCCGCGTGTCTGTCCTGGGGTGTCAGTTTGTCGGTGGAATGTATGGAATATCGGGACACGGTATATCCGGTGGAACGGTAAACGGGGCCTTCCTCATCGACCAGGCTTCGACGTTTGACGGGCAGGTAGCGGGCGGCGTTTTCCTCAAGGCCAGGGAAGTGAGCATTCTCGGGGCGCGGCTGGTCAATCAGTATCAATCTGCCATCACCGCCTATGCTGACAGTAATGTTGATGCGCTCATAAAGGTCATCGGCAACACAATAATCAGCAAGGATGATTTTACAGGAGCCACCGGGGCCTTCCTGTACGGGATACATGCAGGGAGCGGTAAAGGCATGGCCTTAAGGGGCAATGTCATCACCCTTGCGGTCACACCCGGCAATCCCAACCCTACCTGTATGTATCCCCTCAGCGTCTTTGGGCTTGCGCCGGACAGCGTGGTAACAGACAACAAGATCAAGGTGGTCGCGGGGCTCGCCGCTGAGACGATAGCCATGGATTTCATTTCCATGTCCGGGAGCACTATCAAAGGCAACCAGATCAATTTCAGCAATACCAACATGGCCTATAACCATTTTGGAATGTACTTTTACGGCTGTTCCGGCAACACCATCTCCGGCAACAACATCAACATGGTAAACGGGCTCAACGGGGCCACCAAGGACGTGGGCCTCTATCTCAATCCGACATCCAAGAATAATACGGGGCTCGACAACGGCATCAGCAACGCTGGCGAAACGATCCGGGATGGCAATACAGATGTATCGAACCCGAATACGGTAGCCTGCAACGGAAATCTTAACGTCGCCGGAATTGACGGCGGCACATGGTAAGAGAAGAAGGAGGTTTAAATGGCGAATAAAGTGCTGGTAAAAAGAGGTTCGGGCGCTCCTGCCGCCCTCGATAGAGGGGAACTGGGGATTGATTACACAAACAAAAATCTTTATCTCGGGTACACCGACGCCACCGCTCCGCAGTTTGTGGGCGGAGCAGACACCTTCAAGCGCGATGGATCGGTGGCTGCCACCGGTGATCTGAATCTGAACTCCCACAAACTGACCAACGTCACCGACCCCGCCAACCCCCAGGACGCAGCCACCAAGGCATACGTCGATCTGCAGGTCCAGGGCATTGATGCCAAGGCAAGCGTTATAGCGGCCACCACGGGGAACATAACTCTTTCCGGTACACAGACCGTCGATACAGTCGTCCTGAGCGTCAACGACAGGGTCCTCGTCAAAGACCAGAATACTGCGTCGCAAAACGGTATATATGTGGTTGCTGCCGGGGCCTGGTCAAGGGCGGCTGATGCGGACTCGTGGGCAGAACTGATTTCGATGTATGTGTTTGTTGAAAAAGGCGGCCAGGCCGACACCGGCTGGCTCTGTACCGTTGATGCCGGTGGTACGCTCGGGTCTACCACCGTGAGCTTCGTGCAGTTTAATGGCGCAGGCTCCATTGTGGCAGGCGCAGGCCTCACCAAAACTGGGAACACCTTGGACGTTGCAGCGGCAGATACCAGTATCACGGTAAATGCCGACAGTATCCAGGTAAACCTCGCTGCTGGCGGAACGCTTGTGGTTAGCAGCGGCTTGAAGGTCGCTGCGGGTGGTATCACGGGAATAGAGCTCGCTTCATCCGTCGCCGGGAACGGCCTCACCGGTGGTGCCGGATCGGCCCTGGCGGTGGGAGCGGGTGATGGTATCAGCGTAGCGGCCGACGCCATAGCCGCCAACATCGATACGGCAGCGGGTCTCAAATTCGACGCCTCAAGTCCCAAGAAGATTCAGGTCAGCGTTGATGCGGCAGGAGCCATTGTCTTTAACTCCGGGGCGCTCAAAGCCCAGGTCGGGTCAGGCCTTACCATCTCCGGCAACACCATAGTCCCAAGCTACGGTTCTAGCGCCAACACAGTAGCTCAGGGGAATGATTCAAGGTTCCATACTCAGGGCACAGACACAGGGACGACCAGCAGCACGTTTCAGCTTGCAACCGGGTCAAGTGGCGTTAAACTCAGCGACAACGCTGGCACCACTTTATATCTT
>CAYOYU010000051.1:17068-22084 GCA_964408265.1 uncultured Syntrophorhabdaceae bacterium
AAATGATGGGGCAACAAAAGCTAATTTAGGCGCGGGGACAATTTCTTCCGGCGATGCTTCTGTGGCGGGAGGAATTACAATATGGGCCGGAATTTCCAGTTCATGGACAACTGTGGGAACCTTGGCCAATACAGCACGGACGGTAAATCTTCCAAACCTTTCTGGAACTATCCTACTCGACGCCTCCACTGTTGATGGCGGAACGTGGTAAGGAGGCCATATGAGCGAGAACAGCATACCTATGAATCTCACCACCGATGATCTGGTCATGATGATCGGCCTTGGTGTCGTAAAACTCGAAAACGCAGAGCGTTTCGGCCGGGCCATGGCAATACGCAACCAGGAGCTTGAACCGATCATTGCCGATCTCGAAAGTCAGAAGGCAGAACTGGCTGAAGCCCAGGCGGGTCAAATTTCTTATGAAGAGCTGGAGAAAGAGTTCTTCATGTTGAAAGACCAGCGAGAGACCCTTATTGCCACGGTCCACGCACTCCAGAAGGAAAGTGTGGATCTCAACCGCAGGCTCACCGAGGCCCAGGCTGAAGTTTTGGCTATTCGTTCTGAAGCCGAGGGCTTGAGGAAGGACCTCCTTGAGATCAAGCAAAGGAAGGCACGGAAGTAATGGCAAATATCTTAAAAATAAAGCGCGGCACCAAAACCGGTCTGCCTGGCCTATCGGCCGGGGAACCGGGGTTCTGCACGGACTCCTTTCAGCTGTTCGTCGGTACCGACGGGACAACAGGCGGCAATAAGTTGATAGGTCCCCCGGACTATATCAAGGTATCAGATGTGAAAACCAATGGTACGCATGGTGGAGACTCAACGGCAGGGGACTGGTACAGGAGAGATATCAATACAGAAGACGCCGACGCCGGTGGTTTTTGCAGTATCTCCTCAAACCAGATAACCCTCGCCGCAGGAACATATTTGGCAAGGATCACCGCCCCGGCCAACACGGCAGGCACCCACAGGATCAGGCTGCAGAATATAACCGATTCCACGACTACACTGCTGGGCGGTAACGAATTCGCCGCAGCGAGCAACATGGGAACCAGAGCCACACTGGTTGGCACTTTCACCATAACCGCACAGAAGACTTTTGAGGTGCAGCATCGAGTGGGTACCGGTTTGGTTTCCACCGGATTAGGAAGAGCTTGCAACTTCGGCATCTCCGAGATCTACACGGAAGCCGAGTTCTGGAAGATAAGGTAAGGAGGACCTAATGGCTGAAATCAGGTACGTGGTAGCAGCGGAAATGCCAGTAAAGGATGCGAACGGCTACTTTGACGGGGATGGAGACTACGGTCCTTCTGATACCCTCTATGTCCGTAACGACTTTTGTGCCTGGAAAGGCCGGTGGATGGCGTGGCTTGCCGCCTTGATTAATGACGCCGCGAAGGACTTTGTGAAGGATCACGAACTTCGGCATTTAAAGGATAGCACCCGGCCCGATATCCAGGACTGGATCACCAAAGAACAGCGTGCCAACATCGCCGGCTTTCGGCGTCACTGCATCGGCGCCATGGTGTTGTTGTGTCTCACGGTGACGAGCCTGGGCCGTTGGAAATATTACAGCATGAGGTGCAAACAAGGGAAATAAGGAGACGGACAGCATTTCAGGGAGTGGCCCTCCCCAAAACATCCCGCTGACACGGGACGACTGAAGAATGTGTACAGTCAAGGGCGATATTGTGCTCCGGCAGAATTCCTTTACACGTTTTTCTTGACGGTCTCCAGCACAGAGACATAAAATTGAAACAAACGGATATTAGCAGAAGGAATGGGGGCGCCAATGGGAGACAGGCAGGGGACTCAGAACACTGATCAGTATATAAAAAACAGACTCGAAGTGCTGGAGAAGAAGATAGAAGAGGTCTCTATGTTGCCGCGTGCTATCGAGCATATTGAGGTTCCGCAATCGTTTGTGGATCCTGCCTCATATCAACGGTTTTCACTATACCAGTTCATCTACTCGCTTTCGGGCCTTGTCCTTGGGTTAATCTGTGTAATTGGTGGAATCGTGCTCTTTCTTAATGGAGTCATAGGTTCAACGAGTTGGACAGCCAAGATGTTAGGAGCGGAAAGTAAGATATCGGACGCTGCCCCTGGAGCAGTACTCTTTATAGTGGGATTATTCGTTGTGGTTATAACCAGGTTCAACATAAAAGTTAAGAAATAAGGTCGACATCCGGATACACTCGACAAGATATTTTGGTGTCGGCGGTGAACTCAGAGGATGAAACACGTGACTCTAAATGAACAGTTTGAAACGTGGGTTCTAGACCCATCAAATATATCTGGATGAGTATTTCCAGAGACATAGGTAAACGCGACAAGGCCTTGCAACTAACCTCAATTCCCGAAGCTCTAACTACGTTAGCAGAGTTTTATCAAGATACTTTGGAGATCCGCTATCACAACTCATTAAGTACTGACTGGTCTCTCAAATGGCAAAGAATTCGCTATCACGAACGTATTCATTTTTATCAATCGATTGGAACGACCCTCGGGATTCAATCTTTGGTAATAAGCACAGACCGCCTCTATTGGTTCTTTAGGATCATTTCTGAAATCTTCGGCAATAAAGAGAGGTTGAGCTTGCCAATTCTCGCTGGACTTAAGAATAGCGACCTTTGGAGAGGTTTCGACGAATCAATTGCAGTCTGGAAGTATAGACATGACACAATTTACTGCCCAGCGGCATCTCACGATCTGTCTCAAATTGAGGGGAAGATAACAAGACAAGATTTGGAGTTCATTGAAACCGGGCCATTTGGCCGACATGGAATTCTTATTCGTGTGCCGATTTTTCGTGCGTACACAGATCTAGGAGAATCTTTTACAATCGCTTTTGGTGAAAGAATGCTGCGGGAAGCAATGGCAACCCTATATGAATATGAATTTGATAGGGATGTGGCGACAATAAAGGATCTTTTCGATGTGCTCGATGACTTATCAAGTATACCACAATTGATGCCTTATACGGCTCCGCTCCGTTTTTGCTACGATCTGGTCCCATGGCTTTCGTTACAAACACTGAAATATCTATTCTTTATTTCCCTGTTCTTTCATCCTGATATTATCCCGGGGGGCATTCCTCTTTACTTTGATGACAGCGATATCGAAATAATACGGAGCCGGAAGCAAACAGATATATCTCCGGGTGAAACGTTTGTTAAACTGATAACAAGTTTACGCAAAACCCTACCAAGAACAGTCCATAGTCCAGAAGAAGTCTACGACCAAGTCAATCAGGCAGCTGATCTATCCAATCTACCTTGCTTTGATAGAATTATCTCATTATCATCTGACTATATTATTGACGGGTCGAAAACCCTTAAACAGGGATTTAGCGGTTCACTCGTGGGTGTGCTTTGTCTGCCGTTGCTCAATGAGTGTTCCAGACTCTTGGGGTTGTTGAACGATGACCACTTCAACTTCATTAATGACTTGTCCCTCATCATATTGAGTAATCAAAAAATGATGTTACCCATCGAAGTTCATTCGGATCAATGGATTTGGTGGAAGAATGGGGTTCCCCTTCTAAACTGCATTGTGTCCCATCTTTTCTTGGATTTGCTACATTCAAGAAGAATAACATGTATCTTTTCACTTAATGGAGAGTGCGTGCCCGGTGAGGAATCCGTTTTCACTCCTAATTTCTGCCGACCTTCTACCTCAGAAGAATGCGAAATGTCTCATTTGTTTAGCTGCTGTTGTCCCAAATTCTTATCGATTGTCAAGACCATAGTAGAAATTACTTAAAGGCCATCCAGGGTGTCCCAGAAATGGAGGTTGGCAATAAGAGACAAGGGGGACAGCCGTAAATGAGTAAATAGAACTGTTCCCTGTATTTACACGAGGATCTTCTCTTCCCCCTTGAGTTCCCCGGTGACCGGCATATAATGGAAAGAAAGGTTTCGTTTTTCGGGAAGATAGGAAAACGGAGGAGTCAAGGAGACGTAACCGGCCGGAGCCGTCGGCAAGCAGGATCTTCGCGGTTGTTTGCTTATTTATGTCCGGCCTTGAGGGGTTCCCATGTATTCAACGCCTATTCACATTGTTATCGTGGACGACATAGAATTTTCGACGCAGCAGATTCACTCAGAAATTGAGTGGAGGTTTCGAGGTTGCAGATTCACAATCATAAATAGGGTCGAGCAGTTCTCTAACGAATTGCCTAATATTCTCAAAGATCCTCCAGATATCTTTGTGCTTGATTTGAAGTTGAATTGGCGTGACGAAGATAACAAAGAGGAATCTTCGCGCGCAATACCGAGGAGTTCCTATTTTTCGGGGCTTTCAATCGCGGACTATCTACTGAGTCGCGAAGCCACCTCTGGGCGTCTTATAATACTCGTATCAGGCGCGCAGCCCAGGATACATCTTGAGGAATATCCTCCCAATGTGATTTTCTTTCCAAAACCGATTGACTACCCTTCCTTTTGTGCGGCGATAGAGTCATTTCTGGCGGCCGAGGGGAAAATTCAAACTATTAGCGCCGACAAGAACCGGACCTGGCGTCGAATATGGTCGGCGTTAGAGTTGAAGCCTGGAGCGTTCGGGATCAGGCTTAATTTGAAGAGCTTGGTCTCAAGAAAAGACAAGTAACAAGCACAGCCAGTCGTCGAGAGGACCGGCTGTGGCTGATTCTTATGTTGTATTCACGGATTTAGGGCGGACGATGGAGATACTTCTTTTCAGTTTAGGCGTGGTTCTGGGGGGTGGTATCTCATGGTGGATAACGCATGCCTATTATCTCAAGGCGAATCGCGAGCAAAAGACTCTGTTTGACAAGTTGGATTACGACATAAAGTCCGCGATACTTGAAGATAACAGGACCAAGTTGTCGGTTAAAGAACTGAATGATCTCTTACAAGCAAAGACAATCAAGCGGTCGTGGGATGGAGATCCACTGCCGTATAAAGTTTGTCCCAAATGTGGGTCTGGGAAACTTCATAAAGGCGAGATCATGAGAAACGATGACAATTATTACATCGTTCAATGTCCGGAGTG
>CAYOYU010000051.1:22094-22722 GCA_964408265.1 uncultured Syntrophorhabdaceae bacterium
TGGTATGATTGGAGCCAATAAAGAATGAAAACAAGGGCTACAGCGGATCAGAGCCAGATGCGGCTCTTCCCCTCTGACACCCGCGTTCTTGCGGTAATCAGTCATTCTCAGCTCTTTGTCTGACACTTGAGTTGTAGGTGCTGTATCGATAGTCAGTCATCCTTCCTGGAACCGATGTTGGTCGGCTCGTTATCCCCATTCACGGTGCCGCCTCGTAGGCGTCCAGCATAACTCCGACCCGAATTAAACTCACTACGTTTAATAATGTCATACGTTGCTATTATGCGGAATGAGAGCCTCTCCGAGAACACTCTTTGGCAGCTTTATGTTGACCATGGATGGGTCAGAAGCATAGAATGGGAAAAATCATGTATCAACACAATAAATGTTGGGCAAGGAGAAATACATGAACGATCGTTCACGCCACATCCTTATGGTCGATAGAAATCTATTAAGTACCGTATCGTTAGTTTGTGCCCTTGAGCGGGTAGGATACATTGTTACTCACGCGTTCAGGACAGAGGAGGCCAAAGCCGTTATTGAGGGTGGCGAGCGGTTTGACGCAGTCATCATTGAGCCGATTATGACAGAAGAAGAATCCCGCAGAGCCGATGAAAGCATGTTAGAT
>CAYOYU010000052.1:0-3709 GCA_964408265.1 uncultured Syntrophorhabdaceae bacterium
CCCTGGTAGGTAAGTCTCTTGACTTCACCCGATGCGAGATCTTTCAGGAACACCTGCGGTCCCCCATACATGTCGGAGACAAAGAGCATCTTTGAACCGTCAGGTGAAAGGGACGCCGAGGTATAGATGCCTTCACCACGCAATACCACCTTTTTGTCCTTCTTTTCTACATCTGCCGAGTATATAGTCGAACTCCTGCCCGATGTACGGGAGTAAAGAAGCGACGCTTTCCCAGCCCAACTCGTTCCGATCTTCATGCCCGCTTCTTTTTCGGAAAAGACCTCATGGCTTGAATCAAGGGCGCTGACATAGAGATTTGGTGTCCCTTCGCGGTATGACGTGTAGGCCAGATACTTTCCATTGGGGGAAACCGACGGAAGCAGTGTGATGGATTTGTAATTGGTAAGCTTCTTGATGTTCTGACCATCTATGTCGGCAATGTAGATCTCTTTCTTTGTCCCCATGCCCGAGGTGAAGACGATCCTGGAACTCATTATGCCCTTTTCGCCGGTGACAGCGAGAACTATATCGTCTGCGAGCCTATGAACAACCCTTCGCCACTCCTCGGTCCTTGCCTTGTAACGTTTGGCAAACAGCAATGACCCGGCAAGGGTGTCATAGGTGTACGCTTCCATGGCTAACTCGCCGTCCTTTTCTTCGATTCTTGCTTTGCAGAGTAGTTCGATGCCAATGGAACGCCAGTTCCCGAACTTGATTGCCTGTTTGTCGATCCCCTCATCAGTCAACTCCCTGTCCATGAGCGATTGAGGGGTGACTATGAAGAAACCCGAGAAATCGAGATCCTTATTTAGCACTTCACTCATATCCAGACGCAGCCGGTCAGGCTTTTCCCCTTTGAAGGGCGGCGCCGCGATGGTAATCTTCTTGATGGTACTTCCGTATACATCGAGATAAGTCTTAGCTTCTGCCGATCCACAGAAGAAGGCAAAGACCAAAAGGGTGACAGCAAAATACTTCCATTTTGTCATGCTTGTTCCATCCATTATATTTGAATTAAGAGATTGCCATTGTTATCTCTTCGAAGGTCACGCCTTACGGGTTTCCAAGAAGGGAAGCTTTCTTAAGAGCATCTATGGTATCAATCAGTGCTCTGACCTGAGGCAGCATTGTCTTGCCCTTCCTGGTTACTATAAAAAAGGACCTTTTAACGCCCGAGAATTCGGCTAAGCGCAAAAGTTTCAGTCTTCCTGCTGCAAGGTCCTCTGCGACTGCCATCCTGGATATATAGGCCATACCCATCCCGTTCTTCACCAGTTCTTTTATGGCCACTGTATCGGTCAGTTCGGCTACAACATTCATCCTGCCCGGGCTTTCCACGTCAAGCTTCTTTAATGCAGTCTCGAAACTTCTCCTCGTGCCCGAGCCCGGCTCACGGATTATAAATGGGTAGGCTTTGAGGTCTATCGGGCGGATAGTGTCGGGGTAGGAATTCGGACCTACCATGACGATCGTATCCTCAAGAAACTTCTTATAGTCCAGCTTCCTTGTCTCGTCCTTCGCCCCCACAAAGCCGACGTCCATCTGTCCCTGTTCTGTTCTTGTTATAACATCACCTGAGTCGGAGATGGTCATTCTTAGCGTGATGTCGCCATACTTTTCTTTGAAACTCTTTATCACTTTGGGAAGTATGTAGATGCCGGGTATGTTGCTTGCACCGAGATGTATGGCCCCGTTCTTCAGTCCCTTGAAATCCGCAATGGTCTGGATCAGCTCCTTCTTCAGTTCCATGAAGTCCTTGGCGTACTTGAAAAGAATGGCCCCGGCCCCCGTAAGTTCAACGCTTCTTTTGGTCCTGTCGATGAGCCGGATACCGAAGAATCTTTCCAGATCAACTATCTGCTTGCTCACTGTCGGCTGGGTGAGGTAGAGGTCTTCGGCGGCTTTTGTGAAACTCTTAAGCTCTGCGATTCTGACAAATGTTTCGAGATGCCTCAGGTCCATTGTGAAAACAATAAGCTATATGGCTTTCTATTTCAACTAAAATGAGCCGTACTGCTATGCGGCGCGCACTGCTCCGTCATATCCTCTCCAGCATCCTCCGCATTTCTTCCAGCATCTCTTCTGTCAGGAGGCCTCTCTGTTTCACCATTTCAACGGCCACCAAAGAGAGGACTCTGTAAAGTTCTTTATGCTGCTCCATGCCTTCCATGGCACTCACGTGGGCTGCCAGTGTATCGATATCGCCGCGGACCACAGGGCCCGTGAGGGAGAGAAGAGGCCCCTTCTTTTCTATATTATTCAGCGTCGCCCTGATTATGGGGAAGAACGGTTCCAGCTGTATATCGATCTTCTTCATTATGCCCTCCCCGGCGAATAGAAGAGCGCTCAGGAAATTGCATACGAATACTGCTGCCAGGTGGTAGAGAACTTTGTCTTTGCCTTCGATGTGTACAGTTGTCCTGCCTATCTCGGTGCCCAGTTCTTCCAGGATCGGAAGGGCCGTCGGGTCGCCCTCGATAAAGATGTATGTCTCCGGGAGGACGGCTATGGCACTGTCGACATCGGGAAAGGTCTGGAGGGGGTGGAGAGATCCGATAAGGGCACCCTGGGTCTCAAGAGGATGCAGAATTGACGAAGGATGTGCACCGCTGGTGTGAAAGAAGAGCTTCCCCTCAAGCCTGCCCGTTTTCCCCCCTATCTCTCGTGCAACCTCGGATATGACTCCATCCTGCGTGGTTATGGCGACCACATCGGCCATGTTCACCGCAGTGAGATTGTCGGTGGTGTAGAGGGTATGAGGACCAATGTATTCCTTTGCCTTTTCGAGGGTTGCAGGAATTTTGTCCGATACCGCCGCAACGGTGATGCCCTTCCTAACCATGGCGAAGCCCAAAGCAGTACCAACCTTGCCTGCACCGATAATGCCTACCTTCATATGTTCATACCTCCGGCAACTAAGGGATCAGGGCAGATACCCTGCTATTCAAAAATCTCCTTGGGCAACACCAGGATGTTGCGGAGTATCTCAAGTGTCTTTCCGCCCACGCTGTTTATGAAACTGATGCTGATATCAGGATCATCAAATGGTCCCGTCACCGTGCATGCCGCGTAGAGAAATCCTCTGTCCTTGGTCCTGAGGATGTTCCTTACAATAGGGATTTTGTCGATAAACGTGTCGAGAGTCACAAGAGGTGAAATTGCCATGTTTCCGTTTATCTCTTTCTTCTTAAGGTCAATGGAGCCGTCGCCGGTAACGAGCATGGAAGTGCTGTCGATGAGAAAATCTTTTGTTTCGAGAATGCCGTCGGTTACGGAAAAGGTCGCTCCCATCTTCTTATAAGGAAGACCGCTTGCGGTCAGATCTACCTTTCCCCGGAAGAGGTCGTATATGTTTAGGACGCCGAATACCTTTGACAGGAGATTCCATTTCCTTATTACTCCATCACTGCTTACCAGTGCTGCTTTTCCGTTGAGGCTGTTGACCAGTTGCCGGGGAGTCTCTCCCCTGGAATGGAGATTTGCGTAGAGGCTTGTCCTGCCTTCTATTATGCCGCTGTCTGACCCCAAAGATTTCAATACGAGACCGCTTTCCATGTTTCGAAGACGGATGGCGGATTGGACCGCAGGGGTATCGCCTGACAGGTTCATACTGCCCCGCAGGTAGAGATCTCCTCCAAGGGTCTGCCCCGTCAGCTCCTGGATGTTGACTACCCGATTGCCGAGGGACGCGCGAAGAGATACATTTTCG
>CAYOYU010000052.1:3719-11261 GCA_964408265.1 uncultured Syntrophorhabdaceae bacterium
ATGCTGTTGGCCTTAAGAAGGAGTTTTCCGGAGGCACGGCCCAGCAAGGATTCCTTGGGGATAAGAGGAAGCACGAACTCCCCATCCCTCTTGAAGTCATTCATATTCAGTTTCTCCGCTTCGAGGCTGATGGAGAAGACGGGGGCATCCCTTCCCTCAACTTTTACCGTGCCTTTTTTCAGAGAGCTGTCACCACAGCGGAGGTTTGTTATATCGGCCGAGAATGCATCCCCGTTGAACTGCGAGGTGAGAGCAATATGGGTAAGGGGTTTGGGTATCCAGGGCAGCCGGATGAAGCCGTCCTCCACTCTTATGTGGCCCTTCATGTGGGGTAGTCGCCGGAAGGGCAGTATGAGGTCACGGAGACTCACATCGAGATCCACGTCCCCCCGTGCCGCACCTTCTTCAAAAAAAAAGAGACCGGCTACCCGGTCCACTCCGTGGACATTCATAGCAATGTCGAGATTGAGCCGCCTCCGATCCTCTACAGTTCCTTTCAAAGTCAGATTAATCGCATCAAGATTGTAGTCGAGACGTTCTACCACGAGGTCCCTGTTGTGCAGGGTAAAGGCAAGGCGGGCACTGTTCTTGACCCCTTTGCTCTTCTGCATATATCCCGGGATGAGGAATCCCAGGTCAGTCATGTCGACTGTTCCTTCGACGGAGAGTTGATCCTTTGTCTTCTCCAGCTGCAGTTCCAGTTGTGCTATTCCATCAGCCGTAAACTGGGCGGTAGTGAGGGGCCTGATCTGATCTATATCGAGCGAGCCCTTCATCTGAAGGTTGAGGCGGTTCTTGTTGTACTTGCCTTTGACAACCATGTTGGAACCACCACGGTTAAGAATGAGAGGATCAAAGGAGATTTCATCATTCGTAAAGGTGTAAGAGCCTTTGGCTGTCATACCTACCTTCCGCCAACGAACCTCAGCATTGCTGAGTTCACCGCCCCCGCGCACCTTGTAACCCGTAGACTCCTTTCCCTCAAGCTCTATGGAACCGTCTGTAGTGCCGCTCTTGAACGTGAAATCCACGGTATCGAGGAGGGACGGAATGTCCCGCAAATTAATAGAATACCGACCCTTCAACTTTAGACTCTCCCCGCGGCCTATAGGTATGACTCCATTGAAATCGTAGAAGGTACTCGCCCCTAAATAGCCCTTGCAACTCTGTACGGTGACCTTCTTATCGTCGATGACGAGATTGCCTCCAATCCGGGTAAAGCGCATCTTTCCGTAATTCAGGGTGCTGTCGGAGAGGGTGACCTCGGCCTTAAGCGCTCCCTTGCTGTCCACGGTAAGTTTTGCTATCTTGACCTTCCCCTTCTCCATCCGGTCGATTGGGCCGGAAGAATCCTTCGAGTCTCCGCCATCATCGGCGATATGCGTTTTGATCTCTGCCAGGTCAAGGTCTCCTGATTTGATTTCCAAACCGAGGAAATTGCCGTCTTTCAGGTGGATGTTGATGGCGAGAGGCGTACCTTTGTAATCCGCGTCGGAGAGTCTGATACTGGTCATGCCCTTTGAATGTGCCAAGTCCAGCTTACCGCGTCCCTTTTCCAGGAAGAAAGGTTTCTTGAAGGGCTCCCCCTGAAGCTGAAAGCGGTCTATCTCGAAAGGACCCTGGACGACGAGCTTTTCCTTGGAATAACCGAAGGTGCCCTTTACCTTTGCCGTTCCTCGTTGCCAGGTAGTCCGTTTTCTGAGATCCACTCCGTCGATGTCTATCTTCCCTTTGGTTTCCATGTCGGAAAGGTTCCCATTGTAAGAGCCTTCTCCTGAGAATCTGAGCCTGTTGAACCAGGCGTTGCTCGTTATGTCCCCTTGAAAGGTAAAAGGGGTCCGGGGGCGCATATTCGTTACGAGAACTTCGTTGACAGTGATCTTTTCTTTTTGGTATGTCACTATACCTTTGGTGATGCGCAGGTTCTCGGGAGGAATAAAGGATGTGCTCCCCCCTTGGTCTGATATGGTCAAGTCGAACTGGGACAGCGTAAAATCCTTCAGGTGTAGCCAATTTGCAGGTTGAAGCGACAGGTGACACTCTTTTATGATTCCGTCGACGGTTCCTGTCAGCCTGATTTCATTAAGGTCCAAATGGACGAGGCCTCCCTGGTAGGAGACCTTAACATCGCCTATGACGGCCTTTCCCCCTGTAGCCTTCCCGAAGGCATAGGTGCAGAGTGCCGGCAGGTTCCTGCTCACAACAAATAGAGCCAGTGCACCGAGAACGACAAGTACACCAAGAATATAGAGAGTTCTTTTCAACATAGTCTGTCAGGGGGTTCTCGCCAGGGCAAAGAAACGAACTTCCCTTACCCCCGACCGGGACAAAGCCCGGGCCGCCTCTGCCGCCGTGTGGCCCGTCGTGAAAAGATCGTCCACGAGGAGCAGCCTTTTTCCCCGAACACTGCCCACGTCTGTGACCGCAAAGGCGTCCTTTACGTTCTTGCGCCTTTCCTCTTTAGAAAGCGTATACTGGTCTCTGGTCTCTTTGACCTTGCATAAGGCCGAATGCAGGACAGGCGTACCCATCTTCCGACTCAACTCCTCGGCTATAATATAAGACTGATTGAACCCTCTTTCCTTCAATCTTTTCATGGAGACAGGCATGGGAACAATATAATCGACGAGACCGGAAAGAGCGGTGACCTTTTCCGGCAGCAGGCCCACAAGTTTCCTCCCAACGTCTTTTCTACCGCCGAACTTGAAGGAATGAATGGCTTCTCTCAGTTTGTCTTCGAAGTAGAAACCGTAATAGCCTTCTTCAAAACCTCTTTTTCCCGTTATACATTCGCCGCAGATGATGGGCTGGCCTGTCCAACGACCGCAACGGGGACAGACGGAAGCGGCTTCGACCTGCCTGAAAGATCGGGAACAGTCAGCGCAGAGCACTTGTCCCCGTGAACCGCAACTACCGCAACGGAGTGGATAGATGATGTCGATCAGGCTATGTGCGAGATCATGCACCGTATTTGTCAAGCCGCAGCCCGTATCCGAGCGTGAGAGGCATGAGTTGCTTGCTGTAAATGGTGCCTATACTGCCGTGGGTGCAATTCTTTTCGTGAAAGGTCAGGCCATCGGACTCGCCAGTCCTGCCCGCAAGGAGCACCGGGACGGGGTGCCAACTGTGCCCTTTCAAAGCACAGGGTGTGGAGTGGTCACCTGTAATAACGAGCACTTGGGGCTGAAGGGAATATATTTCCGGCACGATGGCATCTACTGCTTCTATGGCCCGCATCTTGGCTTCGAAGTTGCCGTCTTCGCCGGCGAGATCGGTCTCTTTAATATGGAAAAAGAAGAACTGATAATTATTGTAATTGTCTCGGAGAATCTTGAGCATATCTTCGTAGTTTTTCGGATCCCCCTTCACATCCATTCCGAGGACCTTTGCGATTCCCCGGTACATGGGATACGTGGCTATGGCAAGAGCCTTCATCTGGTAGGTGTCTGAAAAGGGAGGGATCCCGGGTTTGTTGGAAAACCCTCTCAGGAGCACACCGTTCGCCACTTTCTCAGCGCGCAGCATATTTGAAGCCCGATCGATAAAGCCATTCACCACGGAGGAGGCAAATTCGGCCGTCTTTTCCTTTGCTTCTGCTCTTGCCGGCGGTCTATTCTCCTTGTGAGGATCAGCATCGGTGAGCCTGTCAGAGAGTCCTGCTCCCCTGAAAATGATGGCGAACCTGTGGGATTTGCCTGGTTTTATGATGACTTTGACCCCATCAATCTGCGGAATCTCAGTGGTCAGAAGAGCACAAAGCCGTTCCGTCTCCTCTGTGGGAATTCTGCCCGCCCTCCGGTCGATGACGAGGCCATCCTTCATGGTACAGAAATTTGCCCGGGCAGCAAGGTCACCGTCCTCAAGGTCCATGTCGAGACCCAGTACCTCGAGCACACCCCTCCCTATCTCGTTGGCCACGGGGTCGTAACCGAATAGGCTCAGATGGCCGGGGCCGCTCCCCGGGGTGACACCGATATCAACAGGCATGATTCGTCCCAGCACGCCTGACTTCTGCGCAATTCCGTCAATGTTCGGCTTTCGTGCAGCCTCGAGAGGGGTAAGGTTGGAAAAGGCGGGTGTGGGAATATCTCCGAGTCCGTCGAGGATAAGAAAAATGATCTTGTTGTCGTTCTTTAAGAGCAGTTCTTTCAGCACTATCAGCCTCCTCTTGCCCAGTCTTCCTCTTCGTAAAGCTTCCGGAGTTCTCTTGAGTCAGCCTGAAGGAAATCCTCCTTCTTGACGTTTATAGTGTTCCAGTCGTAGCAGACGTCGCAGAACTCTCCCCATGTCTCCTTTACAGACTGGCAGGTGTCACACTTGAATGGAATATATACCTTGCCCAAAGGAAAGGCGCTTCGGAACTCCTGAACAGCCATTTCCATCTCTCCCCGATGAACATAGGCTTCTGCCATGGCACGATGGAGTCCGCTAAACTCTGTACCCTCGGCGAGCAGCGAATTGAGCATGTCTATGGTCTCGTCGATCATTTCCAGCCGAAGGCAGAGCCGTGCATAGAGAAATGTGATGAGGTAGTCTTTGGGAGATATGTCGAGGATTCGGGTGTAGATCTTGAGTATTACTTCGGGGTCACCCCTGTCGATATAGAGATCCTCCATCTTCAGGAGGAAGATGACATGTCCCGTCTTGGAGTATCCCCTGCCGTACACTCTCCCTGCCTCGTTGAGCTTGCCGGTCTTCTTGTAGAGTTCGGCGAGGAGGATGTATGCCGGCACGAACCGCTTGTCTTCACCGATGATTTCTTTCAACTGGCTCGTAATCGACTCAGCATTGCCCTCCATATCTTTCTCGAAGAGGTCGTTCACCTTCTCGTACCAGATGCCAAGGTAACGCCTGTTCTCATCATCTGCTTTTATGTATTTCCGAAGGCGCTTCTGAATCTCGAAGGCATCACTCCAGTTCTTCTTCGACAGGTAGTAATCTCTGAGCAGGCGCAGCGCTTCGAAATTCATCTCGTTTATTTTGAGTATCTCCTTCAACTCAGCCTCTACCTTGCCTGTCTCCTTCCGGGCGAGGCGCATCTGTACGGTCTTGAGAAGGATCGTTTCTTTCTTGCCCATGTTCATGGTTGCGAGGCTGAGGACGTCAATCGCCTTTTCATACTCTTTCATGGATCCGTAAAGGTCGGCCAGAAAAAGATAGGTCTCCTCCATGTCGGGAGCACGCCGGATTACCCTGTTCAGGTATTCCACTGCCTTCTCCCGGTCCCCCTTCAGGTCGTAACTTTTTGCCTTCTCGAAGAGTTCCTTGAACTCCTCTCTTCGTTTCCCCTTGCGTTCCTCCCGCCACCCCACAAATGCCTTCTTTACATCAAAAAAGAGGCTCAGAATAATGGAGAAGATGACACCGAAAACGAAAGAGACCACCACGTAGTCGGCCACACTCGTTTCGTAGTACTTGCCGCCTCCTATATAAAACCGCACTGTATCCGGATTTAGATTTGAGATGTAGAGATACAGCAGAAGGAAAAGAAAGAAGAGGAAAACAAAGATCTTGTATTTCATCTATCTATATGCCTTTCTCCTCCATGAGTCGTTTACAGCTAATACAATACCGTGCCACGGGGTTGGCTTCAAGTCTTTTCTCGCTTATCGGTTCCTCGCATTCCTCGCAGACTCCGTAGGCGCCGCGTGCCAGTTTGTCGAGGGAATTGTCTATGTCTTTGAGCAGAGTCAGGTCATTGTCGCTGATGCTCATCAGTATATCAGCGTTGTAGGAATTGCTGGCAGCGTCAGCCATGTCCTGGATGCCGTCGGTCCCGAGGGTGTAGGAATCCTCTTTCAGTTTCTTTGCCTTGTTGAGGATATCCTCTCTCATCTTCAGCAGTCTTTTCTTGAAGTATTCAAGCTTTTCTTTCTCCATCGCCCACCCCTATAATCTTATTTTCTGTTTCCACCCGATATTTCTTCGATTCTATCCAGAGACTTTCAAGATCGTACAACTCCCGCAAGGGCTCCAGGAAAATATGTACGATAAAGCTCCTGTAGTCTATGATGATCCATCGCCCTTCCTTGAATCCTTCGAAGGAATAAGGTTTGATCCCTACTTCCTTGAGGCCTTTTTCGATATTTTCCGCTATGGTGAGTACATGCCTCTCACTCGTTCCTGAAGCAAGCAGGAAATAATCGGCTATGTCCGTAAGCCCGGTCAACTCGAGAATGAGGACGTCTTTTGCCTTTTTTTCGTCAGCCAGTTTCCCTGATGCTTTAACCTGCTCCAATGTTTCCAAATTAGTTTGTATACAACCTCCGTTGAGTAATGAATTTTTCCACCGGACCGGGAACAAGGTACCGTATAGACTCACCCTTCCTTGCCGCCTCTCTGATCCTGGTGGATGATATGTCAAGTTGGGTCACGCGGTGGATGTATATGCGCTTACCCGACCAATGCTCAAAGGTTGAATCGTCAATGCTCCGAATCCTCTTGAGGACTTCCGGCGGAAAAGCCATCGCTGCCGCAGGTTGTCCCTGGGTGGGGCGCACCATGACCACTATGTTGGTGTGAGAGAAGATGTCCTCATATGTGTGCCAGGTGACTATTTCCAGGAATGCATCGATACCCACGAGGAAATAGATATCCCGGAATCTTTCTTCAAAGCTCCGGATGGTGTCGATTGAATAGGAAATTCCCCCGCGCATGATCTCTATCTTTGAGATTCGCAGGTGTCTGTTGCCTCGGACTGCGCTTCTCAACATTGCGAGCCTGAGTTCTGCCGCTGAAGTCCCATTGGTATCCTTGTGTGGGGGGATGTTGCTGGGCACAAGGTATATGGCATTGAGGGAGAATTTTTCCCGTACCTCTTCAGCGGCCCGCAAATGGCCGATGTGAACCGGATCAAAGGTGCCCCCGAATATGCCTATGGCCATTATGTCCTCAACTGTCCACCGCCGAATCCGAAAAACTTGGTTACCGTCAGTTCTTCCAACCCCATGGGTCCGAAGGCGTGCAGTCTTGTGGTGCTGATGCCCATTTCCGCACCGAGCCCCAACTGATAACCGTCATTCAGCCTCGTGGAGGCATTTACAAGAACCAGCGACGAGTTTATCTCGCTCAGGAATCTCCAGGCATTGTCATAGTTTGCAGTGATAATCGCATCCGTATGGCTGGAGCCGTAAGTCCGTATGTGGTCGATTGCTTCGTCCATGTCTGAGACTATCCTTATGGACAGGACGAGATCAAGGTACTCCTCGTGCCAATCTTTTTCCTCTGCTTCTTCCACATTTGACAGGAGCAACGCCGTTTTCGGGCAGCCTTTCAGCCGGACGCCGCCGTCAACGAGAAGTCGCGCCATCTCCGGAAGAAATTCCGGCGCCACCGCCTCGTGGACGAGGAGAGTTTCCATGGCGTTGCATGTGGCCGGTTTCTGAATCTTCGCGTTGAGGCAGACTTCCTGGGCCATTCCGAGATCAGCCCAGCGGTCTACATAGATGTGGCAGACGCCCTTGTAATGTTTCAACACGGGTATCTGAGATTCCTCAACGACGCTTCGATTCAGGGCCTCTCCACCCCTCGGGATCACGAGGT
>CAYOYU010000052.1:11271-12482 GCA_964408265.1 uncultured Syntrophorhabdaceae bacterium
AGGTCTATCATCTCATCCATCTTCAGAAGCTCATATACGTACTCTCTGTCGCCTGTCTCGACGAACTGGACGACCTGTCTCGAAAGACCTGCCGCCTCCGCCGCTTCCACAATGAGGGCGAAAAGGGCGGCATTGGAATGGTACGCCTCTGACCCGCCCTTGAGGATGACACAATTGCCGCTCTTCAGGCACAGAGAGAAGGCTTCCACTGTCACGTTCGGCCGGGACTCGTAGATCACAAGTATCACGCCTATGGGTATCCGCATCCTGCCCACACGCAGGCCATTGGGCCTCTTCCAGACACGCACGATCTCGCCCACGGGATCAGGCAGGGCAATGACGTCCCTGATGCTCGCCTGCATCTCTGCGATAATTTTCTCATCCACCCGGAGCCGTTCGATAAGGCTTTTTGAGAGGCCGGCCCTTAGGGCCGCCTCGACATCCTTCCGGTTCTCTGAAAAGAGATATTCCTTCCTCTTCTCAATCAGGTCAGCGAGATTTCTCAAGACCCTGTCTTTTTGTTCGGTGGGGGCGTGGGCAATAATATCGACGGCTTTTTTTGCTCCTTCCGCCAGTTGTTGGGGTTTCATGGCACCACCCATTTTGGATCCTTTTCCCTCATTATCACCATATTATCGCGGTGGATCACTTCTTCAGCGTATTTATACCCAAGCTTCTTTTCTATATCAACACTTTTTGACCCTTTTATCTTATTAATATCCGATGATGAGTAGTTGGCTATGCCTCTGGCGATGACCGTCCCGCGGCCATCGGCCATCTCGACGCATTCGCCTCTCCGGAAATCGCCCTGGGCATCCACTATTCCTGAAGGCAGAAGGCTTTTGCCCCGGTGGAGGATCGCTTCTTCTGCGCCAAGGTCAACAAGGATTCTGCCCCTGACCTTGAACGCGTACGCCGTCCACCACTTCTTTCTGGTCAGTTTCTTCCCGGGCAGAAAGAGGGTTCCTATCTCTTCACCACTCAACACCCTGCCGACCACATTTTCGATGTTTCCATGGACGATTCTGGTTGAGATGCCATAATTGGCAGCTTTCTTCGCTGCCTCCAGCTTGCTTACCATACCGCCGGTACTTTTTTCGCTGCGTGTGCCATCGGCGAGTTTCTCCACATCCTCGTCTATCTTCCTGACGATGTGTATCATAGGCGATTTCGGATACTTGCCGGGATCGCGCTCATAGAGCACTTCCACA
>CAYOYU010000052.1:12492-15642 GCA_964408265.1 uncultured Syntrophorhabdaceae bacterium
TGCGATGAGCGCCGAGAGATTGTCATTATCCCCGAATTTGATCTCCCTGAAGGAAAGGGCATCATTCTCGTTTATGATGGGTACTATGTCCATGGAGAGCAGTGAGTTGAGTGTATTCATCAGATTGAGACACCGCTCTCTGTTCTTGATGTCTTCGTGGGTAAGAAGAACCTGGCCCACCTTAATCTCTTCCCTGGCAAACTCCACCATGTACATCTTCATCAGAAGCACCTGTCCGAGAGATGCGAGGGCCTGCCTCTTTTCGATCTCCTTAGGCTTTTTTTTCAACCCGAGAATCTCCATGCCGCAGGCTATGGCCCCGCTGGAGACCATTATCACTTCGATGCCAAGGTCCTTGACCGCACGCACCTGCTTTGCCAGGTTCCACATCATCACCGGGCTTATCCTCTTCTCCTTGTCCAGAAGCACGGAAGTCCCTATTTTCAGTACTACTCTTTTTGTGCTACTCATCTCTAGCCCTGGTGTCGACCCGGTTTCGCAATATACTGTCCAATTCGCCAAGCCCTTCCCCGGTGAGGGCACTTACGGTTGCCACTTGTTCACCGCGCTCTTGAAAGAAAGCCGTCCATTCCCGGACCATTTCAGGTGAAACCTTATCGGTCTTGTTAAGCACCAGAATCCTTTCCCGCAGGAGCAGATCCTTGTTGTACGAGAGCAATTCACGTTCCAGCGTTTCGAAGTCCCCGGCAGGGGAACCGCTCGAGACATCAAGAACCCAAAGCAGCATGCCGGTTCTCTCAACGTGCTTCAGGAACGTGATTCCCAAACCTTTCCCCGTTGAGGCGCCCTCCACGATGCCCGGTATATCGGCTATGACAAAGGTCCCGTGCGTGCCATGGAGAACCCCGAGCGAAGGGGTAAGGGTGGTGAAGGGATAATCCCCTATGCGCGGGTGTGCACTGGTCAGCCGGGAGATAAGTGTCGATTTGCCCACATTGGGGAGACCTACGATGCCTACGTCAGCGAGGAGCTTCAGAACAAGGTGCAGCTTCCTTTCCTCTCCCGGCTCGCCAGGATCATACTCCATGGGCGTGCGGTGGGTCGATGTGGCGAAACGGGAGTTGCCCCGGCCTCCCCGGCCTCCCCGTGCTATTATGAAGGTCTTGTCGGCCGATGTAACATCGGCCAGGACTGTCCCATCATCTTCATTATATACGATGGTGCCTAGAGGCACGGAAATGTGAATATCCGTTCCGTTGCCCCCCGTCCTGTTGTTTCCACTGCCTTTTTTGCCGTTATCTGCTCTGTAGATGCGCTTGTATCTGAAGTCCTGCAGACTGCCAAGGTTACCCTTGCCGACAACGATTACATCTCCGCCCTTGCCCCCGTCGCCGCCGTCAGGCCCCCCTTTGGGCACAAATTTTGCCCTTCTGAAGCTCACACATCCGCGTCCGCCATCTCCGGCCTTGACATATATGCTCGCCTCATCGACAAATTTCATTCAGAAGGGTAGACATGTGCCCTTTTTCTGTTGCCAGAGGTTTCAAACTTAAGGATGCCGTCTATGAGAGCGAACAGTGTATAGTCACGACCCAGGCCCACGTTCTTGCCGGGGTGTATCTTGGTGCCGTGCTGCCGCATGATGATATTTCCGGCCCGTACCTTTTCGCCGCCGAATTTCTTGACCCCGAGCCTCTGGCCGCTGCTGTCTCTTCCGTTTCTTGAGCTTCCGCCCGCCTTCTTATGCGCCATGGGATTCCTCCAGATGTATCTTTTCAACAAGCAATTCCGTGTAATGCTGGCGGTGCCCGTTCTTCTTCTTGTAGTCTTTTCTCCGTTTGTACTTGAAGACGATTACCTTCTTTCCTCTGCCGTGGGAGACAATCTTGCCGTCGATATATGCGCCTGCCACGTAAGGATCTCCAATCACTGTCCTGGTCCCGTCGTTAACCGCTAACACCTCGGCGATACGGATGCCTTCGCCCTCACCGGCTGAAAGTTTTTCCAGTTTTACCGTGGCTCCTTCAGCTATCCTGTACTGCTTACCGCCGCTTTGTATAATTGCGTACATGGTTTTCCCCTCTCTTGGTCTAAAAAAAACTACTTATAGTAAGCTAAAGGAGGAGCAAAAGTCAATAGTAAAGTGGGGTTGCAGCTACCGTCGGGTCGTAGCGGGTGTTGACGAAATCATCATAATCGCTTAGTCTAAGAGGGCGGTACCCTCTGTACGGAAGCAAATCAGTCCCTTCGCGGAGACCGGGTGGCATGGGAGAATACGATCACGGAATAACAAAACTCATCTGGAAAGGGGTGGTCTCCCTCGGGACTATTCTGCTGGCCTGGTTTCGACCCGATCTTCTCATCGCCTTCTTCACTTTTCCTCTTTTCGGCTTCAGGGTATACCATGTTCTATGGCTTCTCTGCATTATCATCCTGCTGAAGCGTCTCATGCCCGGCATGAACAGAAAGGTTTCTTCGGGAAAGATATTCCAGCGACATTACGTAAAAGCCGGTGACCCCACGCCATCAAAGGAAGAGAAGCTTCTTGCCTACACGAGGAAGATAGATTCCGGAGCGGTGAAGTCGGCTTTCTACTGGGGAATCGTGATCATCGGTGTCGGTATTGCCCACAGGTATGGTATCTGGAACCAAATGTGGCTTATCGATATGGTGATGTTCTTTGTGTTTATGGACCAGTTCTGCGTTACTGTCTGGTGCCCATTCAAGTGGATTGTCCGCAACAAGTGCTGCAAAACCTGCAGGATCAACAATTGGGGATATTTCATGGCCTTTTCGCCTTTTATCTGGATACCCTCTTTCTGGACATGGAGCATCCTCCTTCTCTCCGTGGCGGTTCTCGTGCAATGGGAATTCCTGTTCCGAAAGTACCCGGAACGCTTCTACGAAGGTTACAATTCCACCCTCACGTGCAGAAACTGCAGGGCCGAGTGCGGCAGGCGCAGGGTCCAACCTGCAACTGCGTGAGGCCCCTGAAAAACCGTTGAATATTGGGATTGGATTGCTTAGAATGAGATTTATCTTTTTCGGAGGTACAGATGGGAGAGTTTCACGATTCACTTATTATCGGTGGGGGGCCGGCAGGGCTGACGGCGGGCATTTACCTCAAGCGCGCCGGATTGGATGCCGTGCTGCTGGAGAAGATCATTCTTGGGGGAACCCCGACAAAAT
>CAYOYU010000052.1:15652-21790 GCA_964408265.1 uncultured Syntrophorhabdaceae bacterium
CCTCGACAAAATACGAACATGTTGAGAATTATCCAGGATTCCCGGAAGGTGTATCGAGCAGGGACCTGGTTGCACGCATGGCTGAACAGGCAAAGAGGTTCGGCCTCGATACGAGGGAGTTTGCCGGAGTGGATGAGGTCTCTCGGAAGGGAGAGAGGTTCTTCGTGAGGTTAGGGGACGTCACTCTGGAGTCTTCGGGAGTTATCGTGGCGAGCGGTACTGACTCGATGAAACTGGGCATCAAGGGAGAGCAGGAACTGGTGGGCAGAGGCGTATCAACCTGTGCCACATGCGACGGATCCTTCTTCAGGGGGCTTCAGGTGGCAGTGATAGGTGGGGGTGATGCGGCAGTCCAGGAGGCCCTGGGTCTGGCCAATATTGCCGGTAAGGTCTACGTAATCCACAGGCGGGAGACCCTGAGGGCACAGAAGATCCTCCAGGAAAGGGCTTTTAGTCAGGAAAAGATCCAGTTTCTCTGGAACAAGATCCCTGTTGAGATTACAGGCCGGGACCAGGTGGAGTCAATCATCCTTGAGGATACTTCGACCCACGAGAAGAGCGAGCTGAAGGTTGACGGAGTCTTCATCTACGCCGGAGCCAGGCCGGATACTTCTTTCCTGGGCGATCTCGTAAAAAGGGATGGTGCGGGCTTTGTGAAGACCGATGAGAATCTTGCAACCGAGACGCCAGGTCTTTTCGCTGCGGGAGATGTGAGGAGCAAATCCCTTCGGCAGATATCCACGGCAGTGGGAGATGGCGCTCTGGCAGCGGTAAGCCTTGAACGGTATATATTGGAGAAGCGATAGTTCCGAATCTGATTGCAGGACAGGAAGAAAGAAGACAAGACTGATGGCCCATATTCTGAGAGATTTTTTTACCGGTTCCCTGATCTTGATTACCGGATGCCTTCTCAGCTTCGCAGCTTTTCTCCTGTTCCTCGTTCTCTGGGTTGTTTTTCATATTCTTGGTCTCTTCGTCTGGATCTTCTTCTATCTTTCCCTTTTCTTCCTGATCATCTGGTTCATCGGGTTCCTGTTCAGAAAAGCGACAGCAGGGCGTGGTCCGGCCAGGACGGGGCGGCCGTAGGAAGCTACAGGAGCCCGGCGAGCGCGACCTGCTGTACCACTTCATAAAGAAGATGTACGGAATAGAGGGAAAAGGGTATACTATACGGCTTTCCCGAAAACAGTACGGTTCAGCCGGCTGAGTGAGAAGAAGGCCTAAGGCAGGCAAGCGGGATGAAATGGTTTTGGGCGGCGTTACTGTTGGTGGTGCCTATCTTCTCCGCCTATGGAGAGGAGATAGCCATATGCCGGCTTGGTGATAAGGATTCGGCAGTCTGGGGAGAGCTAAAAAGATATTTTAACGGAAAAGGGGTGACCGTGACCTTTTACGATGGTACGGACAGTATAGAAAGACAGGTGGAGATGGCAAACAGGGTCAACCGGGGGAAAGCATCCTTCTTTCTCGTCGTAGACCTTGCCGTTGGAGATAGGGATTCGGTCATCGTAGCGGTGACCGATGCAAAGAAGGGCAAGGGCAATATACTCTCCATCGACGAAGTACCGGCAACACATGGCGCTGCCTCGAGGGAGGCGGCAAAAAGGGTGGCGTCCTCTTTCGGACCGAAGATACGGGTCCGGGAACTACCGCTCTTCCCTTTTCTGGGGATAGATCTGCCGGGTATATTCCTGAGTGTTGAACACAGACAGGAGAAGACGGGAGAGATTCTGGACGCCCTCTATTCAGGTCTCGAATCATATTTAAAAAGAGGTATAAGGCATGAGAAATAACGGAAGACCGAGTGACAAGATCAGAGAGTTAAAAATTACCAAGAATTTCCTGAAGTACCCCGAGGGCTCCGTTCTTGTAGAGATGGGGGAAACGAAAGTTATATGCGGCGTCAGCGTGGAAGAGAAGGTGCCGCCTTTCTTAAGGAACTCCGGCAGGGGATGGCTCACCGCGGAATACTCCATGCTTCCCAGGTCGACCCAGACGAGGTCCATGAGAGAGTCGGTATCGGGAAGAGTGGGAGGGCGCACCCACGAGATCCAGAGACTCATAGGCAGGGCTCTCCGGTCTGTGGTAAATCTTGACATCATCGGCGAACGGACTATCTGGGTCGACTGTGACGTGATTCAGGCAGATGGTGGCACGAGGACGGCAAGCATTACCGGAGGATACGTGGCTCTCGTGGAAGCGCTCTGGGGTATGCGAAAGCGGGGAGCGACGGAGAAGGTTCCCCTCAGGGATTCCGTGGCAGCCATCAGCGTGGGTCTCGTGGACGGCCAGGTTGTTCTCGACCTCTCCTATGATGAGGATTCGAGGGCTGATGTTGACATGAATTTCGTCATGACGGGCAAAGGTATGCTCATTGAGGTACAGGGCACTGCCGAGAAGAACCCCTTCACCAAAGAACAGTTCGACCTCATGTACCAGTATGCACTCAAAGGTATAACCGAGATAACCAGACAGCAGAAAGTGGTGCTGGGACAGCTTTTTCCTGCGATATGAAGAGGGGTGCCCAACCTTTCTCGACTGCCTGTTAACGCGGAACCTGAGGCCGACTCTATGGGAAAAGTCATCATAGCCACGGAAAACCTTGGTAAGTTCAAAGAGATAAAGGCACTTCTCCTGGACCAGTTCGAAGCGTTCTATTCTCTGAATGATTTCGACGAGAAGGTTGTGGTGAATGAGGAGAGCCTTCTTTACGTGGAGAATGCCATTAAGAAGGCGAGGAAGATAGGGGACCGGTTCGGGCTGCCGACCATCGCCGATGATTCCGGCCTCGAGGTTGATGCCTTAGGCGGGAGCCCTGGCGTTTTTTCAGCGCGCTACGGTAATTCGGATGGGGAGAGGATAGACAGACTCCTCAATGAGTTGGAAGGTATTCCCTGGGAGCGCAGAACAGCGGCTTTTAAGGCCTATATCGCATTCTACATGCCAGAGAAGGAGAGATGCCATATCTTCTATGGCCGTCTTGGCGGTTTCATCGGTTTTGCCAGGCAGGGCGAGGGCGGCTTCGGATTCGATCCCGTCTTTTACGCCAGCGAGCCGGCCAAGTATCTGGCCGAACTTTCCGTTGAGGAGAAGAACAGGTTGAGCCATCGGGGACGAGCTCTTTATGCCCTGAAGACCTTTTTGCAGATTGATTCTCAGCGGAGCCCCAGGGCCCTGAATCAGTAGAAGCTTAGTCGGTCATAACCTCAGCGCACCGCACTTACCCTGTACTCTTGTCACCTTGCGTTCAGTCGTGATAAAAACATCAATTAGCAGATGCGGACGCTACGGGCAGGTGCCATGGGAAGCATGAGAGGAGCCAAGAACAGTGTGGAGGTCGATGGCTGGTCACCCATACCCGGAACGGGAGGGATAGAGATATATCCCGTCATACGGAAGCCTTCCGTGATCTGTTCAAATTCGTTTATCATCAAATTTCCATCCTTCATCATGATCATTGACCCTGGGGCCGATCCCGAGCAGATAGAGCGAATACGATCGGTGGTTCGACGGTTGAAGGAGGACCTGGACCGTCCCGTCTATATATTGCTCACTCATTGCCATATAGATCATTGCCTGGCAGTGGACCGTTTAATGGACAAGGAGGTGGAGGGTAAGCTCCTTTGTCATTCCGCAGGTGCCGATGCAATAGAGAAAGGGGACACAGATCTGACCCTTGCCAGCATGAATGGTTCTACGCTTCCCGTTTGCTCTGCACGTTTTCGGCTTTTCGACAATACAGGTCAGGGATGGCCGGGAGATAAAGACCTCCTCGACGTTAAGGAAGGTTTTCTTGAATTTGCAGATGGCCGGATTATCGAGGTCATTTCGATACCTGTTGGCGGGGAAGACAGCATAGATATATTTCAGACACCCGGCCACAGCCCGGACAGTATCTGTTGCCGGATAGGGTCATTTCTTTTTACCGGCGACCTCCATCTTGCCGCGACTCCGGGCATAGCCGGAAAGACGGGCTGGGACAACGTCAGCCTTACGCGATCCCTCAGGACAGCCATGGAAGGGATCAGGAAGTACGGAATTACACATGTACTGCCCGGTCACGGAAATGTCCTTACCGTGGACAAGGCCGAAAAGATTTTTCAGGACAGTGAAAGAGATGCTTTTCAACTGAGAGGACTTGCGCTGTTCAACAGGGAGCGTTCGCTCTATGTCTCGGAATATGCCATTCTTCTTCTCGAGGAGGCGAGCACCATCTTCTCCATCATAGCCGGCCGCTTGCTAAAGGTATCATACTACCTGGAAATGCTGGAGGAAGAGGAACAGGCAGAGACGGTGATGAACCTGATAGACGTCGATGGGGTCGACAGGATTATTGAGGAGTTTCACGGTTTCATCGCCGAGCTCAAGATCAAGAAGGGGGCGCCGCTAATTTCGAAAGCGGTTCACTTCTCGAGAAATATCGAGAAGATTTTCGAACCTGAAAAGGTCTCAGCCCTCTTTGATCCCTATTTTATCAGAAGGATCAAGAATCTCCTTTCTGATTTCGTCAACGTGGTATACGGAATTGAATATAAGGATCTGGAGACTCACTTTGACCTCAACGATGCGGTGGCTGAGATGCTTTCGAGGATCAGGAAAGATCCGCTGGAGAATGAGAGGATATTTGAGACCCTTGATGACGACGGGGCCTTTCTCGACGAACTTACCAGGCGTATCGCTCAGACACCCCTCTTTTCAACCATCCAATTGACCTTTCTTCCGTGCGAAGAAGACGTGGCGGTCACAGCCGACAGGGCGATGCTGCAGGATATGGTGACGGCGCTTC
Organism: uncultured Syntrophorhabdaceae bacterium; assembly: GCA_964408265.1. Lineage (GTDB taxonomy): Bacteria > Desulfobacterota > Syntrophorhabdia > Syntrophorhabdales > Syntrophorhabdaceae > CAYOYU01. The sequence goes on from CAYOYU010000052.1 coordinate 20,439, forward strand.
TGGAGCAGTTTGCCATCTCCGGGGTAGGCTCGGCAATTCTGGAATCAGGACGAGAGGGTGAAGATGTTTTCCTTTCCATCGCCCCGGAAAATGGTGAAAACCCCTTTCTTCTCCGTGATTCCAAAGCGCTTTACCTAAAACATACCGCCAGGCTCGTGGGCTGCAGTTTCGAGACAGTTTCGGCGGGCGGTAAAGAAACGTACCGCTATTCCTTTACTCATCCATCCCGGAATCATCGATAGCCCGATTTATCAACCTGGCAGGAACCGGTCTCCGGCCTCGGGGGAATGATAACCCCGTAAAGTTTTTCTCTGTTCATGCCGATAAACAAGCAATAGTAGATGATTAAAACTCAAAGGGTTTGACGTCTACAGAGCTTCAAAATGGGGGGGCAGTTATGAAGCGTTGGAAAAGCGTTCGGGTAAGATTGATTGGGGCAATCATTCTTCCAGTGGTTCTGACTGCTGTACTCTGCGTCGCTGTAAATGTCTACAACTTTTCAAGGTATTACAGTGAGGCCGTGGGGGCAAAGATAAACGCCTCGGCCCAGAGTGTAACCAAATCGATCGCTGATGTGCTGAGAAGCGGCGAATTCGGAAGCAGCGGGGTAATCACCAGTTGGATCGGAAGAGAATGTGAGAAGGCGAAGAGTTCTGACAAGGACGTGGCCTATGTGGCGGTAACCGACACCACCGGGACGGTTCACTACCACACGGACCAGCAGCTGATCGGCTCCCCATACAAACGGCAAGGCGATGTAATAGACAAGACGTACCCCATAAAGGACGATAAGGATAATCCCGGATTCATTCATATTGCCGTCGAAAGAGGGGTTATCAACAAGAAGATCAGGTCGTTTATCTTTGGCGGAGTTGTCATCAGCCTCCTTATTCTCTGCCTCGTCATCCCTCTTGCTTATCTCTTCGTATCCAGAAAAGTGATCAAACCCTTGAAGAAGGTGACATCTTTTATCACGGACATAGCGGAAGGGGACGGAGACCTGACCAAGAGGATTGCCAGAATTGAGTCACAGGACGAATTTGAGGTACTCGCGAAGAAGTTCAATAAGTTTACCGACAAGATACAGGAAATTGTCGTGAAGGTAAGGGAGAATTCGGTCAGGGTGTCCCATTCGGCTAACGAACTCTGCGCAAAGACTGAGGAGATGAAGGATGTCATCTCGGCTCAGACGAATAACACCGTAGAGGTCGCGACCGCTGTGGAGGAGATGACCGCCAGCATCCTCGAGGTGGCGAAGAATGCCCAACTGACAAGGGGCGAAGCTGACAGGTCTTCCGAGATTGCCAAGAGGGGCGAACAGAAGACCGCGGAGAACATGGATATCATGGACA
>CAYOYU010000052.1:21866-22634 GCA_964408265.1 uncultured Syntrophorhabdaceae bacterium
TCGTCACTACGGTAGCAAACTCTTCGAGCGCGGTAAATGAACTGGGAAAACTGTCGGACCTGATCGACCAGATAGTAAAGGTCATAGAAGATATCGCTGACCAGACCAACCTCCTCGCATTGAACGCTGCCATAGAAGCCGCTCGTGCTGGAAACGCGGGACGCGGCTTTGCGGTGGTGGCTGACGAAGTGAGAAAGCTTGCCGAGAAGACAGGTACCGCAACGAAGGACATTGCAAAGATGGTCATATCCATCAAGAACGGTACCGTCAATGCCGTCAACTCCATGGAGAAGAGCAAACGGGAAGTGCTGGAAAGCAAGGACAGAATATACGAAGCCAAGAGCGCCCTGACCGAAATCGTCACCGTAGCCGATTCGGTGATGGGTATGGTCGGCCATATCGCAGGCGCCTCGTCCCAGCAGTCCACCGTCTCCGAGGAAATAAGCAAGAACATCGAAAACATAAAGGTTTCAATCATGCACACCTCCTCCGGTACCGAGCACAACGCGCAGTTAGCAGCGCAGCTGCAGACGCTCGTTGAGGAACTGAACAGCATCATCGGCAGATTCAAGGTATAAGGGAGACCGGCTCGTAAGACATCGGTAACTTTTGCAACCTGCTATTTGCTCAATTTTCCCTGCATTAGGCTCCAGACATTCCGGCTGACGTGAAACAAGGCATCTTCCTGCTGTCCGTTGCTGTGGCAACGATTGCGGTTCAGGGTGGGGGGATGCTGCGTGACGGGCAGGAAACTTAAATGGTCCCAGC
>CAYOYU010000053.1:0-13781 GCA_964408265.1 uncultured Syntrophorhabdaceae bacterium
ACACATGGTATTTCGCAGAAATGCTGAACCATCGAAAAAATGCATTAGCAGGTGTTCTCGATAATCGCCAACTTCCTGTACAGTTGTTTCTCAGCCTTTACCACCTGGGCTCCCTTCCATGTGGCAATAAATACCCCTTGCGGTTTTCTCGCCCCCCGGTATACTTGGATAAGGCACCTATAAACCGGACTCTAAGCCGCAGCGTTAGTCGGAACAGCAACTTCGCATGATGCATCGTTAACGCACGGTATTCTTGATTGTTTTGTTGGCACCTAGTCGGGAGATTCTATTGGCACACACAGGGTAGAGGTAGTCGGGAGGAGGTAGATGCAAGGGCGACACCCCTTGATATGGAGGTGAATCGGTATGATTACGCGACGTGATTTTCTAAAAGGTGCAGTGATCGCAGGTGCCACTCTTCTGTTAGATCCCCGTGTCACACACGGCTCGGGCAGCAGCAGGTATGATGTCGTAATCCGGAACGGGATGGTCTATGACGGCACTCTGGCAAAGCCCAGGATTGCCGACATCGGGATTCGTGGTGACAGGATAGCAGCCATCGGTGGCAGCCTGGGTGAAGGTGTACAGATTGTTGATGCCACGGGCTTGATCATAACGCCTGGTTTTATCGATGTTCACAATCACGGTGACCTCTCCTTCCAGCGTCTCGGGAAGGACGTAGTAACCAAGGCTTCCAACATACCCAGCCTCGTTGGGAATCACAGCTATGTCTACCAGGGCGTAACCACCATTGTTACCGGGAACTGTGGCTTTGGTTACACAAATACGAATGAGTTCTTTGATATCCTTAACAAAGTGAAATTCGGCAGCAATGTATACCATCTGGCCCCGCATGGGGCCATAAGAGAGGAACTGTTCGGCGATAATCAACCACAGAAGCTCACCCCGCAACAACTTGTGGCAATGCAAAGAAGGGTTGCCGAAGAAATGGAAAAGGGTGCGGTAGGTATGTCAACCGGTCTGGAGTACGCGCCTGGTGCGCTCACGGACACGGCAGAACTTATCGAACTGGCAAAGATAATCAAACAATATAACGGAGTGTACGTGTCCCATGTCAGGGATCTGACGGGGAAGACCTATGACAATGGGCGGATCGGGGTGATCGAAGCGCTGAAAGAGGCAATAGAGGTCGGTAAAAGGGCGAACGTCCCGGTTCAGATCTCACACATCCAGATCAATGAACCGATCAATAACATGACGGCCAGACCGATGATCGAATTGATTGCCAAGGCACGGGCCGGAGGCGTAGACATTACCGCCGACGCCTATCCCTACGATGCTGGCGTTACCTGGCTCACTATGCTCACCCCCGCGAAATACAAAACAGACAAAGGCATCAAGGAGGAATATAAAGGTGCCAAAGGCAGGGCGGAGCTTAAGAAGGCTGTTGAAGAAACCTTCAAATACCTTGGGCCTGAGAGGACCACGATTATCATATATCCCGAAAGGCAGCACTATGAAGGGAAGACTATAAAGGAAATAGCGGATCTGGAGAAGAAAGCCCCTTCCGACCTGTACGTGGAAATCGTCTGTTCCAATGACGCCCCGCAAGCTATTATGAACGATCAAGACTTTCGGAACGTAAGAGAATTTCTGATGTCTACGGATTTTGTATTTCCAAGTTCGGACGGCTGGACAAATATCAAGGACGTTGGAAAACCACATCCGCGATGCTACGGCGCGTACCCAAGAATGTTCAGGAAGTTTGCTATGGACGAAAAGCTTCTGGACATGCCCGCCCTAATCAGGGCAATGACTTCGCTGCCTGCCGACAAGTACAGGATGAAAGACAGGGGGAGGCTTGCCGTGGGATATCTTGCCGATATCGCAGTGATAAACCTGCAAAAGTTTGCGGACCACGCAACGTATAATAAACCCCACCAATATTCGACTGGAGTGGAGTATCTTTTTGTCAACGGGATCCCCTCTATTGCCCAGGGCACGGCCGCTAATGAGCGTGGAGGGCGGGCTTCGAAAAGGCTAATGTGAATCTCCTTGTTCGACGCCGACGAGTGACGCCCCTTTCCAGGTGATAACTCTCATGCGGTAATCGCCGGCCTTCTTTGGGTGGTAGCCGTAAAGACTTGTAAATGAAAGGTCGTGCCCGGTCAGGTTTCTGTGATCTGATGCCACGACACCGGGGCTGATCTCACGAATTATGTGACCCGGTTTGGCCCAAATTGAGCTGAAGCTGCAGTGATTCCGAATTTTCAGTTTTGATGCTCAGACACTTGCGAAGCGGCGTCATCACTTTTTTTACTGCGATTCCTGGATTTTGCAGAAACTGTTTCTGCAGCGGGGGACAATGTATACAAACTACCTTCCCTCGACAACATCCAGAATGGCTTTCATGGTGGGGCCCGCCGGACCGTGCACCACGATATCGGCGAGACTGTCGCAGGCAGTTTCATCACGGTTGATAATGACCAGCCTGGCACCGTTCTCCTTGGCAACTACCGGCATATATGCGGCAGGGTGGACGACAAGGGAGGAACCGATGACGATGAAGAGGTTGCAGTTTTCCGACCGCTGGTAGGCTTCCGCTGTCTCCCTTTCGGGCATTGCCTGGCCGAAGGAGATGGTCGCCGGTTTGAGAAGGCCGCTGCATTCATCGCACCGGGGTGCCTTGTCGCCGGAGGCAACCCTCTCCTGTATGGGGCCTCTTTCGTATCGTTTCCGGCATTTCAGGCAGGAGACGTGCATGGCCGTTCCGTGGAGTTCCAACACCCTTTCCGGCGAATTTCCTGCCTTGAAATGAAGGCCGTCGATGTTCTGGGTGATGAGACAGTCCAGTTTGCCAAGTTTCTCCAGGGCCGAAATGGCCAGGTGGCCTGCATTGGGCTGTGCGTCCTTCATGGCGTCGTACATCTCTGTTGCCATCTGCCAGTATTTCTCTCTGGCAGACTCCTTGGAGAGGAAGTTGTGGAAATAGAAATCTTCGGGGTCATACTTGTCCCAGACGCCCCCGGGGCTCCTGAAGTCAGGGATTCCCGACTCTGTGCTCAATCCTGCGCCGACGAAAACAACAGTCCTCTTTGCTTCCATAATCCATTTGGCAATCTGCGCGATCTTCTCTTCCATGATCGTCTCCCTCATCAAGTCGGATAGTGTTCAAATGCCGGGAATATTACAGTACCGTCATCACGCAGTTTTTTCAAGGGAAAGAGAATCTACCTGGCTCCTGTCGTAGCAACCAGGAAGCGGTAGCCCTGGGAACTGAAAATAATACCATCCACCGTTATCTCCTCCACCTTGAGGCCGGGTGCCAGCTCGACCCCCTCCTGCACGATCACGTCATTCACCCGCGCCACGCGTGTGTACCGGTCGGGACTATAGGCGTGGCCGGATATCTTGAAGTCGGGGAGAGAACTTTTGAGTGATCCGGGAAGTTCACTGTACCTGTAGAGTCTCTGTGGCTGGGGCGGCGGAGGCACTTTCTGTGGAGTTGGTTCTGCTGCAGGCCTCGGCTCCTTTTCCGCGGTCTTCGCCGGCGGCTTTTCAGGAACAGCCTGCCTGGGAACTTCCCTGGCTTCCACTCTAGGAGCGGCCTGGCTCTGTGTCGACTGCACGGGCAGGGCCTTTGCGGGTTGCTGGACTACCGGAGATGGCAGCTTCTCCGCAGGGGGCAATTGCCGGACAACCTTGGCCGGTTCGGCGGTTGCTCCGGCGGTGACATCCTGCGGTTCCGAACGCCAGATTCCCATGAGCCATATGAGGAGAACCACGTTGCAGAGCAGTGCTGCGCCGAGGAGGTAGGGCCAGTAGGAATGCTTCTTTCCACTGGGTGCAGAGCGTCCCGGGCCGCCAAATATGATCTGCTGCTTTTCCTGTTCCCTCTTTTCCTCTACTTTCTTCAGAGCTTCAAGGATATAGGACATAGCTACCCGCCGCTTCCTGTCTTCCCGTCAAGGAGAAGGGGTTCTTTGGCCCTTGCGGCCGCGTTGAGGGACATGATTGTCCTGGGACCTATGACTCCGTCGGGGATAAGCCCCGAGGAAAGCTGCAGCCGCTTTACCTGTTTTACCAGGCTGAGCGACAACTGTTTGTCAACCCATGCCACTATAGGTCCTCGCCCGCCGGGCCTCAACTCTTCCCTGTACTCCGGAGGGGCCTTCCAGAGAAGGAGATAATCACCGGACCACCATTCCGTTATCTCTTTGAGATCCACGCTTTTTGTCTCGTTTCCTACTACAACCTTTGCCGCGTCCCCTTTAAGAGAAATGAGAGTGGCCGGATACTCCCTGTTCTTCCCGTCCACCACCCGCAGCACGGCAGGCCTGTTCATCTGTTTCAGATGGCTCACGCTGCCTTTGCCCTTAAGACACCTCAAACCCTGGGCAGCGGCCTGCGAGCAGACGTCCCGGGAGTCATCCCCGCGGTATTCAACGTGCCATTCCCTGAAGAGGGCCGTGTAGGCCATCTTTCTCATGGAGTCGTCGCTTTGCTCGGCGGGCCTGTCGAGAGCGGCCTCTTTAACTGCCGCTCGCACGGTCTTGTCCGCCGATTCGTGAGGAGCAGTACGGACGCCGGCTGCCTGAAGCCCGGGATCCCTCTGGGCGTAGTAAATGGAGGCAAAGACCACGACAACCAGGAGGAGGAGCGCCCCTGCTGCCGCCTGGTAGATGACCTTCTCCCGACCCTGGAACCTGGTCTTCCCTGTTACCTCCCGGGCTGCCTTGGCAAGCGTCCGCAGGTCCACCTGGTCTTTCCCTTCCACGTAGGCACCGAGCAAGGCCCTGTCACATATAACATTGATGAGCCGGGGCACTCCCTTGCTCAGGCGAAAGAGCTTCTTCATCGTGGAAGGGGGAAAGATGTGGCCCCTGCTGTGGCCCGCAATGGAGAGGCGGTGGTTCACGTATGATTGAACATCTTCCTGGGAGAGCGGACCCAGATGGTATCTCGCGGTGATGCGCTGTGAAAGCTGGAGGAGTTCCGGCCGGTTCAGGAGGTCTCTCAGTTCGGGCTGCCCGAGCAGGATTATCTGGAGAAGTTTATGTTCCTTCGTCTCCAGGTTGGTGAGAAGCCGTACCTGTTCGAGGACGTCAGGCTTCAGGTTCTGCGCCTCCTCGATGATAAGGACTGCCTTGCGGCCTTTCCCGTGAACGTCGAGGAGAAAGTCGTTGATGAGGGAGACGAAGACTTTGACGCTCGTCGTCCCTGGTGGATAGGAGATCCGAAACTCGTCGCAGACCGAGGCGAGGAGTTCCTCGGCAGTCATCTTGGGATTCAGTATGAAGGCCACCTCCATCTCCTGAGGCATCAGCTCAAGGAGGCGGCGGCAGACGGTAGTCTTCCCGGTGCCCACGTCGCCGGTGAGAAGCACAAAGCCGCCATCGCTCTGGATCCCGTAAAGCAGATGGGCCAGTGCTTCCCGGTGGACCTGGCTTGTGTAAAAATAGCGCGGGTCCGGGACGATGGAAAAGGGTTGCTGTGAGAAACCGAAATATTCTCTGTACATGTGGGTATCGATCTTCTGTCCAATTATACCAGATTTTGTTGAGACAATCATACTGCTTGCGACCTGTTTTGCCGGTGGTTCCGGTTTTCCCGAGGGAAGACTGGTCGGGAAAAGAAGGATTTTTGTTGAAAGCGACGGGGAAAATGGTGCACAATGGCCTTGGAACAGGAGCAGAAAGGATGGCTCACAGCGAAATCGGACTTATCCTGCCCCTTGCTATCGCCATGGGAGGCATGGCAGGTTTAAGGAATCCGTCCAAAAGCAGGCATCACCTCAGGGTTTCCCGGCTTGCATCGGCCCTGGCGGCAGAGATGAAACTGCCCGAATCGATGGTAGAGGGATTGGCAGTGGCGGGCGCGGTTCACGACATAGGGGAAGTGGTCATACCCGAGGATATCCTCCTTAGACCCACCCGTCTCTCTTACGTGGAGCTTCTCCTGCTCAAGACACATCCCCGGGCCGGATGGGAGTTGCTGAAAGAGGTGCCCTTTCCATGGGATATAGGGGATATGGTGCTCTGTCACCACGAACGGTCCGACGGGTCAGGCTATCCATCGGGATTAAAAGGGGAGGAAATCCCTTTAGGAGCGCGGATTCTCACTGTGGCGGATGTTGCGGAGGCCATGATGTCCGATCGCTCTTACCGCTCCGCCTTCCCCGTTGCCTATGTCCTTACGGAACTTGAAGAGGGAAGCGGAAAGATCTATGACCCCACGGCAGTGGCGGCGGTTTTGCGCCTCTTCAGGGAGAAGGGTTTTTCTTACGGGGATTGAAGCGAGGATTCTCAAATTGTAACAAGAATATTTGCAGAAGGAGGATGACCCCATGCCTATGATCGATGTGAAGTTGCTTGAAGGAAGGAGCGTTGACCAGAAGAGAAAACTCGTTGCCGGAATAACGGATGTAGTGGTCCAGTCGCTGGGTGTGGCACCGGAGACCGTTCGGATTACCCTTATCGAAATGGCGAGGGACAATTTTGCAGTCGCGGGAATCCTGGAGATGGACAAGAAATAGAAGGGGGTGACTCGTGAAGAACCTGCTTGACGGCATCGAAGAGATTCTGCTCATGGGACCCGGCCCTTCCTGTGTCCCGCCCGAGGTGTTGAAGGCCCTGGGCAGGATAACGCTGGGGCATCTTGATCCCTATTTCCTGGAGATCGCGGAGGAGTTGAAAGAGCTGCTCCGGACAATCATGAACACCAAAAACAACCTTACAATCCCCATATCCGGAACGGGATCGGCGGGAATGGAAGCGGCTTTCGTCAATCTCGTGGAGCCCGGCGACCCGGTGCTGATACTGCTCAACGGCGTCTTCGGCATGAGAATGCAGGACGTGGCCACGAGGCTCGGCGCCGATGTGGAGGTCCTGGAATTCCCATGGGGAAAGCCGGTGAAACCTGAGGCAGTCGGAAGGGAGATACGCCGGAAAGATTACAGGATAGTCGCCGTGGTCCACGCCGAGACTTCGACGGGCGTACAGAACCCGGTGGCCGAAATAGGGACTTTGCTGAAAGGCAGCGACGCTATTTACCTCGTCGATACGGTGACGGGCCTGGGGGGTATCGAAGTCCGCATGGACGACTGGCACATAGACGCCCTCTACAGCGGTACCCAGAAATGCCTCTCCTGCCCTCCGGGGCTGGCACCGCTCTCCTTCTCGGAGAAGGCTATGGCCAGGCTCAACGGACGGAAGAAGAAGGTGCCAAACTGGTATCTCGATATCACCATGATAGCCAACTACTGGGGGCAGAACAGGGTATATCACCATACGGCGCCCATCAATATGCTTTATGGTCTCTATCAGGCGTTGCTCCTGATCCTGGAAGAAGGGCTGGAAAACGTCTTTAGGCGGCACCAGGAGAGCCACAAGGCGCTGGTGGCGGGCTTAAAGGAACTGGGACTGGGCATGCTCGTGGAAGAGCCTTACCGCCTTCCCATGCTCAATGCCGTGCTGGTTCCCGAAGGCGTCGATGAACTGGCTGTTCGGAAACGTTTGCGCAGCGAATTCAAGATAGAAATCGGGGGAGGCCTGGGGCCTCTGGCAGGCAAGATCTGGAGGGTAGGGCTCATGGGCCACACTGCCCGCAAGGAGAACGTGGACCGGCTCCTCGATGCGCTCCGGAAGACGATATAAGGCAAGGGGTCCTTTAAGATGACGAAATACGAGTATGTGCCCATATCACGGACCGGCGGGTGGCTGTTCGAGGTGCGCAAGGGCGCATCATGCAAGGGCAACATCCGCAAGAACCGTGTCACGGGAAGATATCAGTTCTTCCGCGGCTCCCGCAACGTGATCCGCCCCATTCTTGAAGAATCGGAGCTGGATCTGCTCAGGGAGAGGATCGAGGAATTGGACCTCTGAATCGAATTGTTAGCCGCGGCGTTATTTGAGGTTCTTCAAAGACCAGGTAATGGCGCTCGATAAACAGACCAGCACTCCCAGTATTACGATACCGAAGCGGAAACTGACGAGGTCTCCGGAGACGCCCAGGAGATAGGGTATTAGGCCTACACCGATTATGATGGCCATGGTGAGGATAAAACCGGTTGCCATGCTCCGCATCTCCCGGTCAAACATCCTTGCTATAGTGACAAGCCCCACCGGAAAGAAACCCGTTACGAAGAGTGCCTGCAGGAAAAGAAAAAGGCCTATGTGCTGCGGCGAAGCGACGCCCATGAGGACTGTCAGTATGCCGGAGACGAGGACCATGACGAAGAGGACTGCTCTCAGGTTTATCCTGTCCACGAGAACGCCCGCGAGGATAGCCACCCCGATACCCCCGAGACGGGATATCCCGAGGATGCTGTTTGCATACCCGATGTCCAGGGACAATTCTTTGGTGAGGTAAAGGGGAATAATTGCGTAGATGCCAAGATTGGCTCCTGCAGCGCCGACGAACAGCCCGCCCATAATCCAGAGAGCCGGGATCCTGAGGATATTCCTGAAGACCCGGCTCTCCCGGTGTGTTACCTTCAGCTCATCACATACGAGGTAGAAGATAATTGCTCCGAAGAGGCAGGTAAAGGCGAATACTATGAATATTCCTTTCCAGCCGGCGAAATGGAGGAGGAAAAGGCAGATAAGGGGAAGGCTGAATATAGCTACGGGAGCCCCGGAGTCGTGGATAGCTATCGATTTGCCCCAGTTCCTTTCGGCAAAATACTCGGTGATGAGGGGTATGGCCGAAGGGAGGTAAGAGCCGATGGAAAAGCCCAGTATGAAACCGAAGAGGTAGAGTATCTTAAAGTTTGTCACGAAAGGAACGAGAAAGGAGATCGCCGCCGATGTCATCAGTGACAGGAGTATCGATTTCTTGTAGCCTAACCTGCCTGCATACAATCCCGAGATGAACATGGAGATGCTGTACCCTATTGCCTGGAAGGCAAAGATGCTGCTCGCAGCGGCGTGAGTTACCACGAACTCGTCTTCGAGAAGCGGCAGAATCGGAGCGAATATGAGCCGGACGCACATGTTGGTGAACCAGAGAAACCAGAGGAGAAAGAGGAAGAGGAGGCCTCTGCCCTTTAAGTCAGGATAGCGCACGCCTCAATCTAACCTGATGTGGAGAAGATTTGCAATGGCTTGGTCAGAATTCTTAAAAGGCCGGGAAACCCACAGGGGCAGGTCACGGCGGGTTCCCGGCATGAGTCTGCAGCCTATCTGCTCAGGGTGTGAGAGTGAGGGTGACCGAGCTGCCCGTATCTCGCAGTTCGTTCCACCCCGTCATCCACTCAAAGAGTCTGAAGGTTACTTGTCCAGGTTGACCGTTGGTATAGTGGACGACATGATTGGCGACCATTTGCGTAGGGTGAACCGGACCGCCGGGTATATTGAAGCTGTTTCTTGAGTTATCAGGATAAAGGCAATCATACCTCATTCCGGGCAAAGGGTTGAGTACCTGCAAGGCGAATGTCTCATTGGCTCTTATGCTCACGGAGGTCTTGTCGATGACCAGCTTTGGCTGCGGGCGAAGGCCGAAATAGGCTTCCACGGGACCCTTCCTGGAGTCCGGGAGGGTGGCGATGGCGGCAGGCCGGTCCGCATGGAACATGGATCTCACCTCGCCTTTCACGTGGTCGAAGGTGGGCGATGCGTTCAGGTTTACCGGAGTGCCCTCAATACTGACGAACCCCTGGGACTTGGAAGCCTTGTTGTGGGACCAGGTGGCTCCGTTGGAGTCAAAGACGCTGTAGGTCCCCGCCGGCAGAATGATTTTTGGTTGAACCGAGAAGTAGTATTTCGACTGGAGCGTTGCCTGCCATGGCCCGTATTTTGCCCTGTTCGGTCCTCCCTCAAACCAGATTTGACCGGGGCTGCCGGGCCTGCGGTTGTTGTAATGGTAGGTTCGTATGGAATCGATCTGCGTAAGGCCGGAGAGGGTGAACTGAGGGTTGCCGCCGGTAGGGTTGCTCAGGACCGTGTCAGGGTTTTCGTTGGTGAAGATGCCGGCCGAGTGTGCGGCTGGGGATGCCGTAACGGTTGCAAGAATGCACACCGCAATGGCTGTCAACAGAAACCGCCATGACCAAAGGGTTCTCTGTTCCATGATGTGATCCTCCTGTGACAGGTAATTGGCCCAATCGGGAGGTCCTAGCGGGACTCCCGGCCGAGTCGACATCTTTACTAACCGGCCCTGGGATAGGCCGGAGCCATATGTGTCTCTATCTTTTCCACGAGTCCGTGAAGATCCTTTATCTCAACGCGGCCATCGTGGGTGACGACGATTCCTTCCTTCCTGAGATTGTGGAGATACCGGTTCACTACCTCTCTGACCGTGCCGATCATGTTTGCCAGTTCCTCGTGAGAGAAGTCATGTATGAGCTTCAAACTCGCATGGGGATTGCTCTCGACAGTATGCCGGAGAAATAATTTGAGGAGCCGTGTGCCCGTGTCGTGGAGGGCCAGGTCCGAGGCCAGGTCGGTGAGTGCCCGCAACTGTTTGCCTATATAGGGAAGAAAGGTCTTGTTGAACTGGGGGTGTTCGTCCATCCACTGGTGTATCTTGGCCACAGGCACTGATATTACTTCGAGTTCATCTATGGCGGTGACTATGACGTCATGCTTCATGCCGTCCAGGAGGGGTACCACGTCAAACCCGTCCCCCGGTTCGAGGACAAAAATGCTCAGTTCCTTATGGGTGCGGGGATTGGAACGGGTTACCTTCACCCGGCCTGAAATGAGAACGTAGAATGTCTGTATGGTCTGTTCGGGGAGCATGACGATGGAGTCTTTCGGCCATGCCTCTGCCTGAAAGGAGCGGAGCATTTCCTGGAGCGTGCGGAAGTCGAATTCGTGAAAGAGCCATGATTTCTTCAGTACCTCCAGAGTCCGTGCATAAAATGGTGAAGTACTCTTTGTATCTTTCATGACCTGTCTCCCTTACCCCTTTGAGTGGATAGAGGATATTGTAGTATCTCGTGGCGGTGTTTGTAAAAGGGTAATAGAAAAAATATTCGGAAGAAATGAGACCATTTGCCTGATCACCGGTCGACACTATTTGCTGCCCGTCATCTGTTTCAGGACCTGCTCCAGCTTCTTGAGTTGTTCGCCGTAGCCTGCCCAATCACCCTGTTTCTGCATGGTCCTGGCACGCTCAAAGATCTGGGCCGCCTCTTTTGCGAGGTCCTGGATTGAGGATTTCTGCGCCGGGGCCTGGGTCCCTGCTGGGGTCAGCACAGGAGGCGCCGCCTTCCTGCTGCCGAAGAGAGACGAGAGGGCCTGTTCCAGGTTCTCTTCCATGACCACGTCATTTTCATAGGTCACGATTACCCTGCGCAATTCGGGGAGGCCGCCCTTGTCGTCGGCTGCCAGGTAGAGGGGCTGGATATAGAGGAGCGATTTCTCAACGGGGATAATGAGGAGCTTTCCCCTGATCACGTGGGAACCCCGCTGGTTCCAGAGCGTAAGCTGCTGGGAGATGTAGGAATTCTGGTCTATCCTGGCGTCTATCTGCCTCGGCCCGTAGACGAGGCGGTCCCTGGGAAAAGTGAAGACCAGGAGCTTGCCGTAGTTGGGGTCATCGCACCGCGCCGCGAACCAGGCCGCAAGGTTGTCCCTCTTGGCGGGTGTGTAGGGTGCGAGAAGGACGAATTCCTCCCGTTTCTCATCGGGAAGTTTCATGATCATGTAATTGGCATCCATCGGTTTTTCGGCACGGACCGGGACCTCCCAGAGGTCTTCCTTGTTGTAGAAGACCTTGGGGTCGTTCATATGGAAGGTGGCGTACATGGCTGTCTGAATCCGGAAGAGGTCCCTGGGATACCTGATGTGCTTCCGCAGGTCTTTGGGCATCTGGGAGACGGCTTTGAAGGTGCCGGGAAATATGGCGCTGTAGACCTGTATTATTACATCATCGGGGTCGGTGACGTAGAAGTCTGTCTTGCCGTTGTAGGCGTCGATGATGACCTTCACCGAATTCCTCATGTAGTTGATGCCGTTCTTGAGTTGTTTCGAGTAAGGCAGCAGGTCCGATGTGGTGCAGGCATCGACGATCCAGAAGATCCTGCCGTCATCTCCTACCACCGCATAGGGGTCGGAATCGATGGTCAAAAAGGGTGCGATCTTATGGATCCTCTCCACGATGCTCCTGTTGTAGATGATCCTGCTTTCGGGGGTGATCTCCGAGGAGAGAACGATCTTGGCCGTCTGAAAGTGTGATGCAAAGAGGACCCGCTTCCAGAGAGCGTCCAGGCGGACCCCTCCGGATCCCTTGTAGGTGGTGTAGATGTTCCCCTCTGCCGTGGGGTAGCTGAACTCGGGGATCTTGGTGTTTACGATGATGTAGTCGCCGGTGAGTTCACCGAAATATATCTCCGGTTTGGTGATCTTCACGTTCGACGTGGAGGATGGCGGGATATCCTTGATAATGAACTCCGGCAGCCCTTCCTTGGATATCTTGTTTACGGGGCCCATGACAAGGCCGTTGCCGTGGGTGAAGACGAACTTTTCGTTGATCCAGGATTTGCTGGGGAGATCATTGTAGGAGAGCTCGCGGGCCGAGAGCATGACCTGCCGGTATTCCCCGTTGATGGTGTAGCGGTCTGTATCGATGCCCTGGAACTTGTAGTAGGTCCGTATCTGCTGGAGCTGGGCGTAGGTCTTCAAAAGCGGTGCTTCATCCCAGAGCCTCACGTTCTCGATGGTAGCGTTGTTCTTGGAGATGTCCTTTGAGGTCAGGTTGAAGGAGACGTCAAAGGGTATCATCTGGACCTTGTCGAGGTTATAGCCATACTTGGTGAGCGCTATATGGTGGCGGATGTAGGGTTCTTCAACCGCCTGTTCGTTGGGGGTCACCTGGAGGCTCTGGAGCAGGCCCGGGTAGATGACCACGCCGAGGATAAAGACGACGAAGAGACCGGCAACGGGATAGAGGGCCATGCGGATGCGTTCCTTGAAAAGAGCATAGACGAAAAATGCACCACCTATCAGCGAAAGAGGGATGAGGAGGTTCAAGACGAGGAGCCTCGCATGAATGTCGGCGTACCCGGCACCGGTCAGAACGTTGTGGTGGGAATAGAGGATGTCGAACCTGTCCAGGTAGAAGCTGAAGGCAAGGCGCAGGAAGAAGACGGCGGCGAGGAAGATGAGATGCATCTTCGCTCTTCTTACGAAGGAGATTCCCCCGCCGACGAGGAGGAATCCGCCGCGGACCGCATAGCCGGCAGCAACGAGGAGGAGAGTGAAGAAAATAATCGTGCCGGCGTAAGCGTTCAGGGCCTCATAGAGGGGCAACTGAAAAAAGTAGAAACCCAGGTCATATCCGAAAATGGGATCTTTCTTGCCTGTGGCGGCGGTGTTCATGAAGGAGAGCGCCACCTGCCAGAGGCTGCTGCCCCAGAGGCCGCCCAGGATACCGCCCACAAGAGCGACGAAGAGCCCAAAGAATTTTACCACGGAGTTGATCCTGGTGGGGTCCACGGGAATCCGCACCTGCCCCATGAATCTGATGTCGATTACGGGGACGGCAACGGTGGAGGCAATGAAGGCGTTGACTGCAATGAAGAGGAATGCGATTACGCCGAAAATGATACCGGAGAGGACCTGGGCTGACAGGACCTTCAGGAAGAGGGGTTCATAGCCCGTTTCCTTGAAGAAAGCAAGATCTGCGTATATCCCTGAAGTCTTTGTTATTGTGTAGATGAGGGCGATAACAAATGCTACAACAATCCATCGACCCGCGCGGAACGCCATATCTTACCCCCTTTGTTAGAGACTCACACCATGCGACTTTATTGAAAACTCCTTTGTGGCAATCATTGTAGCAGAATCGAAAGGTTTTCTAAACGAAATACGGTCTAA